>JAEXPS010000175.1 GCA_023438885.1 Actinomycetes bacterium
GCTTGGGCGGCGGGGGCGGCTGCGGCCTTGGCGGCCTCGGCTGCGGCGTCCACCTGGCTGGCGGCGGTGACGAGGGCCAGCACGGCGTCACGCAACGCGGCCGCGTCGGGATCCTCGACGGCGGCGAACTCCGGCAGCGCCGCGGAGAGGGCAGCGGGGTCGGCGACGGGCAGCGCGGGTGCCGGCTCCTCGGAGGACGGTGCCGGCTCCGGCACCTCCACCTGGCCCAGGTCGTCAGGATGCACGGGCAACGGGTCCGAACCGGCCGCCTCGGCCGCGGCAGATGCCTCGTCGGCCGGCGCACCGGCGTCGGCGGCGGCCTCGTCGGCCGCCGGCTCGGCCGGGTGCAGCGCTTCGCTCTCGGCCTCGACCTCGTCCACCAGGGCGTCGACCTGATCCTCGAGCTGGTCGAGCGCCGCGATGTGGTCGGCGGACAGCTGCGTCTCGGTCGCCTTGGCCCGCACCTGCCCCACACGGGCGAACGCCTGCGTGGCGGCCTCCGTCAGGTCCTCACGAGCGGCCTCTCGGGCCTGCTCGCGGGAGGCGTGCAGTGCGGCGAAGTCCGCGCTCGCCTCCGTGACGAACGGGTGCACCAGCGTGGGTGCGCTCTCAGGACTACTGACCGCTGGGTCGATGACGAGGACGCCGAGACCCATCGCGAGGAAGGCGGCGACCCCGCTCTGGGCCAGGCGGGTGGCGGGTCTGCGGGCGGGTCCGGTGGCGACATGCTTGCCGCCCCCGGACCGCCGTCGGGAGGGCGGTTGTTCACTCATCGCGCTCCACGCTAAGCGACTAGGACAGGCGTCCAGAACCTTGCGGCCCAGATCCCGCGGAGATCTCGTGAAGGTGCGGCAAGGGCTCCGTGAGGCGGCGCGATCCGGGTGGCGTAGCGTCGATGGACGTGGGATCGGCCGAACCGGAGCCCGCGGACCCCGGCCGTAGGGGCGACGTCGCGGCCGCGATGGCCGCGATCGACCGCGCCCGCTTCCTGCCCCGCGGCCAGACGAGGCACGCCGGCGAGGACCGTGCCCTCGCCCTGTTCCACGGCCAGACGTGCTCCCAACCCAGCACGGTGGCGGCGATGCTGGAGCTCCTGCACGTGCCGGTCGGGGCGGACGTCCTGGACATCGGCTCCGGCTCAGGGTGGACGACGGCGCTGCTCGCGCGCCTGGTGGGGCCCGGTGGTTCCGTGCTGGGCCTCGAGATCGACCCTGGGCTCTGCTCGTTCGGCGCCGCGAACCTGGCCGCCTGGCGCATGCCCTGGGCGCGCATCGAGCTCGCCGACCCGCAGGTGCTGGGCCGCCCGCGGGAGGGCGGCTGGGCGCGCATCCTGGTCTCGGCGACCGCCCGGCGGTTGCCGCCCGAGCTCGTCGACCAGCTGGCCGGCGACTCCCGGATGGTGATCCCGGTCCGCCGCCAGATGACGCTCGTGGTGCGCGAGGGTGGCGGGCCGCCCGCGCTGAGCGCCCACGGGGAGTACCTGTTCGTCCCCCTGCTGATGCCCTGACTTTTCGCCCGTTCGGCGGCTGTGCGGCGCCCCCGTGCCCGCCGATGTGATCAGGGTGACGGTCGAGCGGGTGACCATCAAGCATCCCGGGACACTCCTGGCGAGCGGCGCGGTGCTGGTCCTCGTCTCCGGCGCGGTGCTGGCGCACACGAGCGCCGACCCGGACGCAGGCCCGCGGGCCGGGCTCGTCGCGCTCGACCGCCAGCAGGACGAGGCCGACCGCCTCGACCCTGCCGAGGCCTTTCGGCTCGTCGTCGATCCCGCAAGCACGCGCCTGCTGGTGCACACCGCACAGGGCGACCACTTCGTCGCACGCACTCCGACGGGCGAGCTGTGCCTGCTGCGGGTGCCGGAGGTCCGGTCGGCCACCCAGGTGTGCGTGGCGGACCGTGTCGGCGCGGACGTCACCATCGGCACCGAGGGAGCGGGCCAGGTGCGTTTGACCGCCGGAGGCGCTCCCCCGCCCCAGTCCGCCGAGGGCTGGCACCGCGCCGGCCCGGACGTGTGGGTCAGGGACTGAGCGCCGCCGTCAACCGCTGCACCGAGCCGGCCAGGCCCCAGCGATCCACGAGCAGGTGCAGCACCGCCGGGTCCGCCGGGACGGTGGGAGTGCGGTCGTCGACCACCGGCACCGGCGCGTCGCGCACCACCCGGACCACGCCCGGCGCCACGTCCAGGTAGGCCCGGGCCTCGGTGAGCCGCCGCCGCAGCGTGGCGGTCAGGCCGGATTCCCCGTCGTCGCAGGCCGCCAGCACTCCCGCGAGGTCGCCGTAGCGCGCGACGAGCGCGGCCGCGGTCTTCTCCCCGATCCCCGGCACGCCGGGCAACCCGTCGCTCGGGTCACCGCGCAGGGTCGCCAGGTCCGCGTAGGCCGCGCCGGTCGGCACGCCGTAGCGAGCCTCGAGCACCGCCTGGTCCACGGCGACGAAGCCCTCCTTCGTCGGGAGCAGCACGCGCACCCCGGCGGCGTCGTCGACGAGCTGGAACAGGTCGCGGTCGCCGGTCACCACGTCGACGGGGTCCGTCGAGCGTTCGACGAGGGTGCCGATCACGTCGTCGGCCTCAAAGCCCGGCGCCCCCAGGCGGGCAATCCCGAACGCCTCCAGCACCTCGACGATGACCGGGATCTGCGGGCTCAGCGTGTCCGGGACCTCCTCGATCGAGCCGTCGCCCGGCACCTCGGCCGCCACGCGGTGCGCCTTGTACGAACTGATCGCGTCGACGCGGAAGGCGGGGCGCCAGTCGTCGTCCCACGCGGCGACGAGCCGCGCCGGGCGGTGCTCGGTCACCAGCCGCGCGATGGTGTCGAGCAGCCCGCGCACGGCGTTGACGGGCATCCCGTCCGGCGAGCGGATCGAATCGGGCACGCCGTAGAACGCGCGGAAGTACAGGTACGAGGTGTCCAGCACCATCAGGGTCACGGCCGCCTCCCGCGCCCAGCCTGGCATGGCGATGGCCGGCCGGCGACCCTCCGACGC
>JAEXPS010000225.1 GCA_023438885.1 Actinomycetes bacterium
GCCCGGCGAAGGCACGGGCGGCCGGGGCCCCGGGGGGGTGGCGGTGGCGACGCGCCGCTGGTCGGCGCAGACCGACAACCGCCTCGTCGTCGCGCTCGGGCGGGCGGACGCGCAGACCGGGGCCTCCCCCGCCCGCAGCCGGCTCAACCTGGCGAACATCCTCGACGTCGCCGAGCGCCATCACGTGCCGGCGTTCGTCGTCGGGCCCCCGCCCGGCGCCCCTGGGGACGCCGAGCGGCTGGCCGAGCTGTCGGTGGCTTTCGGCGACGTCGCCGGCCGGCGCCGAGTGCCCTACGTCGACGCGTACGGCCCGCTGGCGAACCACGAGCAGTGGCTCGCGGACCTCGCCTCCGGCGACGGCCTGCTGCCCGGCCAGGCCGGCTACGGGCTCATCGCCTGGCTGGTGCTGCACACCGGCTGGCACTCCTGGCTGGGGCTGCCCGAAGACGGGTAGGGCTCAGGTCCGCAGCGTGGAGCGCACCGCGGCCTGCGCCGAGGCGAGCACCGTGCGCACCGTCGAGACGGTCAGCTCCGTCACCTCGCCGAGCGCGTCCGCGCGACGCAGGTCCGCGCGAACCTCGTCGGAGAACCGGCGGACCATCGCGTCCGCGTCCATGCGGCGGGCGTGCGACGCGGCCCGCACGTCGGGAGCGGGCGTCTGGTCCGGCGCGCGCGTCGCATGCGCCCGCGCCTGCTCGGCGGCCCCGGCAAGCTCGTCGCGCAGCCGCGACATCGTCTCCCGGACCTCGTCGCGCACCGCACCGGCACGATCCCGGACCGTGGCGGCGATGTCCGCCTCGACCGCGGCGAGCTCGGCCCGCCGCTCGTCGAGCTCACGCCGCCCGGCGTCCGTCAGGCGGTAGGTGGTCTTGCGGCCCTCGTCCGTACGCACGACGAGCCCCTCCTCCTCCAGCCTTGCCAGCCGCGGGTACACCGTGCCCGCGCTGGGCCGGTAGGTGCCGCCGAAGCGGTCCGAGAGCGCCGTGATCAGCTCGTAGCCGTGCCGGGGGCCGCTCTCGAGGAGCCAGAGCAGGTAGAGCCGCAGCTGGCCGTGCCCGAAGACCGTCGCCATCACGCGCCCGGGTCCTGCCGGCGCAGCACGGTGAGGTCGCCGGAGACCGTGCTGGTCTGCACGTGGCAGGTGCCGTCCCCGCTGGTCTGCTCCACGTAGCGGCGGCCGGGCCCGCGCGGCCCGTACTCCTGGGAGTCGATCACCATGCGGCCGGAGACGGTCTGCCCGGTCACCCGCAGGCCCTTGTCGGCCGGCAGCCGCAGGGTGATGTCGCCCGAGACCGACGTCGCCGTCACGGCGGAGGCGCCGGCCGCGACGTCGAGCGTCAGGTCGCCGGAGACCGACTTGGCGGTGACGACGGTGAGGTCGCCCGAGGCCGCAATGTCTCCCGAGACCGTGTTGAGCGCCAGCGCGCCGGAGTGGTCACGCACGGCCAGGTCGCCGGAGACCGTCTTCGCCGACAGGCTTCCGCGCGTGCCGTCGACCACCACCGAGCCGGACACCGTCGAGACCGACGAGTCCTCGGCGATGCCCGCCAGCAGCCCCTCGCCGCTGACCGTGCCGAGGCGTACGGCCACGTGGGCAGGGACGGCGACGTGGACGTCGGCCTTGTCGTTGGCGCGGAAGTGGCGCAGCGCGTCGAGGAACTGGTCCCAGGCACCGAGGGTGAACGCGTAGCCGAGCCGCAGCTCGCCGTCGCGGTACGTCACCTCGAGCGGGCGCCCTTCGATGCGGAACACCTCGACGCGGACCACGTCCTCGTCGTGCACCACCACGTCCGCACGCCCGCCGACGAGGCCCACGCGCAGCCGCGCGACGTCGTCGACCTCGATCACCTGCGGGCCGTCGACGACCCAGGAGTCTGTCGCCATGATGTGTCTCCCCTCGCGATATATCTCGACTGAGCGACAAGCTATATCGCGTTTGAACGCCGCGCAACCCCCGGTCTCCTGAACTCTGCGGGGGCGTGGCGCGCCGCAGAGTTCAGGAGACCGGTCGCGGGCTCACGAGACGATGCCGGCGGCCTTGAGCTCGACGGTGAGGTCGTGCGGGTTGGAGGAACCCGTCAGGGCCTCCTCGTACGTGACGACGTCGTCGCGCACCAGACGGAACAGGTGCTGGTCGAAGGTCTGCATCTTGTAGAAGTCGCCCTCGCGGATCAGGTCCGTGATCGGCGGGTTCTCCAGTGGGTCGACGATCGCCTCGGCGATGCGGCCCGTGGTCACCATCACCTCGACGGCCGGCACGCGGCCGGAGCCGTCCGACTTGCGCACCAGCCGCTGGGAGACCACCCCACGCAGGGCCTGGGCGAGAGCGATGCGGATCTGCTTCTGCTCGTGCGGCGGGAAGAAGTCGACCACGCGGTTGATCGTCTCGGCGGCGTCGATGGTGTGCAGGGTCGAGAACACCAGGTGGCCGGTCTCGGCGGCCGACAGTGCGGCGCGGACGGTCTCGACGTCACGCATCTCGCCGACGAGGATCACGTCGGGGTCCTGGCGCATCGCCGCGCGCAGTGCCACGGCGAAGTCCGCCGTGTCCTGGCGCACCTCGCGCTGGGAGACGATCGCCTTCTTGTCCGAGTGCAGGATCTCGATCGGGTCCTCGATGGTGATGATGTTCACCTCGCGGTACGAGTTGACCAGGTCGACCATCGACGCCAGCGTCGTCGTCTTGCCCGAGCCCGTGGGGCCGGTCACCAGCACCAGGCCGCGCGGCTCGAGCGCCAGCTCCCCGACGACCTCCGGTAGCCCTAGCTCGGCCAGCGACTGCGCACCGACCGAGACCCGGCGGAACACCAGGCCGTAGGTGCCGCGCGCCTGGTACGCATTGACCCGGAACCGCCCGACGCCCGGCAGCGAGAACGCGAAGTCGGCCTCTCGCGTGGAACGGAAGCTCTCGACCTGCTCGTTCGGGATGACCTCCTCGAGCATCCGCTCGGTGTCCGCGGGCTTGAGGTCAGGCGCCTGGAGCTTGCGCAGCCGGCCGTCCACGCGCACCCGCGGCGGCGACCCGACCTTGACGTGCAGGTCAGAGCCACCCGTGCTCGCGAGCGCGTGCAGGAAGGGGATGACGGAGATCTTCTGGTCCGGCGCTGCGTTCACCCCAGGGGCATCGGACGGCGCCGTGCCCGACTTGAGGGGTTTGCGGGCAGTCCGGGGCGCTGCCGCAGGTGTGGGACCATAGGGGACGCCGCGCGTCTCGCGCGTGCCCCAGATCGAGGAGACACCGATGAGCAAGCGTGGCCGCAAGCGCAAGGGCCGTGCCGGGAGCGCCGCCAACCACGGCAAGCGTCCCAACGCCTGAGCACACGAGCACGGAAGGCCCCCCCCCCCCGGTCGGGGGCGTGGTGGTCAGGGGGGGGCGGGGGCCCGTCA
>JAEXPS010000036.1 GCA_023438885.1 Actinomycetes bacterium
GCGCGGGGCCGGCCGTTCCGCGGGCGGGGGCCGGGAGCACGAGGTGCGTCACCTGACGCCAGTTCTCACTCGGCTGTGCTCTCGATCACGAAGTGGGGGCAGCCGGGCAGGCAGCCTTCTTGATGCCGCCGGCGGCGCTGTCGTACGACCAGACCTGAGTCGATGCGGAGGTGGCCTGGAGGCAGAACGAGTCGGCGCTCGCAGTGCCGCGCACCGTGGCCGTGATCGTGGCGGAGCCGTTGCTGTAGTTGCTGGCCGCCGAGTACTTGAAGCCGGCCGCCTCGAGGTTGGCGATCGTCGCGGTGTACGCACCGGTCTCGGTCAGGACCGTCTCCTCGGCGGTGGCGGCGTTCTTCAGGTCGGACTGCACGGCGGCGTCCCAACCCTTCTTGCGCTGGTTCAGGAACACCGGGATGGCGATGGCGGCGAGGATGCCGATGATGATGATGACGACGAGGAGCTCGATAAGGGTGAAGCCCTTGTCCTTCTCCTGCATCGACTTGTGGATGCGAGCGATCATTGCTGCTCTCCCTGCGGTGTATGGATTCTGGTTCGACTGCATCCGGTCCAGGACCGGTTCGGGCACTGCGGTCACTTCGGGTGTTGCAGGTGGTGCGGTGGTGCAATCCGGGTATCGTCGGTCGGGTTCGCGGACTTGAGTCCGAAGGGCCCGGTTCGCCGACAATCACCCGGATGGCCGTAGGTCGGACCAGCGCTGGTCACTGGATGAGGTCGAAGATCTTGAAGATCGGCATGTACATCGCGATGATCATCGACCCGATGATCGTGCCGACCACGAGGATCATGAGGGGCTCGATGATGCTCGTCAGAGCCTCGGTGGTCGACTCCACCTCCTGGTCGTAGAACTGCGAGACCTTGTGGAGCATGGTGTCGAGCGCGCCGGTGTCCTCTCCGACGGAGATCATCTGGACCACCATCGGCGGGAACACGGGATGGTTCTGGAGGGGTGCCGCCAGCGACTGGCCCGTCCGCACGGAGTCCCGAACGTCCCTCGCCGCCCGGGAGATGACCACGTTGCCGCTGGTCTCGCCCACGATGTCGAGCGCTTGGAGCAGAGGCACGCCTGAGTGAATCATGGTGCCGAAGTTGCGCGTGAACCGCGCCATCGCCACCTTCTGGAACAACGGCCCGAACACCGGGAGCTTCAGCTTGAACGGATCGAGCCTGTTGCGGATGGCCTCGTCGTTCTTGTGCTTGCGCCACCAGAAGGAGAACACGACGAGGGCGATCACCACGATCGGTCCGACGATCTTCATCAGGCCCGAGAGCCACACGAGGATGCGCGTCGGCAGCGGCAGCTCGCCACCCAGACCCTCGAACATCGTGGCGAACGTCGGCACGATGAAGAGGAGCATCGCGGTGACACCAAGGATTGCCATGACGAAGACGAGCACCGGATAGGTCATCGCGCTCTTGATCTTGTTACGCAGCTTCACTTCGGACTCGAAGTTGTCCGCAATGGAGACCAAGGACTCGTCGAGGAAGCCACCCACCTCGCCGGCGCGCACCATGTTGATCATCAGGGGCGGATACACCTGAGGGTGCTTGGCGAGCGCCTGCGAGAACGACTGGCCCGTCTCGACGTCACTGCGTACCTGCGCCAGCACCTTCGCCAGCGGCTTGCTCTCGGTCTGCTCGGCGAGGATCGCCAGCGCTCGGAGCAACGAGAGTCCCGAGCCGATCATCGTCGCGAGCTGCCGGCCCGAGATCGCGAGGTCCTTGAGGGTGATCTTGTTACCCCCGAAGCCGGGGATGTTGATCTCCTTCTGGAGGCCGGTGCTGCCGACCTCGGTGATCGAGACGGCCGCCAAGCCCATGTCTCGCAGGCGGGTCGCGACCGCTGCCTGCGTCGGCGCGTCGACGCGGCCCTTGACGATCTTCCCGGACTTGTCCCGGACGGCGTACTCGAAGGTCTTGGTCGCGGTGGCCATCACATGCCCGTCCCGAGGTGCGAGTTGACCATGCCGGCCTGGCCGGGCGTCTGGCCGGAGAACCGGCCGGTGAGCCGGTTGTAGTCCTCGACGTGGTGGCACTTGTCCAGGCCCACCTCGTACGTGATCTTGCCCGCGCGCACCAGGTCGGCGAGGTGCTGGTCGAGGGTGTGCATCCCCTGCTGGGCACCGGCCTGCATCGACGAGTAGATCTGGTGCGTCTTGCCCTCGCGGACGAGGTTGCGGATGGCCGGCGTCGCGACCATCACCTCGGTCGCGACCACGCGGCCCGTTTGATCGGCCCGCTTGCACAGGGTCTGGCAGACGACGCCCTGGAGGGTGGCCGCGAGCTGCGTGCGCACCTGCGCCTGCTGGTGCGACGGGAACACGTCGATGATGCGGTCGACGGTCTGCGCGGCGTCCTGCGTGTGCAGCGTGGCGAACACCAGGTGGCCGGTCTCGGCGGCGGTCAGCGCGACGGAGATCGTCTCCAGGTCGCGCATCTCCCCGACCAGGATGATGTCGGGGTCCTGGCGCAGCACGTGCTTGAGCGCGTTGGCGAACGAATGGGTGTCCTGGCCCACCTCGCGCTGGTTGACCACGCACTTCTTGTGCCGGTGGAGGAACTCGATCGGGTCCTCCACGGTCATGATGTGGTCCTCGCGCGTGCGGTTCGCGAGGTCGATCACGGAGGCGAGGGTCGTCGACTTGCCCGAGCCCGTCGGACCCGTGACGAGCACCAGGCCGCGCGGCAGGCCCGCGAAGGTGGCGACCACCGGCGGGATCCCCAGCGCCTCGAGCGGCTTGATCTCGTAGGGGATCACGCGGAAGGCGGCGCCCATCGACTCCCGCTGCTGGTACAGGTTGACGCGGAACCGAGCCACCCCGCGCACGGAGTGCGACAGGTCGAGCTCCAGCTCGGCCTCGAACGTCTCCCGCTGCCGTTGCGTGAGGATCTGGTAGAGGGACCTGCGCAGCGGCTCGGCCTCGATGCGGCCGTACTGCTCCATGGGACGCAGCGCGCCCGAGAGTCGCACCATCGGTGGCGCGCCCACGGTCAGGTGCACGTCCGAGCCGTTGAGCCGCACCAACTCGGTGAGGATCTCGTCGATCGGCAGCTCGTCGCCGTGGACCTCGGCCATGCCGACGCGGCTGAGCTTCGCCGCACCGGCACCCGCCTGCTTGGCGCGGGGGGCGGCCTCGGTCTCGGCAGGAGCCTGGGCGGCAGCGCCGGGGTTCGTCGTGCGCATCGGCGGAGTGACGGGCACGGTCGGGAACCCACCCGACCCGGCGTTGGGGGCCGGTTGCGGCACGAACGCCGCCTGCGAAGCGCTCGGAAGCGCGACCGGTGCGGGCGGCGGTGGCGGCGGCGCGCTCTGGGACGGCACCGGCGAGAAGGTCGCTCCGTAGGGCAGCGCAGCAGCCGCAGGCCCAGGCTGCGGACCTGCGGGCCGGTATGCCGGCAGCGGCTCGACCCGACCGTCGGAGCCGTAGGGCTCGCTCATGCCACCTCCAGGTGCGATGCGGTTCGCCCGGTGACGTACCACCAGGGCACCAGATGTCCCATCGGCGGGCAGATGGGGGGACTTGAGCCGATCGTCGGGTTCACGCCACGACGCGCAGGACCTCCTCGATCGAGGTCTGCCCGGCGATGACCTTGAGCCAGCCGTCGTCGCGGAGCGAGATCATCCCCTGCTTCAGCGCCGTGGTGAGGATGTCCGCGCTCGACGAGTGCGACACCGCGTGGCGCTCGATCTCCTCGGTCACGCGCATCACCTCGTGCAGGGCCATCCGGCCGCGGTACCCCGTCTTGGAGCAGGCGGCGCAGCCGGCGGGCCGGAACAGCTCCGGGACGGGCTCCCCCGGCAGCCACGGGAACTTCGCCGACTCCATCTCCTGGGGCGAGGGCTGGTACGGCTGCTTGCACTTCTCGCACAGCCGGCGGGTCAGCCGCTGGGCCACCACGCAGTCGAGCGCGGAGCCGACGAGGAACGGCTCGATGCCCATCTCGATGAGGCGCGTGATCGCCGACGGCGCGTCGTTGGTGTGCAGCGTCGACAGCACCAGGTGACCGGTCAGGGCCGCCTCGATGGCGATCTGCGCCGTCTCGTGGTCACGAATCTCACCGAGCAGCACCACGTCGGGGTCCGAGCGCAGGATCGAGCGCAGCGCCCCGGCGAAGGTCAGGCCGGCCTTGGGGTTCACCTGCACCTGGTTGATGTTCGGCAGGCGGTACTCGACCGGGTCCTCGACCGTGATGACGTTGATCTCGGGCTTGGACACCGCGTTGAGCGTCGCGTACAGCGTGGTCGACTTCCCGGATCCGGTCGGCCCTGTGACCAGGATCATGCCGTAGGGCTTCGTGTACGACTCGTGGTACACGGCGTAGTTGTGGTCCAGGAAGGACAGGTCGCGCAGGTCCAGGCTCGCGGTGCTGTTGTCGAGGATGCGCATGACGATCTTCTCGCCCCACACCGTCGGCAGCGTCGCCACACGGAGGTCGATCTTGCGCCCCGCGTGCATCACCGACATGCGGCCGTCCTGAGGCTTGCGCTTCTCGGCGATGTCGATGTCGCTGATGATCTTCACGCGGCTGATCACCGCGGCCTGGACGTTCTTCGGTGAGCGTTGCACCTCGTGCAGCACGCCGTCGATGCGGTACCTGACGCGCAGGTCCTTCTCGGTCGGCTCGATGTGGATGTCCGAGGCGCGGTCGGTGATCGCCTGCGTCACCAGGAGGTTGACGTACCGGACGATCGGCGCGTCGTCGTCGACGAAGTCGCCCATCCGCGACAGGTCGGCCTCGACGTCGGTCGCTTCCTCCTCGAACGCCGACGAGAGGTTCTCCATCTCGTCGTCGGCCCGGCAGAAGCGGTCGATGGCCCGCTGCACGTTGTCGTACGCGGCGATGACGCACCGCACCGGCATCGCGGACATCGTCCGGACGTCGTCGGTCGCCACGACATCGCCCGGGTTGGCCGTGGCCAGGATCAGCTCGCCCTCCCGGATCGCGATGGGCAGCACCGTGTACCGGCGGCACAGGGCGCCCGGGACCAGGGAGACCGCCGCGCGGTCCACGGCGAACTCGTCGAGGTCGACGTACTCCATCCCCACCTGGGCGGCCAGCGCACGGACGAGGTCGCTCTCGGAGAGGAAGCCGAGCTCGACGAGCGTGCGGCCCAGCGAGGTGTTGCGCATGGTCTGCTCGTCGATCGCGGCGAGCAGCTGCGCCTCGGTGACCAGACCCTCGTCCAGCAGGATCTCGCCGAGCTGCTTCACAGGCCCTCTCCCTCCGTCGTCGTGCCACGTCCGGTGGCTCCGTCCGGGATATCGGCACGGCGCCGCCGGGACGTGAACGCCCTGGCGAAAGCACTGCGCGCCGGCCAGGCCATCGGGCCGGGCGAGACGCGCGGCGCGACCATATCCGGGTCGGGACGCCCGGCGGAAGGCCGGCGGCGGGTGATCCAGGCGGGTGAAGCGGGTGATCCTTGCGGGTGTCCTCGATCACTCGGACGGGCTAGCGCTCTGGTCACCCCGCGTTCAGCGCGGACGCGAGCGCCCGCGCCATCGCCTCGAGCGGCGCGGGCCGGCCCGTCATCAGCCGCACCTGCTCGGCGGCCTGGTGCAGCAGCATCCGCTCCCCGCCGACGACGACCCCGCCGGCCTGCCGCCACGCGGCCGCGAGTGCGGTGGGGCGCGGGTCGTAGACGACGTCGAGCAGCACCCCGCCCGTAGCACCGGACAGCGCTCCGGCGAGGTCGTCGGCCGCGTGCGAGGGCAGGGTGGAGACGACGACGTCGTAGCCCGTCAGGGCTCCTGCTGACGTGTCGAAGCCACGCAGACGGGGCGAGGTCCCCATCCGGTGGGCGGCGCGCACCAGGGCGGCTGCCCGCCCGGCCGAGCGCACGTACACGTCCGCTCCGGCCACGCCCAGCTCGGCCAGAGCGGCGAGTGTCGAGGCGGCCGTGGCTCCCCCGCCCAGCACGGCGGCGGTCCGCGGCTCGTCGGTCAGGGCCTCGCGCAGTGCTGCCACGAGCCCGTGGACGTCGGTGTTCGCGCCGACGAGCGTCCGGGTGGCACCGACGTGCTGCACCAGTACCGTGTTGACGGCGCCGACCACCTGGGCGAGCGGTTCGACGTGGTCCAGCAGGGGCAGCACCGCGTGCTTGAGGGGCATGGTCAGGGACAGCCCGGCCCAGGACTCGTCGAGCGCGCCGACGAAGCCGGGCAGCTGCTCTTCCGTGACGTCCACCGCTTCGTAGCGCCAGCCACCCAGCCCCAACGCGCCATAGGCCGCCCGGTGGAGCAGAGGCGACAGCGAGTGCGCGATGGGATGCCCCAGCACCGCGGCGCGATGCGGTCGGGCCCCCACTACTGGCTGGGGGTCGGGGTGACGTTCGACTGGAGCCACGCCTTCATGTCGGCCACGCACTGGTCCTGTTCCGCCTGCGTGGTCGAGAAGCGCGTCTCCTTGGTCTCGAAGTTCACGGTGCACCAGAAGAACCAGGTGCCCTCGGCCGGCGCCAGCACCGCGTCGATCGAGGCTGCGCCCGGTGCCGAGATCGGTGTGGGCGGCAGACCGCGATGCTTGTACAGGTTGTAGGGGTTGTCGGTGTTCAGCTTGTCGTCGGTCGTCAGATCCAACCCCGACTTGCCGAGCCCGTAGGCGACCGCCGCGTCGATGTCGAGCGTCCAGCCCTGCTCGATGCGATTCTCGATCGCGCGCGCCATCGGCGGCCGGTCCTCGGGACGCCCGGCCTCCTTCTCGATGAGCGAGGCCTTCGTCAGCACCGTGAACCACTGGTCCTGCGGGACGCCCTTGGCGCTGAGCACCGAGATCGTCTGCTGCACCATCTGGGACAGCACGGCCGTCGCGGCGGCGCCGGGCTCCACCTGGTAGGTGCTGGGGGCGAGCCAGCCCTCGGGGTTGCCGTTCGCCTCAGCCGGCAGGCCGTAGCTCGCGGTGTCCGCCAGCGCGGCATTGAGCTCGTCGACGGAGATCCCCGTGACCTCGTTGATGCGAGTGATGATCTGCTTGACCGTGTAGCCCTCGGGGATCGTCACCTTCATCGAGACGCGGGCGGCGGGGTTCAGCAGTGCCAGCACCGCGTCCGACGCCTTCATCTCGAGCAGCAGCGAGTAGGTGCCGGGCTGGATCCTGGCGGCGTCCGGGTTGGCGGCGAACGCCTCGACGAACGCCTCCTGGGTGGCGACGACGCCCGCAGCCACGAGCGTGGCGCCCATCGACGCTCCGGTGTCGCCGGCGTTGATCGTCACCAGGGCCGAGGGGCGGCCGGGACCCGGGTAGTCGTGGACCGTCGGCCCCTGGCCGGCGCCCTCGCTGCCGCCGGAGCCGAACGGAGTCCAGCCGAGCAGCTCGACCACCACGTAGCCGGCACCGAGCAGCATCACCGCGGCGACGACGATCGCCACGATGGCACGCCGACGGGAGCTGCGGCGCTCCTGCGCGACACGGGCCCGGTCGTAGGACCGGGACCGCCGCGGGGGCTCGAGGTCGTCAGGCATTCCGGCCACGTCGGTGGTCGCCGGTGAACCCTCGTTGGGGGCCCACCAGTCGAGTCGGCTGTCGCTCACCTGTCGTTCACTCCTGCTTCGTCGTGCTGCCGTCCGTGCGCCCCCTACGCGCGTCATCCTGCTGGACGTCGACCCGCTCTCCGGGGCGCCACCCCGTCGCGCGCTCCGAGTCCAGAGCGTCCTGAAGGATCATCACCGCCGCCGCCTGGTCGACGACTGCACGGTGCCGACGCCCGGGACGACCGGACGCCGAGAGCGCGCGATGGGCGGACACGGTACTCATCCGCTCATCGACGAGCCGAACCGGGACCGGTGCGACCGCCTGCGCCAGTGCCTCAGAGTACGCGCGTGCGCTGGCAGCGGAAGCACCTTCTGCGCCGGACAGGTGTCGCGGCAGCCCGACGTACACCGTCTGCACACCACGTTCGTGCACCTCGGTCACGATCGCGTCCACGTCTCCCTGGCCCCGCTGGAGCGTGGCGACAGGTGTCGCGATCAGCCCGTCGGGGTCGCTCGCGGCCAGCCCGACGCGCACCGAACCGACGTCCACGCCCAGCCTCGGGCCACGGACCACGGGGTCGCCCGTGCTCAGGGCCGCACCGCCGCGACGATGGCGTCCAGCGCCTCGCGCACCTTGGTGGCGTCCTGGCCGCCGCCCTGAGCGAGGTCGTCCTTGCCGCCGCCACCTCCGCCGAGGACCTGTGAAGCCAGCCGCACCAGCTCGCCGGCGCGCAGCCCCGCGTCGCGGGCGGGGCCGTTGGTCGCGACGACGACCACGGGGCGCCCCTTGCTCGCACCGGCCACCGCGACGAGTGATGCAGCCGCATCCCCCAGACGTGAGCGCACGTCGAGGGCGAGCGTCCGCAGGTCGTCGGCCGAGGCGACCTCGCCCGCGTCGTGGGCGACGACACGCGTGGTTCCGACGAGCACCGGTGAGCCGGCCAGGCTCCCCGCCGCCGCCAGGAGCTGGCCCTGGCGCAGGTTGGCCAGCTCCTTCTCCGACTCACGCAGCCGGGTCAGCAGCCCCGACACGCGGTCGGCGAGCTCGTCGGGCCGCGCCTGGAGCAGGCCGGTGAGCTGGCCGACGAGCGCGCGCTCCTTGGCGTGCTGGACGTAGGCGCCGTCGCCGACCAGCGCGTCGACGCGACGCACCCCCGAGCCGATCGACGCCTCGCCCAGGAGGGTGACCAGGCCGAGCTCTCCCGACCGCTTGACGTGGGTCCCCGCGCACAGCTCCAGCGACCAGTCGCCCCCGATCGAGACGACGCGCACGGTGTTGCCGTACTTCTCGCCGAACAAGGCCATCGCGCCCAGCGCGCGAGCCTCGTCGATCGGCATGGTCGAGTCGGTGACGTCGAGGTTCTCCTGGAGGCGCTCGTTGACCCGACCCTCGATCTGCGCGAGCGACCCGGACGGCACCGCCGAGCCCGAGCGGAAGTCGAAACGCAGCCGGCTGGGGGCGTTCTCCGAGCCCGCCTGAGTGGCCGTCGATCCGAGCTCCTCGCGCAGCGCCTTGTGCACCATGTGCGTGGCCGTGTGGGCACGGGCGATCGCCCGACGACGGTCGGTGTCGATGCTCGCGACGCCGGACTCGCCGAACGTCACCGTGCCGTCCACCAGCCGGCCGCGGTGCACGTTGAGGCCCTTGATCGGTGCCTGCACGTCGTCGACCTCGATCCGCGCGCCGCCCTCCATGAGGATGACGCCCTGGTCCGCGAGCTGGCCGCCCGCCTCCGCGTAGAACGGCGTGACGTCGAGGATCACCTCGACGTGCGCCGGCGCGGTCGCGGCCGGGGTCGGCTGCCCGTCGACGAGCAGCCCGACCACCGTGCCATGGGCCACGTCGTCGGTGTACCCGACGAACTGCACGGCGTGGCCGTGCTCTCCCATGAGCCGCGAGTGCACCTCCGAGTACGCCTGCGTGTTGGCGTGGCCGGTCTTCTTCGCCAGCGCGTCCGCACGGGCGCGCGCCTTCTGCTCGGCCATCAGCGTGCGGAACGCCGTCTCGTCGACCGCCACGCCCTGCTCGGCTGCCATCTCCA
Organism: Actinomycetes bacterium; assembly: GCA_023438885.1. Classification (GTDB taxonomy): domain Bacteria; phylum Actinomycetota; class Actinomycetes; order Actinomycetales; family Cellulomonadaceae; genus Cellulomonas. Next base: position 9,530 of record JAEXPS010000036.1, read on the forward strand.
ACGTGAGGTCGATCGGGAACCCGTACGTGTCGTGCAGCGCAAAGGCCTGCTCGCCGGAGAGCACCGGCTCGGCGGCGCCCTTGGCCCGCGCCACCGCGGTGTCGAGGATCGTCGTGCCCGCCTCGAGCGTGCGCCGGAACGCCTCCTCCTCGCCGTAGGCCACCTGCGAGATGCGTGAGAAGTCCGCCGCGACGTTCGGGTAGCTGGGTGACATGGCGTCACGCGAGACCGGAAGGAGCTCGGGCAGCACCGGCTCGTCCACCCCGAGCAGTCGCATCGAGCGGACCACGCGGCGCAGCAGGCGACGCAGCACGTAGCCACGGCCCTCGTTGGACGGCGTGACGCCGTCGCCGATGAGCATGAGCGCGGAGCGGACGTGGTCCGCCACGACGCGCATGCGCACGTCCTCGGTCTCGTCCGTGCCGTAGCGGTGGCCCGAGATCTCCTCGGCCTTCGCGATGACCGGGAACACCTCGTCGATCTCGTACATGTTGGCCTTGTCCTGGAGCAGGAACGCGATGCGCTCCAGGCCGGCGCCGGTGTCGATCGCCTTCTTGTCGAGCTCGCCGAGCAGCGGGTAGTCCTTGCCCTGGCCCTCGCCGCGGATGAACTCGTCGAAGACCAGGTTCCAGATCTCGAGGTAGCGGTCGCCGCCCGGGTCCACGGTGCCGCCGACGGCCTCCGGTCCGTACGCGGGCCCGCGGTCGACGTGGAACTCCGCGCAGGGACCGGCCGGGCCGGGCTGGCCGGTGTCCCAGAAGATCTTCTCCCGCGGCAGCTGCACGATGTGCCGGCGGTCGATGCCGACCCTCTGCAGGGCGTCGAGCGACTCGGAGTCCTGGTCCCAGATCGTCACCCAGAGCTTGTCGCCGTCGAAGCCGTAGCCGCCCGCGGCCTGCGACGTGGTCAGCAGGTCCCAGGCGAACTCGATGGCGCCGGTCTTGAAGTAGTCGCCGAACGAGAAGTTGCCGTTCATCTGGAAGAACGTGCCGTGGCGCGTGGTCTTGCCGACGTTCTCGATGTCGTTGGTGCGGATGCACTTCTGCACGCTGGCCACCCGGGGCCACGGCGGCTGCTGGGTCCCGAGGATGTACGGGATGAACGGCACCATGCCGGCGATGGTGAACAGGATCGAGGGGTCGGGTGAGATCAGCGGCACGGACGGCACGATGGCGTGGTCCTTGGACTCGAAGTAGTCGAGCCAGCGCTGGCGGATCTCGGCGGTGCGCATGAGTGTCCTCGTCACGTCTCGGCGCGCCGGTGCGGGCGCGTAGGTCTCTAGGTCAAGCGTCGCAGACGGGCCCGGTTCTTCCGAACCCGTGGCAATCAGAAGAAGGCGTAGCCGTCGTCGTCGTCCGGGTCCTCGAGGGGGCCTTGCGCCCACGAGGACGGGACGGGCCGACGGCGCTGGGCGGCCGAGCCGCGCGCGGGGCGCAGCTCGGCCCACGCGGCTCGCCCGGAGGCTCTGATCTCGTCGAGGTCGGCATCGTCGCCGAGGAGAGCGGTACGCAGCTCCTGCTCCCGCTCGGCCACGCCGGCCGAGAACTCCCCGAGGACGCCCTTGGCGGTGTGCCTCAGGCGGCTGGCGGTGCCGATGGCGGCCGCGGCGTCGGCGGGCACGTACTCGGCGACGAGGCGGCGCCCGTAGCGCACGACGACTACGGAGAGCCCGACGCCGACGCCGATCCAGAACAGCCGCTTCATCGCGCGTCCCTGCCCTTGCCACGCAGGCCGGACGCGGCGCGGCGCACGCCATGGGTGAAGGCCGCGACCTTGATCAGCGGGCCGCCGACCGTCGCGGCGAACAGGGCCGTCAGCGCCGAGACGTTCTGGGACACGTCGGCGGCCGCGGTGGTCACCTTGTCGACCTTGTCGAGCTGGACGTTGCCGCTGGCGACCGCCTTGGCGGCCTCGTCGATCACGGGGACGGAGTGGTCGGTCATCTCGCGCAGCGCGCGCGAGGCCTCGTCGAACGTGCGGCCGAGCTTCACCAACGGCACGGCCAGGACCCCCACGAGGGCGACGAACGCCACCGCCGCGATGAGGCCCGCGATGTCGCCGCCGCTCATGGAGCTCTCCCCTCGTGTGATCCGCGGCCCACCCTACCGATGCGGGGGCCGCGGACCCCAGGCGATAGCCCGCCACGACGACGCCCCCCCAGCCCCCGGCAGTGGGGGGCGGCGCGGGGC
>JAEXPS010000037.1 GCA_023438885.1 Actinomycetes bacterium
GTGCCGGGCAGGGGCCGGTGGCCCCGGCCCGGCACGGTCCACACCGTGGTGCCGGTCAGCGGCGAGGTCTGCTTGACGGTGCCGTCGGCCAGCCGCTGCAGCGGTTCGGCGGATGCCACCGTGGTCAGGCCGGGTTCCCGGCGGACTCGCCGGCCCCCGCCGCCGTGGCGGCCTCCTCGTCCTCGTCGCCCCGCTCCGCCGGACGACGGTACGGGTCCGCCTCCCCGGCGTATGCCGCACCGCGCGCCAGCTCGGCGACCTCGCGGTCGCGGCGCGCCGCTTCCGCGAGCGCCGCCTCGAGGTGCGCCGCCGTCTCCGGCACCGCGTCGAGGTGGAAGGCCAGGCTCGGCGTCAGCCGAAGCCCGATCCCCTTGCCCACCTCGGACCGGATGAGCCCGGTGGCGCTGGTCAGCGCCGCAGCCGAGCCCGCCCGGGCCTCGTCGTCCCCGTACACGGTGTAGTAGACGTCGGCGTGCTGGAGGTCGCCCGTGACGCGCACGTCCGTCACCGTGACGAACCCGAGCCGCGGGTCCTTGATCCGGGTGTCGAGCAGCTGGGCGACGATCTCCTGGATCCGGTCCGCCAGCTTGCGCACCCGGGGGTTCTCCGCCATGTCAGCTCCTCACTAGCTGCGGGGCTTTTCCCGCATCTCGAACGTCGCGATCACGTCCTCGACCTGCAGGTCGTTGAACGACCCGAGCCCGATGCCGCACTCGTAACCCTCGCGCACCTCGGTGACGTCGTCCTTGAAGCGCTTGAGCGACTCGATGGTCAGGTTGTCGCCGATCACCTTGCCGCCGCGCAGGACGCGGGCCTTGGTGTTGCGGCGGATCTCGCCGCTGCGCACCAGCGAACCGGCGATGTTGCCGAACTTCGAGGAACGGAACACCTCGCGCACCTCCGCGGTGCCGAGCTGCACCTCCTCGTACTCCGGCTTGAGCATGCCCTTGAGGGCCGCCTCCACATCGTCGATCGCCTGGTAGATCACCGAGTAGAACCGCACGTCGACGCCCTCGCGCTCGGCGAGGTCCTCGACCCGCTCCGCGTACTTGACGTTGAAGCCGATGATGATCGCGTTGTCGACCGTCGCCAGGTTGACGTCGTTCTGGGTGATCGCGCCGACGCCGCGGTGGATCACGCGCAGGTCGACCTCCTCGCCCACGTCGATCTTGAGCAGCGCGTCCTCCAGCGCCTCGACGGCACCGGAGACGTCACCCTTGATGACGAGGTTGAGGGTCTCGACCTTGCCCTGGGCCAGCGCCTGGGTGAAGTCCTCGAGGCTGATCCGCTTGCGGCGCTTGGCCAGCAAGGCGGCGCGCTCGGCGGCCTCACGCTTCTCGGCGATCTGCCGAGCGGTGCGGTCGTCGGGCGCGACGAGGAAGTTGTCACCTGCGCTCGGCACGCTCGTCAGGCCGAGCACCTGGACCGGCCGGGCCGGGCCCGCCTCGGTGACGGTGCCGCCGTGCTCGTCGAACATCGCACGGACGCGCCCGTGGGCCGTACCGGCGACGATCGCGTCGCCGACCCGCAGGGTGCCGGACTGCACGAGCACCGTCGCCACGGCACCTCGACCGCGGTCGAGGTTCGCCTCGATCGCCACACCGCGCGCGTCCTTGTCCGGGTTCGCGCGCAGGTCGAGGGCGGCGTCCGCCGTGAGCAGCACGGCCTCGAGCAGCTCGTCGATGCCTGTGCGCTGCTTGGCGGAGACGTCGACGAACATCGTCTCGCCGCCGTACTCCTCGGCCACCAGGTTGTACTCGGTCAGCTGCTGGCGGATCTTGCTGGGGTTGGCCCCCTCCTTGTCCACCTTGTTGACCGCGACGACGATCGGCACACCGGCCGCCTGGGCGTGGTTGAGCGCCTCGATCGTCTGAGGCATCACGCCGTCGTCGGCCGCGACCACGAGGATCGCGATGTCGGTCACCTGGGCGCCACGGGCACGCATGGCGGTGAACGCCTCGTGACCCGGGGTGTCGATGAAGGTGATGGCGCGCTCGGCACCCTCGTGCTCGGCCTTCACCTGGTACGCACCGATGTGCTGGGTGATGCCGCCGGCCTCGCCCGCGACGACGTCCGTCTGCCGGATCGCGTCGAGGAGCTTCGTCTTGCCGTGGTCGACGTGGCCCATGACGGTGACCACCGGCGGGCGGGCCGTGAGGTCCTCGTCGGACTCCGCGGCCTCCTCCGCCTCGAGGTCGATGTCGAAGGACCCGAGCAGCTCGCGGTCCTCCTCCTCCGCCGAGACCATCTCGATGACGTAGCCGAGCTCGGCGCCGAGGGTCGCGAACGTGTCCTCGTCGAGCGACTGCGTCGCCGTCGCCATCTCGCCGAGGTGGAACAGCACCGTCACCAGCGACGCGGGGTTCGCGTCGATCTTGTCGGCGAAGTCGTTGAGCGACGAGCCGTGCCGCAGCCGCAGCACGGTCTGCCCGTTGCCGCGCGGGACGGTGACGCCGCCCAGCGACGGCGCCTGCATCTGCTCGAACTCTTGACGCTTCGCCCGCTTCGACT
>JAEXPS010000058.1 GCA_023438885.1 Actinomycetes bacterium
CGACCACCGAGTTCTACACCGTCTAATTCGTCGGCAGCGTCAGATGTGTATGAGTGACAGGTCCACGACACCGTCCCGCGTCGCCAGCGCGACCGCGCGGCGGGCGGCCGAGTCGGCGCCCAGGCCGGACAGCCAGGCCGCGATCTGGGCCACTGCGTCCTCCGGCAGCAGGCCGTCGACCAGTGCGACCTCGGGGACGGCGAACAGCGGGGCCGCCGCAAGGTCGTTCTCGTCCATCATCCGGCGCAGGTCCTCGATCACGGCCTCCGCGCCCGGGTCCACGCGGTCGACGACGAGCGCCACCTGCGCCTGACGGGCCGCAGCCCCGCGCAGCAGGGCCCACGGCACGGCGTCGGCGTACCGAGCCGCGGTGGTGACGAACAGCCAGAGGTCGGCAGCGGCGAGCAGGCGCGTCGCCAGCTCGCGGTTGGCGTCCTCCACCGAGTCGATGTCGGGTGCGTCCACCAGCGCCAGCCCCGGCGGCACCGCCTCCGACGCGACCACCCGCACTCCCCACGCCGCCAGCCCACCGTGCGTCGGGTGCGTCGGGTGCGCCCCCTGCGCCCCGTGCTCCCCCGACCCCCCGCTCTCGTTGCGTCCGAGGACGTCCGGGGCCGGGGTGAACCAGTGAGCGTCCTCGGGGTGGTGCACCAGGACGGGCGCGCGGGTGGTGGGCCGCAGCACCCCCGGTACCGAGACTTGCTCGCCCAGCAGAGAGTTCACCAGCGTGGACTTGCCCGCCCCGGTCGAGCCGCCGACCACGACGAGCAGCGCGGCCGCCGGAGCCGCCAACCGGGGCAGCAGGTAGGTGTCCAGCTGCTCGAGCGCGGCGTCGCGGTCGGCGCGCTCGGCCTCGACCCCCGGCGTCGCCAGCGGCAGCTGAAGGGCCGCGAGCTCGTCATGCAGACCACGCAGTGCGACCGTGAGGGCGACGTCCACTGTCGCGGTGCCGTCGGCGGGGGTGTCGGCGGAGGTGTCGGCGGGCGTCCCGTCCGGCGGCGCGCCGCTCGCGCCTCGGCCCGCCACGTCGTCGGGCTCACCTGCGGTCATGGGCACAGTCTGCCCAGTGGCGGCCGACGATGCAGGTGAGCGGGGACCCGACGCGGCCGAGCACCGTTGCGGTCACGCGGCGCCCAACCGGCGTCGCAGCCACGCCACGCACACCTCCGCCTGCGCCCGCTGGAACGAGCGCACGTGGGGAATCCCTGGAGGCGGCGGCTCCAGGGACGACCCCAGGAAGTACCCGGTGAGCACCGCCAGGTAGCAGGTCACCGCATCCTCGTCGGTTCCGGGCGGCAACGGGTGGCGGGCGAGGAGGGTCTCGGGCGCCGGCCCGCCTTCCAGGTGCACGGCCGGCGCCATGCCCACCAGGTCGACGAACGCAGCGCCGCGCATCGCGTACGGCCAGTCCACCGCCAGGGCGTCCAGCATCCCGTCCGGACGGGCCACCACCAGCGCGTTGTCGCCCCGCAGATCCCCATGCAGCAGGCCGGAACCGGCGGTGGCCTGCGCATAAGGGTCGCAGAGCCGGGCCAGGCGCTCGAGGTTCGCACCGACCCAGGGATCGTACGAGGCCAGGCCGGGCGGCCGCTGCTCCGCCAGCGTCTCCCAGCCGTCCCACCGGTCCATGGCGGCGAAGTCGGGCAGCACGCCGTCGCCGATCTCGAAGCCGGCGATGCGCCGGGCCAGGTCGGCGACGGCGTCGAGCTCGTCGGCGACCCACGGCACGCTCGGCGTGCGCCCGGGTACGGCGTCGAAGGCGAGGGCGAACCAGCCCTCGTCGGCCACCTCCAGCTCCCAGCGCAGCCGCGGCGCCGGAACCGCGGCCGGCAGCACGGCGTGGCGCCGGGCCTCGTCGCGGTAGAGCCGCAGGGTGACCTCGTTGTCCGGCCCCGTGGCCTTGACGAACACGTTGCCGTCCGCGGTGGTGAGCACCGACGCCAGACCCACCGAGTAACCGCCGTCGCGACTGGACCACGCCGTCACCGGAGCGCCGATGCGCGCCTCGATCGCCGCCCGGACGGCGGGCGGCAGCTCCGGCCAGGTGGGCCGAGCGCGCACGGTCAGTCGCGACGCAGCTTGCGGTACGTGACGCGGTGCGGGCGGGCGGCCTCGGGGCCGAGCCGGGACACCTTGTTCTCCTCGTACGCGGCGAAGTTGCCCTCGAACCAGTACCAGCGCGACGGGTCGTCCTCGGTGCCCTCGTAGGCCAGGATGTGCGTCGCGACGCGGTCCAGGAACCACCGGTCGTGGGAGACCACCACGGCGCAGCCCGGGAACTCGAGCAGCGCGTTCTCCAGCGACCCGAGGGTCTCGACGTCGAGGTCGTTCGTCGGCTCGTCCAGCAGCAGGAGGTTGCCGCCCTGCTTGAGCGTCAGCGCCAGGTTGAGCCGGTTGCGCTCGCCGCCGGAGAGCACCCCGGCCGGCTTCTGCTGGTCAGGGCCCTTGAAGCCGAACGACGCGACGTACGCCCGCGACGGGATCTCGACGTTGCCGACCTTGATGATGTCGAGCCCGTCGGAGACCACCTCCCAGAGGGTCTTCTTGGCGTCGATGCCCGCACGCGACTGGTCGACGTAGGAGATCGACACCGTCTCGCCGACCTTCAGCTCGCCGGCATCCAGCGGCTCGAGCCCGACGATCGTCTTGAACAACGTCGTCTTGCCGACGCCGTTGGGGCCGATGACGCCGACGATGCCGTTGCGGGGCAGCGTGAACGAGAGGTCGTCGATCAGCACGCGGTCGCCGAAGCCCTTGCGCAGCTTCGTCGCCTCGATGACCACCTGGCCCAGGCGCGGCCCCGGCGGGATCTGGATCTCCTCGAAGTCCAGCTTGCGCGTGCGCTCCGCCTCCGCGGCCATCTCCTCGTACCGCTGGAGTCGGGCCTTCGACTTGGCCTGGCGGCCCTTCGCGCTCTGCCGCACCCACTCGAGCTCCTCGGCAAGCCGCTTGGCCATCTTGGCGTCCTTGCGCCCCTGGACCTCCAGACGCTGGGCCTTCTTCTCCAGGTACGTGGAGTAGTTGCCCTCGTACGGGTACAGGCGGCCGCGGTCGACCTCGCAGATCCAGCCGGCCACGTTGTCGAGGAAGTAGCGGTCGTGGGTGACCGCGAGCACGGCACCCTGGTAGGCGGCCAGGTGCTGCTCGAGCCACTGCACGCTCTCGGCGTCCAGGTGGTTCGTCGGCTCGTCGAGCAGCAGCAGGTCGGGCTTCTCCAGCAGCAGCTTGCAGAGGGCGACGCGGCGGCGCTCGCCCCCGGAGCGCACCTTGCCGTCGGCATCCGGCGGCGGGCAGCGCAGCGCGTCCATCGCCTGCTCCAGCTGGGCGCTCAGGTCCCACGCGTCGGCGGCGTCGATCGCCTCCTGGAGGTGGCCCATCTCGGCGAGCAGGGCGTCGTAGTCGGCGTCCGGCTCCGCCATGAGCATCGAGATCTCGTTGTAGCGGTCGAGCTTGGCCTTGATCTCGGCGACGCCCTCCTCGACGTTGCCGAGCACGGTCTTGTCGTCGTTGAGCGGCGGCTCCTGCTGGAGGATCCCCACCGTGAAGCCGGGCGCCAACCGCGCCTCGCCGTTGGACGGCGTGTCCAGGCCGGCCATGATCCGCAGGATCGTCGACTTGCCTGCGCCGTTGGGGCCGACGACGCCGATCTTCGCGCCGGGCAGGAAGTTCAAGGAGACGTCGTCGAGGATCAGCTTGTCGCCGTGCGCCTTGCGCGCCTTGTACATGGTGTAGATGAACTCAGCCACGACCTCGTCCGTCTCGATGCTTGGGGGGTGAGGGGTAGGCGGGCCTCGCCGCGCCGGTCCCCCAGCCTAGGCGATCCTTCGAGGTGAGCGGCGGCGAGGGCCGCGCGCCGGCCGGCTCGCTGCTCCCCGTCGCGAGCGGCGGTCAGGCGCCGGGCTCGAGGTAGGCCAGGACGGTCCCCGGCTCTCCGCCGGCCCAGGTCCCCGTCAGCGTCCACGGCGACGGGGACCCCGGCCTCGCGGGCTCCCGGACGACGACGATGTCCGGGTTGCCCGGCACGTCGCCGCCGCTGCCGTGAACCCGCATGTTCGGCTCGCGCGGCTCGAGGCCCTGCGGCGTGTCGACGAAGAGCTCGACCTGCGTGTCGGCCTCGGTGATGACCCGCACGAGCTCCGCGCGGTAGACGGGGTCACCCGCCGCGTCGTACACCCAGCGGGTGCCGAGCACCGAGTGCTCCATCGTGCCGACCAGGAACGCCTCGGCTCCGTCGAGCGGCGCACCGCGATACGTGAGCGGCACGTGGAACACCCGACCGCCGACCTCGACGACGTGCGACTCGATGCCGACCTCGCCGGCGGGATCGTCGAACCGGTACGCGCCGATCGCGGTCACGGCCGACGCGGCGGCCGTGACCCAGCTCTCCTGCGACAGCCATGCCGCGATCAGCTCGATCTTCGACGGGATCAGCGTTGCGCGGTGGATGATCGCCATCACCGCATCCCACCACACACCGCGCCGCACTGCGCCTCCCGGCGGAGGGAGGCGTGCGGCGCAGCGGCGCGTCGCACGCTCACGCCATCAGCACCTTCACGCCCGCAGGGCCACAGCCGCCTCGCCGTGGAGCTCGTCGAGCTCGTCGTCCTCCTCGAAGTCGTCGCCCGCGCCGTTGACGACCTCGCTGTCGATCACCTCGACGAGTCCGCTGAGGTCCACCGGCGCTGCGGGCTCCTGCGGCTCGGCCGCGTCGCGCACGGCGGAGCGGCCGCCCGCGCGCAGGAAGAACGTGGAGCCGAACACCAGGTCGTGGCCGAGGGCGGACGCCTCGATCACCAGGGAGGTGCGCTCCTTGCCCTCGTCGTTGGTCCACTCGTCGACCAGGAGCCTGCCGGTGACGACGACCGGCTGCCCCTTGTGCACGGAGTGCGCCACGTTCACCGCCGCCTGGCGCCAAGTCTTGACCGTGTACCAGACCGTCGCGCCGTCGCGCCACGACTCGTTCTGGCGGTCGTGGATCCTCGGCGTGCAGCCGAGCCGGAACGACGCGAACGGCACCCCGCCGTCCTGCCCCGGGCTGAACTTGACCTCGGACCCGACGAAGCCGGCGACCGTCAGGGTGGACTGCGTGCTCATGGTGCCTCCAACGCGCGAGCCCCGACCGTCGCGGGGCGTGTCCGCGCAGGATCTCCCGGTCCGGATGCGGCGCGGGCACGACGAGCCCGCACCGGCGATCGGCACGCCGGCGAGCCGGGCTGTGGTCGGCTCAGCGCGTGGGCAGCGACCGCGCGGAGGCGACGAGCTCGCGCGCCTGCCGATGCTCGGCCAGCACCGCCCGAGTGGGCTCCACGAGCCTGGCCACCGCGACGGCCTCCACGGCTCCGCGTCCGTCCTGCGTGACAGCCGCAGCACGTCGGCGTGCCGCGTGCCGACGCGCGGCCCACGCCGCCCAGCGCGCGACGGCAGCGGCGAGGGCAGCGCCCGCCGCGACCCCGATGGCGATCCAGGGAGTCGGCCCGCCGCCGAGCCGAAGACCGACACCCAAGGAGGCGGCCGTGACCGCGGCGAGGGCGAGCACCACCGAGAGCGCCGTCAGCGCCGCCGCGAGCCGGGCGGGTCGGGCCGCCAGCGTCACCCGCGCCAGCCCCTGGGTCAGGGCGTCGCGCAGCTCGCTCACCGTGGCCACCCGGGCGGTCATGTCCTTCTTCCACACGGTGGGCAACCCGTCGCCCGCCGACTCCAGCCAGGCCGAACGCACCAGGCGCACGGCATCGGCCGGCACGGGACCGAACTGCGGTGGCTTGTGCGCACCGCCGCGCACGCGCGCCGCCACCGCGTCGGCGACCGCCGTCAACCCGACCGCCGCCGTCAGCGAGTCGACCACCGGGGTCACCGCGAGCCTCGCCGGAGCGGGCTCGGCCTCGGCCAGCTCGGCGGCCAGGAGCTTCGCGGCGTCGTCGACCTCGGTGCCCGCCCGCTGCGCGGCCATCGAGCGCTGGTCCACGACCCCCGCCAGCTCGGCCCGCACCGCCTCGATGCCCTCGCCGCTGCGTGCCGAGGCCTGGAGCACACCCACGCCCACCAGACCGTCCTGGGCGAGCAGCCGCCGCAGGTCGTCGGCCAGCTCGCCGCGCACGTCGACCGGGAGGGTGTCCACCTGGTTGAGCACCACCACCATCGACGCCTCGTGGCCCACGAGGCGTCGCAGGTAGCCGGTGTGCAGCGCGTCGTCCGCGTACTTCTGCGGGTCCACCACCCAGACGATGAGGTCGGAGAGGGGGATCACCCGGTCCACCACCTCGCGGTGCTCGGGGGACACCGAGTCGTGGTCCGGCAGGTCGAGCAGCACGAGGCCGCGGAGCGGCGCCTCACGTTCGCCGTCCAGCGCGCTCTCGCGCTCGATGCGGTCCGACGAGCCGACGCCCAGCCAGTCGAGCAGCGGCCCGCCGTCGGAGCCCCAGACACAGGCGGTGACGCGGGAGGTCGTCGGTCGCTTGACCCCGACCTCGGCGAACTCCAGGCCGGCGATCGCGTTGAAGAGGCTGGACTTGCCCGAGCCGGTGCCGCCGGCGAGCGCGACGACCGTCTGGTCCACGCCGAGCTCGAGCCGCTCGCGCACCCGCGCGCACGTCGCGCGCACGCCGTCCGCCACCGACGGCTCGACCCGCTCCCCCGCGACGTCGAGCGCGGCGAGCAGAGCGTCGACCCGCCGGTGCAGGTCCGCGGTGTCCGCGCCGTGGACGGCGCCCGACGCGGTCACGTCAGACCCTTGAGCACGGCCAGCCGCAGCCGCAGCCGCGACGAGGCATCGGAGGCGAGATCCCGGCCCGCCAGGGGTCGCCCGAAGGCGGCCCGCTCCAGACCGACCTGCGCCGTCACGCTCATGGCCAGATGCTCCCGCAGCTCCGCCACCGCTGCCGTCCCCGCCTCTCCGATCAGCCCACGCAACAGGCTCTCCGCCTCGCCGACGCCCGCCGCGCCGGTGAGCGCGAGCGCCGCGAGGACGCGCTCGCCGGCCACTGCCTGCGCCTTGGCGCGCCGCCGGGCGTCCCGTCCGCGACGCGGCCGGTGGGAGGTCAGAGCCGCCTGCACGGCCCGGGAACCCTGGGCCACCCAGGCGCGCGCAGCGGCGTCCGCTGCCTGGTCACGCTCGTGGTTGCGGGAGCCGGCCGGTGTCTGCGCCTCGACCGACGACGAGCCCGCAGGCGCGTCCGTCGCGGCCAGCGCGGCGCGCAGGGCCGCCTCCGCGCGCTCGCCTGCCACACCGAGTGACGCGGTCGCAGCGACGACGAGGTCGTCGAACAACGGGTCGCAGGCCGACTCGCGTCCGCGCCCGGCCCGTGCCGAGCCGCGCACCCGTCCCGACGGCGAGAGCAACCCCTCCAGCGGTCCCCCGGCCGCGGTCAGCTGCGCCCACCGGGCGCGCACAGCCCCGTCCGCGACGGCTCCCGCCGCCACGTGAGCGAGCGCGTCGCTCGTCGGCTCCGAGACCGCGTCGTCGAGCACGTGGCCGATCGTGGCCGCGGCGTCCGCCTGGCGCTGCACCGCCTCCGCCAGCTCGTCGACCCACGGCCGCAGGGCCGCCAGGGAGCCGCGCAGCGTGCGCCCGATGACCGTGCGTGCCCGGTCGGGCCCGGCGAGCATCGCCAGCCAGCGGCGGATCGGCGCGATCACGGAGGAGGGCAGCATGCCGACGTCCGGCCCCAGGTCGGGGACGACGAACAGCGGCGAGCCCGCAAGGCCGTGGCCGCGCAGCCGCTCGAGCAGGTCGCCGCGCACGGTCGCCAGCGACTCGGCCGGCACGCGGTTGAGCACCATGGCGACCGTGGTGCTGCGCTCGGCGGCGGCACCGAGCACCTGCCAGGGCAGTGCGTCGCCGTACCGGGCGGCGGTGGTGACGAAGAGCCAGAGGTCCGCGGCTTCCATCAGCCGGTGGGCCTGCTCCCGGTTCGACTCCAGCACCGAGTCGAGGTCGGGTGCGTCGAGCAGCGCGATGCCTTCCGGCACGTCGTCGCTGACCGCGACCTGCACCTCGGCGAGCACCGGGTGGTGGCGCATCAGCTCGGCGTCGGCGGGGTTGTGCACCAGCACGGGGTGTCGCGTGGTCGGGCGCAGCACCCCGGCCGCCGAGACCTCGGCTCCCACCAGCGAGTTCACGAGTGTCGACTTGCCCGCGCCCGTGGAGCCGGAGACCACGACGACCGCGGGTGCGGAGAGCTCGGTCAGCCGCGGGATCAGGTGCTCGGTCAGCTGGTCCGCCAGGCGGGCGCGCGACGCACGCGCATGCTCCACGCCGTCGAGCTCCAGCGGGAACGACGTGTCCTCGACGTCGCGACGCAGGTCCTTGACCGCGTCCAGCAGCGACATCGCGGCCAGCGGCCGAGCCAGAACCGTCCGCGGATCGTCCTGGGCGTGGCGGGCACGCGGCAGCGTCGGGAGTGCAGGCTCGCTGCCGGTCGCGCTCACCGGCACATTCTCTCGGTGCAAGCCTGAACAGGACAAACGCGGCGCGGGTGCATTCTCAACCGGGGCGATCCGGACGATCGGTACGGATGGTGAAAAAGACGTGACGGTGTCGGTGGTCCGTGGTGGTGTAGTGCCACACCGAAGAACCGGGGCTCGCAGGGGCCCGGCACCGCCACGCCCATCGGGCGCAGAGCGACCCACCGCCTCCCCGAGGAGTACCACCATGTTCCAGCAGTCCCTCTTCGAGCTCGGCCGCACCCAGCACCAGGACCTCATCACGCTCGCTGCCCAGGAGCGGGCACGCGCGGAGAGCCGGCGCCGGCAACGGGAGCAGGCTTGGCAGCATCCGCCGTCCCGTGAGCGATCGCGGGCGAAGCGGCACTCGGCGTCCTCGCCGTACGCCACCGCCTGAACCACCCACTGAAGCGGGTGCGCACCCACGGGTGTGCACCCGCTTCGTCGTCCCCGCCGTCGCTAGCCTTCAGGCGGAGGTGCGGACCATGGCCCAGCCAGGCGGGCACGACGAACGCACGCTCCGGGTCGCCATGGCACAGACGCTCGTCGAGCCCGGCCGGCCCGCGGCGAACCTCGAGCGCGCCGGCGTGCTGGTGGCCCAGGCGGCCGACGAGCGATGCGACGTCGTCGTGCTCCCGGAGTGCGGCGACCTGGGCTGGACCGCCGCCGCGGCGAGGCTGGCCACCGAGGAGGGCTCCCGTACCACCGTGCGGCGCTACCAGCGACTCGCGGCCGAGCACGGCGTCGCGGTCGTCGCCGGCCTGACCGAACGGGACGGGCAGCGCCTGTACAACACGGCCGTCGCGATCGACTCCGACGGCCACCTCGTCGGGCGCCACCGCAAGATCAACGAGCTCGACTTCGCGCGGGCCACCTACTCGACCGGCTCGCGGCTCGAGGCGCTGCCGATGCTCGGCACGAGCGTGGGGATCTCGATCTGCGCCGACAACTCGGCGTCGTCGCTCTACGTCCCCCAGACCCTCGCCGCGCTGGGGGCACGCGTCATCCTCTCGCCGTGCGCGTGGGCGGTGCCGCCGGGGTTCGACCAGGCCGCGACGCCCTACGGCGACGAGTGGGTGCAGCCGTACGCGGCGATCGCCCGGCAGTCTGGGGTGCCGGTGGTCGGGGTGAGCAACGTGGGTCTGATCGCGGACGGCGACTGGGCCGGGTGGAGCTGCATCGGGTGCTCGCTGGCCGTCGACCGCGACGGCGCGCTGGTGACGCAGCTTCCGTACGGCGAGGCGGCCTTCGAGGTGGTGGACCTGGCCGTCGGGCCGTGAGGCCGTGGGCTGCGAGGTGAGGCGGGCGGTACCGCGTAGCCTTGTTCGCCGAGCGCCCGTAGCTCAACGGATAGAGCAGCGGCCTTCTAATCCGCTGGTTCCGGGTTCGAGTCCCGGCGGGCGCGCCCCTTCGTCCTATGGCTCCACCCCTCCGTCGTCGTCCGGCAGAGCGTCGACGCCGGCCCGGGCCCTAGGCCGGCCGTGCCACCATGTGCGCCATGTCCCGGCATCGCACGCGCCGCTCGCCGCGCGAGGTCGCGCGGTCCGTGCGGCGGTGGGCCGTGCGGGCGGTGGGGTGGCTCGCGCTCGGTGCTCTCGTGGGGCTGGCGGCGTGGGCGGCGCTGACGTGGGCCGGCTCGAACGCTCAGGTGGCGCAGTGGGCGGGGATCGGTGCCGGAGCGGTCACGGCCGGCGCGGCGGGCGTCGCGGCAACGATGCCGTTGCCCGGCGCGAGGACCGACGAGCACGCGGACGGAGCGGCCACCGAGGGGAGCCCGGGAGCCTGACCTGTCGTCGGACCGCCGTAGGCTGACCCTGTGACCAGCACGCTCGCCAACGGGACCAGCGACCGCATCGTCTGGATCGACTGCGAGATGACGGGTCTCGACCTGGCGTCGGACGCCCTGGTCGAGGTCGCGGTCGTCGTCACGGACTCGGAGCTCGAGGTGCTCGGGTCCGGCGTGGACGTGGTGATCGCTCCCCCGGCCGAGGCCTTGGCCGGCATGAACGAGTACGTGCGGACCATGCACACGACGTCGGGACTCCTCGACGCACTGGCCACCGGAGTGAGTCTCGACGAGGCCCAGAAGCTGGTTCTCAACTACGTGCGCGAGTGGGTTCCCGAGCCCGGCAAGGCGCCGCTCGCCGGGAACTCGGTCGGCACCGACAAGGCGTTCCTCGACCGCGACATGCCCGAGCTCGTCGGCCACCTGCACTACCGCGTGATCGACGTGTCGTCGATCAAGGAGCTCGCTCGCCGCTGGTACCCACGGGTCTACTTCCACGCACCGGCCAAGCACGGCGGCCACCGCGCGCTGGCGGACATCCTCGAGAGCATCGACGAGCTGCGCTACTACCGTGCCGCCCTCATGCCTGCGCAGCCGGGCCCGGACTCGGCCACCGCCAAGGAGATCGCCGCCCAGATCCAGGCGACGTCGGTCGCCGGCCGCGCCGGCCAGTAGTCGTCCGACGAGCGGTACGGCTACCCCCATCCCCGCCGATCTGCGCTGCGCTCAACTGCCCGGGATCGGCGTGGAGGAGATGCCGGCGAGAAGCACGCGCAGCCCCCAGAGATGACGTGCCGCCGGGGTCCCCGACAACAGGTCGTCCGCGTGCGCGGCGAGCGTGGGGGTCCGCTCCGGGTCCGCCTGGCGCACCGCCTGGACGATGGCCCCCTGCGACGCCCCGTTGGCCGCCGCGGCGTCGGCGACGCTGCCACCTCCGCCGGCGTGCTCGGCGGCGTTGGCCGTGACGTGCTGGATGAGCAGATCCGCACCCCAGGCGGCCTGCTGTGCAGGAACCCCGCCGGCGATCAGCAGACCGAGGACGCGGTCGACGAGGGCGAGCGTGTTCGGGCCCATCGGACGCAGGGTCAGTGCGGAGCGCGCCAGACCCGGATAGGCGAAGAGGACCTCGGAGTACGCCTCGAGGAGCGCGATGAGCCGCTCGTCCCAGCTGCCGCCCGCGTCGTCCGGCAGGGATCCGGTGAGCTCGTCCGTGACGGCGGCGTGCAGCTCCGCCGTGTTCTTCACGTAGACGTACAGGGAGGCCGGGCCGGTGTCAAGCGCGTCGGCGACCCGTCTCATCGTCGCCTTCTCGAGTCCCTCGTCGCGGACGATCCGGATCGTCTCGGCGATCACCCACTCGCGCGAGAGAGCGGGTTTCGCGGGGCGCTCCCGCCGACTTCCCAGCGATGTAGCCATGCCTCCAGGCTAGCAGGAACAGGTTCGTCACGAACGCGTTCGTTGCGAACATGTTCGTCCGGTGTTAGCGTGACGCCGCGCACGTCCAACGAACACGTTCGTTTGTGACCGGATCCCGGCGGAGCGTGAGGAAGTCGATGACGCGTGCGCTCGCGATCTGCGTGCCCGAACCACGGAAGGACCACCATGACCATCACCGCCATCACCGGGGCCCGAGTGTTCGACGGAGAGGGCATCCTCTCGGCCGACACCGTCGTGATCGCCGGCCACCTGATCTCGCAGGTCGGCGGGCCCGTGCC
>JAEXPS010000112.1 GCA_023438885.1 Actinomycetes bacterium
CACCCGACGCAGGTCCCGCACCTCCTCACCGGGGGGCGGGACCTGCGCCGTGAACGGCTCGAGCTGGCCGCCTCCTTGTCCGGTCCGGGATCTGACGGTGTCGCCCGTCGGCGCGCCGTCGCCGACCTCGTCGTACGGCGTCTGGGCGAGCTCTGGGCCGCGGCGACGGCCGACCTCGACACCACGGGACTCGCCCTCGGCGCGGTCGGCTCGATCGGCCGCGGCGACGCGTCGCCGGTCAGCGACCTCGACCTGCTGCTGGTGCACGTGGGCCGCGGGCGCAGGCCCGACGACCTGCAGCGCCTGGCCGAGCGGCTCTGGTACCCGGTGTGGGACGCGGGCCTGGACCTCGACCACTCCGTGCGCTCGCTGGCGCAGTGCCGCCAGGTGGCGTCGAAGGACCTGCCCGCCGCCGTGGGGCTGCTCGAGCTGCGTCACGTCGCGGGCGACCCCGTGGTGGTGGCGCGGGCGATGTCCGCCCTGCTGGAGGACTGGCGTGCGGCCGCTCGCCGGCGGCTGCCGGAGCTCTTGGCAGCGACGCGCGGACGGGCCGAGCGCCACGGCGAGCTGGCCTACCTCGTCGAGCCCGACCTCAAGGAGGCGCGCGGCGGCATCCGCGACGCGGTGGTGCTGTCCGCCCTGGCGGCGACCTGGCTCACCGATCGCCCCCACGGGGCGGTCGATGCCGCCTACCACCACCTGCTCGACGTGCGCGACGCGGTGCAGATGGTCACGTCGCGCCACACCAACCGGCTGCTGGCCGCCGACCAGGACGAGGTCGCCGTCCGGGTGGGGTTCGACGACCGCGACGACCTGCTGGCCTCGGTCGCCGAGTCCGGCCGGGTGATCTCGTACGCGCTGGACACGACGGCGCGCAAGGCGCGGCAGGCGCTGGCGCGGCCGGCTCCGAAGCCGTTCCTGGTACGCGGGCGGCGCCAGCCGCCCCGGCTCCGGTCGATCGCCGAGGGGCTCGTCGAGCACGACGGTGAGCTGGTGCTCGCGGTCGACGCCCGGCCGGCCGAGGATCCCGTGCTCTCGCTGCGTGCCGCCGCGACCGCGGCGCGCACCGGGCTGGCGCTCTCTCCGGTGACGGTGGCCAGCCTCGAGGCGACCCCACGGCTGCCGGTGCCCTGGCCCAAGGCGGCCCGCGTCCAGCTCCTCGCGCTGCTCGGCTCGGGCGCGGCGCAGGTGCCGGTGTGGGAGGCCCTCGACCTCGCGGGCGTCGTCACCACGTGGATCCCGGAGTGGGCCGGCGTGCGCAACCGGCCGCAACGCTCGCCGATCCACCGGCACACGGTCGACCGGCACCTGATCGAGACGGTCGCCCGCGTGGGCAAGAGGTCCGAGGGCTCCGAGACGCTGCTGCTCGCCGCGCTGCTCCACGACATCGGCAAGCGGGCCGGCGCGGGCGACCACTCCGCCGAGGGCTCGCGCCTGGCCGGGCCGATCGTCACCCGGATGGGCTTCGGTGAGCAGGTGGCCGACGACGTCGCGCGGCTGGTGCTGGAGCACTTGACCCTGTCGGAGCTGGCGACGACACAGGACCCGGCGGCGCCGGCGACCGTCACGCGGCTCCTGCAGGCCGTCGACCACCGCGCCGACCTGCTGGTCCTGCTGCGCGCCCTCACCGAGGCCGACGCGTCGGCCGCCGGCCCCGCGGCGTGGACCACGTGGCGTTCGACGCTCGTCGACGACCTCGTGGCCCGGGGGCAGGCGGCGCTGGCGGATACCCTGGGACGGCAGTGACCCTCACCGACCCCCACCCGCGAGCGAGGCCCGGTTGTTCGCCACCCTCTCCGACCGCCTGACGTCGACCTTCCGGAACCTGCGCACCCGGGGCCGGCTCTCCGAGGCCGACGTCGACGCCACGGTGCGCGAGATCCGCCGGGCGTTGCTCGACGCCGACGTCGCGGTACCCGTGGTGCGCCAGTTCACCGCTGCCGTGCGCGAGCGCGCCCTGTCCGCCGAGGTCTCCGGCGCGCTCAACCCCGCCCAGCAGGTCGTCAAGATCGTCAACGACGAGCTCGTCGCGATCCTCGGCGGGTCGACCCGGACGTTGACGCTGGCCAAGCGCCCCCCGACGGTGATCATGCTCGCCGGCCTCCAGGGTGCCGGGAAGACGACGCTGGCGGGCAAGCTCGCGGTGCACCTCAGAGAGCAGGGCCACACCCCGCTCCTGGTCGCCGCAGACCTCCAGCGGCCCAACGCCGTCACCCAGCTGCAGGTGGTGGGGGAGCGGGCCGGCGTGCCGGTGTACGCGCCCCACCCGGGCAACCAGGCGTCGGTCGACCTCGAGAGCCTGCCGCTCGGTGCAGACCCGGTCGCCGTCGCCCGCGGCGGCGTTCAGACGGCTCGTGACCGGCAGCACGACGTGGTGATCGTCGACACCGCCGGGCGTCTCGGCGTCGACGCGGCGATGATGCGCCAGGCCGCGGACATCCGCGACGCCGTGAACCCGGACGAGATCCTGTTCGTCGTCGACGCGATGATCGGCCAGGACGCGGTGACGACCGCGCAGGCTTTCGCGGAGGGCGTCGACTTCACCGGCGTGGTGCTCTCCAAGCTGGACGGCGACGCGCGCGGCGGTGCGGCCCTGTCGGTGGCGACCGTCACGGGCCGGCCGATCCTCTTCGCGTCCACAGGCGAGGCGCTCACCGACTTCGAGGTGTTCCACCCCGACCGGATGGCCTCCCGCATCCTCGACATGGGCGACGTGCTCACCCTGATCGAGCAGGCGCAGAAGACGTTCGACGCCGAGCAGGCCGAGAAGATGGCCGGCAAGCTCGCGGCCGGCGAGGACTTCACGCTCGAGGACTTCCTCTCGCAGATGCAGCAGCTGCGCAACGCCGGGCCCCTGAAGAAGATGCTCGGGATGCTGCCCGGCATGGGTCAGATGCGCGAGGCGCTCGACTCGTTCGACGAGCGCGAGGTCGACCGGATCCAGGCGATCATCCAGTCGATGACGCCCGCCGAGCGCACGACGCCGAAGCTGATCAACGGCTCGCGTCGCGCCCGCATCGCCGCCGGCTCGGGCACCCAGCCCTCGGACGTCAACCAGCTCCTGGACCGGTTCGACCAGGCACAGAAGATGATGCGCCAGATGGCCAAGGGCGGCGGCATGCCGGGCCTGGGGAACCTGCCGGGCGGGGGCAAGAAGTCGAAGGGCCGCACGGCCGCGCCGGCGAAGGCCAAGGGCAAGTCGGGCAACCCGGCCAAGCGTGCGCTCCAGGAGCAGCAGGCCGCGGCCCGGCGGGCGGGCGCTCCCGCTCCGTCGGCGCCGGGCTCGGCGTTCGGCCTGGGCCGCCAGCAGCCGCCGGCCGACCCCGCCGACATCGAGCTGCCCCCGGGGTTCGGCGACATCTTCGGCCGCTGACGTGCTGCACCTGCGCGGCCCGGTGCTGCTCGGCGACGAGCGCGTCGCGCAGTGTGCGTGGGTGGTCGGCGACCGCATCACGTTCGAGCGCCCCGCGGGCGTTGCCGACCAGACGCTCGACGGCTGGGTGCTGCCCGGCCTGGTCGACGTCCACTGCCACGTCGGGCTCGGTGCCGACGGCGCGGTCGACGCAGCGAGCGCCGAACGCCAGGCCATCGCCGACCGCGACAGCGGCGTGCTGCTGATCCGCGACGCCGGGTCGCCGTCCGACACCCGCTGGATCGACGACCGCCCCGACCTGCCCCGGCTCCTGCGGGCCGGCCACCACCTCGCGCGGCCCAAGCGGTACCTGCGCCACTACGGCCGCGAGCTCGCCGCACCCGGCGAGCTGCCCGCCGCCGTCGCCCAGGAGGCCACGCGCGGCGACGGCTGGGTGAAGATCGTCGGCGACTGGATCGAGCGCGACCTCGGCCCGGCCGGCGACCTGCGCCCGCTGTGGCCCGACGAGGTGCTCGCGCAGGCCGTCGAGGCGGCGCACGCCGCAGGCGCGCGGGTCACTGTCCACACGTTCGCCACCGAGACGCTGGACGCCCTGCTCGACGCCGGCGTCGACTGCCTGGAGCACGCCACAGGTGCGGACGCCGCCCAGATCGAGCGCATCGCCGCTGCCGGCGTCCCGGTGACCGCCACCCTGCTCCAGGTGGCGCAGTTCGCCGCGATCGCCGACCGGGCCGACCGGTTCCCGGTGTACGCCGCGCGGATGCGTGCGCTCCACGCGCGGCGCTACGACCAGGTGCGGGACCTGTTCGATGCGGGAGTGCCGATCCTCGTCGGCACGGATGCCGGCGGCACCATCGCTCACGGGCGCCTGCCGGACGAGGCGGCGGAGCTCGCGGCGGCGGGCATCCCGGACGCCGAGATCGTCGCCGCCGCCTCGTGGCGCACGCGCGCCTGGCTCGGCGCACCCTCGCTCGACGAGGGCGCCCCCGCCGACCTCGTCGTCTACCCGGCCGACCCCCGGCGGGACGTGCGCGTCCTCGCGGCGCCCACCGCGGTGATCCTGCGCGGCACCCGCGTCCGCTGACCCTGGCGGGAGCGGTTGGGGCCGGTGCTGTCGGTCTGGCACAATGATCCGCTGTACTCGGCGGGTGCAGCCCCTCTACCTGCGCCCGGCCGCGTCCCCGGCTGGACCGGCGCCCCTCCCCACGGGCCGCACGGCGAGGTCACCCACAGACATTCAGGAGAACACTCTCTCGTGGCCACGAAGATCCGCCTCAAGCGCCTCGGCAAGATCCGCGCTCCGTACTACCGCATCGTCGTCGCCGACTCGCGCGCCCGCCGCGACGGCAAGGTGATCGAGGAGATCGGCAAGTACCACCCCACCGAGGAGCCCTCGCTCATCGAGGTGAACTCCGACCGCGCCCAGTACTGGCTCGGCGTGGGCGCCCAGCCCACCGACCAGGTGCTCGCGCTGCTCAAGGTCACCGGCGACTGGCAGAAGTTCAAGGGCCTGCCGGGCGCCGAGGGCACCCTGCGGACCAAGGCCGGCAAGGTCGACGCGAAGGCTGCCGTCGACGCCGTTGCCGCCGACGCGGAGAAGGTCAAGGCGAAGGCGTCGGCCAAGAAGGCCGAGGACGAGGCCAAGGCTGCCGCTCCCGTCGAGGAGCCGGCCGAGGAGCCCGCCGTCGAGGCCGCCGACGAGGCGCCCGCCGAGGACGAGCAGGCCTGATGCTCGCCGACGCGCTCGAGCACCTCGTCCGGGGCATCGTCGACCACCCGGACGAGGTCCAGGTGCGCTCGTCGGCGCTGCGCCGCGGCGAGCTGCTCGAGGTCCGCGTCCACCCGGACGACCTCGGGCGGGTCATCGGCCGCGGCGGGCGCACCGCCCGTGCGCTGCGCACGGTGATCAACGCGCTCTCGCGTGAGGGGGCGGCGCGGGGCGACGTCGTCGACGTCGACCGCCGCTGACCGTTCTCGCACGTCCCGTGAAGGGGGTCGCGTGCAGCTGACCGTCGCCCGGATCGGCCGTGCGCACGGCCTGCGCGGTGAGGTGTCCCTCGAGGTGCGCACGGACTCGCCCGACGAGCGGCTGGCCGTCGGAGCGGTCCTGGCGACGGAGCCGGCGTCCGCCCGCCCGCTGACGATCGCGACGCGTCGCGTCCAGCAGGGCCGGTGGGTCGTCGCGTTCGAGCAGGTCCGCGACCGCACCGCCGCCGAGGCGCTGCGCGGCGTGGAGCTCGTCGTCGACACGGCCGGCGACGAGCCCGACGAGGACGCGTGGTACCCGCACGAGCTGGTCGGGCTGCGTGCCGAGGCCGCCGACGGGCGGCTGCTCGGCGAGGTCGTCGGGCTGGAGCCGGCCCCCGCCCACGACCTGCTGGTGCTGCGCGAGGTGGGCGGCGAGCGCACGCTCGTGCCGTTCGTCCGCGTGATCGTGCCGGTGGTCGACGTCGCTGCCGGTCGCGTCGTCCTCGACCCGCCCGGCGGCCTGCTCGCCTCGGACGCGGCGAACCTCGTCGTGTCCGACGACGAGACCCGGGGCTGACGTGCGCGTCGACGTCGTGACGATCTTTCCCGAGTACCTGGCTCCGCTCGGCCTGTCGCTGGTGGGGAAGGCCCGCGAGGGCGGGCTCCTCGACCTGCGCGTCCACGACCTGCGCGACTGGACCACGGACCGGCACCGCACCGTGGACGACACCCCGTTCGGCGGCGGCGCCGGGATGGTGATGCGTCCGGACGTCTGGGGCCGTGCGCTGGACGACCTGCTGGCACAGGGGCCCGCGCGCCTCGTCGTGCCCTCGCCGTCCGGGGAGCCGTTCACGCAGCGGCAGGCGGAGGCCTGGGCCGGCGAGGAGCGCCTGGTGTTCGCGTGCGGACGGTACGAGGGGATCGACGCCCGGGTCGTCGAGCGCTATCGCGAGCGGGTCCCCGTCAGCGAGGTCTCGCTCGGGGACTACGTGCTCAACGGCGGTGAGGTCGCCGCGATCGTGGTGATCGAGGCGGTCGCACGGCTGCTGCCGGGGGTCGTCGGCAACCCGGAGTCGCTCGTCGAGGAGTCGCACGGTGCCGACGGCCTGCTCGAGTACCCCGTGTACACCAAGCCCGCGTCCTGGGACGGCCTCGACGTGCCCGAGGTGCTGCTGTCCGGGCACCACGGCAAGGTGGAGCGCTGGCGGCGCGACCAGGCGCTGGAGCGCACCGCCACCCGCCGGCCGGACCTGGTGGCCCGCCTCGACCCGGCCGGCCTGGACGAGCACGACCGCACCACGCTGGCCACGCTCGGCTGGGCCGTCGTCGGCGACCGCCTGGAGCGCGTCGAGCCCGTCTGATGTGGCAGAATCGTCGGCTGGTGTGCGCCCGTCAGGCTCTCCGCCGCAGGGGAGGGTCGCTGGGCGCGTGACGCACCAGGCATTCGTCCCCGGGCCTCCCGCCCCGCTCAGCCAGGTACGACGAGCGGTGAGGGCGGCACCGACGACGTCCCTGACCTGCGGCAGGACGAGAGAGTGACACCAGCATGCACACCCTCGACTCGGTCGACGCGGCCTCGCTGCGCGACGACGTCCCCGCCTTCCGGCCCGGCGACACCGTCAAGGTGAACGTCAAGGTCGTGGAGGGCAACCGCTCCCGCATCCAGGCGTTCCAGGGCGTGGTGATCGCCCGCAACGGCAGCGGGATCCGCGAGACGTTCACGGTCCGCAAGATCAGTTTCGGCGTCGGCGTGGAGCGCACGTTCCCGCTGCACACCCCCACGGTCGACACCATCGAGGTGGTCACCCGTGGCGACGTGCGGCGCGCGAAGCTCTACTACCTGCGCAACCTGCGGGGCAAGAAGGCGAAGATCAAGGAGCGCCGCGAGCAGGCGCCCTCCGCCTGAGCAGGCGATCGTCCGCCGGGGCGGCCCCCCCCCGGGCCCCCCCCGCCGGGGGGCCGGGGGGCCGCCCCGGGGCGGCGG
>JAEXPS010000125.1 GCA_023438885.1 Actinomycetes bacterium
CCCGGCCCCGGCGACTGGGACGCCCGCCGCGTCGACCGCGCCCACCTCCGCCCGGACACGCTCGCGGTCCGCGGCGGCCTGGTGCGCACGGAGTTCGACGAGACCTCCGAGGCGCTGTTCCTGACGCAGGGCTACGTGTACGCCCACGCCGCCGACGCGGAGGCCGCCTTCGCCGGTGAGACCGATCGCTTCATGTACTCCCGGTACGCGAACCCCACGGTCGCCACGTTCGAGGAGCGGCTCCGGCTGCTGGATGGAGCCGAGGCCTGCTTCGCCACGGCGACCGGGATGTCCGCGGTGTTCACGGCGCTGGCCGCCGTCGTCGGCCAGGGGTCGCGGGTGGTGGCGGCCCGCGCGCTGTTCGGCTCGTCGCTCGTCGTGCTCGACGAGATCCTGGCCCGCTGGGGCGTGCGCACCGACTACGTGGACGGGCACGTGCCCGCGCAGTGGGAGGCGGCGCTGGCCACGCCGGCGGACGTCGTGTTCTTCGAGACGCCGTCCAACCCGATGCAGGACCTGGTGGACATCGCGGCGGTCGCCGAGCTCGCCCACCGGGCCGGCGCGCTCGTCGTGGTCGACAACGTGTTCGCCACCCCGGTGTTCAGCCGTCCGCTGGAGCACGGCGCGGACGTGGTCGTCTACTCCGCCACCAAGCACATCGACGGGCAGGGCCGAGTGCTGGGCGGAGCGATCCTCGGGCCGGCCGACTACGTCAACGGCCCGGTGCAGACGATGATCCGCAACACCGGTCCGTCGCTCTCGCCGTTCAACGCGTGGGTGCTGCTCAAGGGGCTGGAGACCCTGTCCGTGCGGGTGCGCCACCAGGCGTCGTCGGCCCTGCGGCTGGCGCAGTGGCTCGAGGAGCATCCCGCCATCGCCTCGGTGCGCTACCCGTACCTGCCCTCGCACCCGCAGCATGCGCTCGCGCTGCGGCAGCAGTCCGGCGGCGGCACGGTGGTCACCTTCGATCTCGCGGTGCCCGAGGAGCCCGCGGCCGCCGACGCCGCGACCTTCGCCGTCCTCGACGCGCTGCGGGTCATCGACGTGTCGAACAACCTCGGCGACGCGAAGTCGCTCGTGACGCACCCGGCCACCACGACGCACCGCAAGCTGGGCCCGGCCGGGCGCGCGGCGGTGGGGATCTCGGAGTCGACCGTGCGCCTGTCGGTGGGCCTCGAAGACGTGGAAGACCTGATCGAGGACCTCGACCAGGCGCTCGCAACGCCCGGCTCGTAGTTCACTGGGCGCCATGTGGCAGCGACTGTCGCGCACGCTCGACGTGGCGCCCGGCATCCGGATCAGCGTGGCAGCGGCGGCGGGCCTGCTCGTCGGGCTCCTGGCGCCCTTGCGCTCATGGGCGGTGGCCGCCCTGGCGGGGTGGGCGCTGGCCGGGCTGGTGTTCGTCGCATGGACGGCTCTGGTGATCGTGCCGATGGACCCCGACGCGACGTCCGAGCACGCCCTGCGCGAAGATCCGAGCCGCGTGGCGACCTACGCGATCGTGCTGCTGGCCGCGGTGGCCAGCCTCGGCGGGGTCGCGGCGGCTCTCTCGATCGGCGGGCTGCGCGGCGATCCGCTGTCGCTCGGTGCCGTGCTGACCTCGATCCTGGCGTCGTGGGCGGCGATCCACACGGTCTTCGCGCTGCACTACGCGCGGATGTACTACAGCGCACCCGTCGGTGGCATGGACTTCCACCAGGACGGACCGCCGTGCTACACGGACTTCACCTACGTCGCGGTGACGGTGGGCATGAGCTTCGCGGTCTCGGACACCGACCTGTCGGCGTCGCGGTTCCGCCGCACCGCCCAGCTGCACGCGCTCCTCGCGTACCTGTTCGGCACGGTGATCGTCGCGCTGCTGGTGAACGTGGTGGCCGGGCTGGCCGCCTGATCAACGCCCGGCGCGAGGCCGACCCGCAACCCCACCGCAACGGCCGAGCAAGTGGGGGCCATGGCGACCACTTGCGCGGACGTTGCGATGGAGACATGTGACCATCTAGTCACCTATTATGGCTCGCATGGCCGCCATCCAGGACGACGACCAGGATGCCGTCTTCCGCGCCCTGGCCGACCCGACCCGGCGCCGCATCCTCGACCTGCTGTTCCGGCACGACGGGCAGTCGCTGTCGGAGCTGGCGGAGCAGTTCGCCATGACCAGGTTCGGCGTGATGAAGCACGTGCGCGTGCTCAGCGAGGCGGGGCTCGTCGTGACGCGGCGCCAGGGCCGCGTCACCCAGCACTTCCTCAACCCTGTGCCGATCCGCCGGCTGCATGACCGCTGGATCGACAAGTTCACCGAGCCCCGGGTCGCGGCCCTGCTGGACCTCGCGGCCCGCGCGGAACAGGAGGAGCCATGACCGCGCAGCTGTACCGGATCACCATCAAGGCCACGCCCGAGGCGGTGTGGCGCGCGATCACCGACCCGGCGTGGACGACGAGGTACTTCCACCACGCCGCCATCACCATCACCCCCGAGCACTACGACTCGGTCGGCCCGCAGGGCCAGGTGTGGGGGGACGCGCCGGTATACGAATGGGACCCACCGCACCGCCTGGTCCACGGCTGGGGATCGCTGTACGACGAGGACGCGGCCGACGAGCCCGAGAGCCGCGTCACCTGGGAGATCGCCGACCAGGGCGACGGAACCGTGCTGCTGACGCTGACCCACGACCGCCTGGAGCACTCGCCCAGGACCGCCGAACGCGTCTCCGGCGCCGGCTGGACCGGAGTGATCAGCGGCCTGAAGACCCTCCTCGAGACCGGCGAGCCCATGCGGCCCTGACGGGCTACAGCTCCTTGGCGAACCAGAACAGCCGCCCCTGGCGCGGCCACTCGTCGCCCACGGGCGCGACGATCCGGTACCCCGACGTCAGGTAGAGCTGGATCGCGGGGAGCTGTCGGTAGCCCGTCGACAGCGTCAGCGTCGACATCCCGCGCGCCCGCGCCTCCGCCTCGACCTCGCGCAGCAGCAGCCGGGCCACGCCGCGGCCCCGGGCCGCGGGCAGCACCAGCAGCCGCTCCAGCTCCCCCCAGCCCGCCGGCCGGTCCGCGGGATCCTTCGAGAGGGTCACCGTCGCGACCGGGGTGTCGCCGTCACGCACGACGAGTACGACGAGCGCACGGTCCGCCTCCGCTGCGTCGGTGGCCGCCCGGGTCTCGTCGTCCGCGAACCACCCGACACGCCCGTAGAGCCCGCGCAGGAACGCGGCCATCTCCGCGCGCAGCGCAACGGCCTCGGGATCCATCCAACCGAGGCGGTCGACGACCAGCCCCCCGACCCCGTTCTCCCCGACCCCGTTCCCCCCGACTCCGTTCCCCCCGACCCCGGCACTTTCTGCCGAGCCCGGCAGCTC
>JAEXPS010000007.1 GCA_023438885.1 Actinomycetes bacterium
TCGGCCCCCGGCGCCAGTGGCTCCCGTCGCCCGCCCCAGGGCTGTGGACGGCTCGCAACCGCGCCGCAGCGCCGCAGCGCCGCGACCAGGGCCGCGGTCCACCCGCGCGCGTCGGGGCCCGCCGTTAGGCTTCCCGGAACGTCTGAACCGAGGAGGCGATGCATGGACCGGCAGCCCCGCACGGCAGCGTTCTTCGACCTCGACAAGACGATCATCGCCACGTCGTCGGCCACGGCCTTCAGCCGGCCGTTCCTGGCGCAGGGACTGCTGACCCGCCGCTCGATGCTGCGGGCCGCGTACGCCCAGCTGGTGTTCCACATGGGTGGGGCCGACGAGGCGCAGACCGAGCGCCTGCGCGCCCAGCTGTCCCGGATGGTCACCGGGTGGGACACGGGGCAGGTCTCGGCGATCATCGGCGAGACGCTGCACGAGTCCATCGACCCGATGGTCTACGCCGAGGCCGTGCGGCTGATCGCCCAGCACCATGCGGCCGGCGACGACGTGGTGGTGGTCTCCGCGTCCGGCGCCGAGCTGGTGCGGCCCATCGCCGACCTGGTCGGCGCGGACGACGTGATCGCCTCGCGGATGCAGGTGGAGGCCGGCCGGTACACGGGCCGCATCGACCGCTACGTCTACGGCCAGGAGAAGGCGGACGCCATCGTCGAGCTCGCCCACGAGCGCGGCTACGACCTCGCCGCGTCGTACGCCTACTCCGACTCGATCACCGACGAGCCGATGCTCTCGGCGGTCGGCCACTCCTTCGTCGTGAACCCGAACCACGCGCTGCGCCGGCTCGCCGAGGAGCGGGGCTGGGGTGTGCTGCACTTCGAGCGCCCGGTGAGCCTGCGGCCGCTGGCGACGCGGCGCTCACGCGTTCTGGTCGCCGGGATCACGCTGCTGGTGGTCGGAGGCCTCGTCGGCTGGGCTCTGGCGGGCGCACGACGGGGCCGTGTGGCCGCCGCATCGCGCTGAGCCGGCGTCCACATCGCGGTCCGGCGTCCCGCCATCCGGCCCCGCCGTCGTCGTCACCTGCGGCGACGCGCGCGGAGGTAGGCAGAACCTGCCGGGCGCGCTATCAAGGGAGGCACAACTGAAGGTGCGAGGGCACCCACGCGCAGGATGGCCCCCTTCGGGGCGGGTCGACCGGGCTGGTCCCGTTGCGACACACACTGGTGCACGCATGATCACCCTCGAGCCTCAGCGCGACGGCGGCGTCCCCCGGGGCGCCGTCGTTGTGTGCGAGCGGCTTCACGCCTGTCGCACGAGACCTCCCGCACGATCGGGCCGAGCACTGCCACTCCTCACAGGCGGTCCCTGCGCGCGAGCGGAAGCCCCGAGGCCGGGCACAGCCTGACGGCCACGCTCCCGCGCACCTAGCCGGTGAACAGCTGAAGCGCCTTGGCCACCGTCTCCTCCAGCCCGAAGCCGAGGGGCAACGCGACGACCAGCCAGGCGGCTGCGACCGCCAGGCGGCTGCTTGGCTTGGACGACTCCGGCCTTGCGGCACCGTCAACGCCGCCCCTCGAGGTCTCGGCGGCAGCCATTCCGTCGACGGCGGCCGCTGGAAGGCGTGTCGCCATCGGGCGCACTTCCGATCCGTTCGCATGATCGCGGTGCCGGGTGAGCTGGTGCGCGTCGTAGTACTTCGCAGGCACCGTGCGAACCAGGAGGTTCGCGACGAAACCCACGGACAGGATCCCCACCATGACGAACAGAGCGGGCCGATAGTCCGCGGCGACGAGTGTCCCCGGAGGACCAGCACTGTCGAGCGTGCGGTTGACGATCAGCGGACCCACGATGCCGGCGGCGGACCAAGCCGTCAGCAGGCGCCCGTGAATCGCCCCCACCTCGAGCGTGCCGAACATGTCCTTGAGGTACGCCGGGATCGTCGCAAATCCGCCCCCGTAGAACGTCAGGATCACGAACGCGAACAGGCAGTAGAGTGCGACGCTCGCCGACCCGAAGTTCGCGAGCAACAAATACATGACGATTCCGACACCGAGGTAGATGACGTAGGCCGGCTTGCGCCCGATCTTGTCCGAGAACGTCGACCAGCCGAAACGCCCCGCCATGTTCGCCAGACTCAGGAGGCCGACGAAGCCAGCGGCCATCGCCGCGGTCACCGGCGATGCTCCACCGTCCCTGAAGAAGTCCTGGATCATCGGACCAGCGTTCTCGAGGATGCCGATGCCTGCCGTCACGTTGCAGAAGAGGACGACCCACAGAAGGTAGAACTGCGGTGTCCGGACTGCGGCTCTGACACGCACCAGCGCGCCCCCACGGCCAGGAAAGTGACGCGACGTCTCGTCGTCCTCGAAGCCTTGTGGGATGCGCACGAGACAGGCGCCCAGCAGCATGAGAACCGCATAGGTGAGGCCCATCGTGATGAACGTGCCGACGAGGGACGCCTCCGAGATCGTCGACCCGTCGCCACCCGGGTTCAGCCGCGCTTCGTAGAACTCCATGAGCAGTCGTGAGAACGGCGCCGCAACGAGAGCGCCGCCACCGAAGCCCATGATCGCCATGCCGGTTGCGAGGCCGGGGCGCTCCGGGAACCACTTCATGAGCGTCGACACTGGCGAGACGTACCCGATACCCAGGCCGATCCCGCCGATGACACCGTAGCCGAGGTACAGCAGCCACAGCTGCCCGGTGGCAATGCCCAGAGCGCCGATCAGGAATCCGCCCACCCAGCACGCTGCAGCGGCGACCATTGCCTTGCGCGGACCGCTGCGCTCGACCCATCGTCCGAAGATTGCGGAGGACGTGCCCAGCATTCCGATGGCGAGCGAGAACACCCATCCGATCGCCGTATGGGACGCGCCGAACCGCTCCTCGAGCGGAATCTTGAAGACCGACAGCGAGTACACCTGTCCGATGGACAGGTGTACGCAAAGTGCGGCCGGGGGGATGAGCCATCGGCTATAGCCAGGACGCGCTACGGAGCGCTCCTTGCTCAGGAATGACATTCGTAACCACTCGCCTCTCTGAACTGCGGCTCGCTGCGCGGGCCGCGCTGCGCTCACGCCTGGGCCGGTGCCGTGGCGCACTTCGGGGGTGGCGCTGAGGGCGCCCCCCCCCAAGTCCCCCGCCCCGGGCTCGGTGGGCCCGCCCCGCTACCCGCCGCGGGCCGTG
>JAEXPS010000057.1 GCA_023438885.1 Actinomycetes bacterium
CCGCGGCGGCCCACCGGGCCGGGGTGCGGCGCCTGCTGCTGCTCGACGTCGGACTGGCCACCGGCCGCATCACCTCGCGCTGGACCGGCGCACAGGCCCTTGCGCTGGCCGCCAGCCCGTACCCGACCACGCAGGCACTGGTCACGGACGTGCAGTTGGCGGCGATCGACGAGCTCGTGCCGCACCCGGAGCTCGTCCGCGACCCCGAGGCGTACCGCGCGGTGCGCGCCCTGGTCCGGGACGAGCTCGAGGACCGCGTGCACCAGCTGGTCGGCGTCCTCGTCACGGTGCTGACGGCGTGGCGCGAGGCCGAGGCCGCGGTCCGCGGCTCCACCTCGCTCGCCCTCGTCGCCGCCGCCCGCGACGTGCACCGGCAGCTGTCCTCGCTGGTGGCCGACGGGTTCGTCGTGCGCACCGGGGCCGCCCGCCTGCCCCACCTGACGCGCTACCTGCGCGCGGCGACCGCCCGCCTGGCGAAGGCCGCCGAGAACCCCCACCGCGACGCCGCCCTCGAGGCTCAGGTCCGCGAGGTCCAGGCGGGGTACGACGAGGCGGCGGCGCGGATCGCCGCGACCGGCGACCCCGAGCGGGCCGCCGCGCTGGAGGCGATCCGCTGGCAGCTCGAGGAGCTGCGCGTGTCGCTGTTCGCCCAGCAGCTCGGAACGCCGGAGAAGGTCTCGGCCCAGCGGATCGGCAAGGCACTGGCAGCCCTCGCCTGAGCCCGTCCGTCCACGACCTCACCGCCCCGTGTGGGCGGTCTGCGCCAGACTCCGGGCCATGACCACGACGTTCCGCTGCTTCGGCACCGGGGACCCGCTGATGGAGGCGTACCACGACGAGGAGTGGGGGCGGCCCGTCCACGAGGAGAGCGCGCTGTTCGAGAGGCTCGCGCTGGAGGGGTTCCAGTCCGGCATCTCGTGGGCGATCGTGCTGCGCAAGCGGCCGGCGTTCCGTGAGGCGTTCGCGGACTTCGACCCGGAGGTCGTCGCGCGGTACGGGGACGACGAGGTCGCCGCGCTGCTCGGCAACGCGGGGATCGTCCGCAACCGCATGAAGATCGAGGCGACGCTGGCCAACGCACGCGCGCTGGTGGCGCTGCACCAGGCGGGCGGGTCGCTCGACGAGGTGCTCTGGCGGTACCGGCCGGCGGAGCGCTCCCGCCCGCAGACCTGGGCGGACGTGCCGTCGCTGACGCCGGAGTCGACCGCCCTGTCGAAGGAGCTCAAGCGGCTCGGCTTCCGGTTCGTCGGCCCCACCACCGCCTACGCGAGCATGCAGGCCTGCGGCATCGTCGACGATCACCTGGTCGGGTGCCTGGCCGCCGACTGACGCGGGTCCGGTTCGCCCGGCGTTGGGCGATCCGGGTGAATCCTCCGTGGGGCCCTGGCCGCGCCCGATGCCGGCGTTAGCATCGACGGCATGACCCAGCAGCGCGACGACTCCGGCGAACCGGACGTCGTCGAGGGCGCGGCGAAGGCCTTGGCCCACCCCGCCGACGCCGATCTGGCGCTGCTGTCCGCGGTCCACCTCGGGCTGCGCGCGGTCTCCGCCGGCACCACGGCCCATCTGCCCTGGCAGCGGCCGCCCGGGACCGGCGAGGAGGGCCTCACCTCGAGGTTCCACGCCTGAGCCTGCGCCTGTCTCGAAACCTGGGCTGCCTTGCCCACGATGCGAGCGGCTGCGTACCATCCCATCGACCATCCAGAGCGGCCGAGAGACCCGGCTCGTCGACGCCGCAGCAACCCGCCCGCTCAGGGTGAGGGTGCTTCCGCCGGGATCGATGGGGGAGTCGATGTCCGCGCCGTCGCTTGGCACGCAGTCGCCGTCAGGCGGCTCCGGTGCGCGCGCGCCGCTGGACAGGCCGACCCTCTCGTTCGAGCTGTTCCCGCCGCGCGACCCGCACGCGGCACCGCGTCTGTGGGCCACGGTGCGCGAGCTCGAGGCCGCGAGGCCGGACTTCGTCTCCGTCACCTATGGCGCCTCCGGTCGCACCCGCCTGACGTCGCGCGCGCTCGTCAGCCGCATCCTGCGGGAGACCACGCTGACGCCGATCGCCCACCTGACCTGCGTGGGCGCATCGCGGGAGGAGGTCTCGACCATCGTCGGGGAGTTCCTCGACGAGGGCGTGCGCTCCTTCCTCGCCCTGCGGGGCGACCCGCCCACCGCCGAGGAGGCCTGGCGTCCGCACCCGGAGGGCGTGGCGACCGCCGCCGGGCTCGTCGGCCTGCTACGCGAGATCGAGTCCGACCGGTGCGCCACCAGCCCGGCGCAGGCCGTGCGTGCCCGGGTCAAGCCGCTGTCGATCGCGGTCGCCGCGTTCCCGCGCGGCAACGCCGTGGTCGGCAGCACCCGGGCGCAGGACATCCAGGCCCTGCTGGACAAGCAGCGGGCCGGTGCCGACTTCGCCATCACGCAGGTGTTCTACGACGCGGAGTCGTACCTGGACCTCGTCGCCGAGGCGCGCGAGGCCGGGGTCGTCATCCCGATCGTCCCTGGCCTGCTGGCCACCACCGACCCGGACCGCCTGGTGCGGACCCAGGAGCTCACCGGCGTCGAGGTGCCGCGCGACCTGCTGGACCTGCTCGGGAACGCGCCCGACGAGGCCGAGCGCCACCGCCGGGGCACCCGGTTCAACGCCGACCTGGTCAAGGGCGTGCTCGACGGCGGTGCCCCGGGCATCCACCTGTACACGTTCAACCGCCACGAGGCGGCCCTCGACCTGCTCGAGACCGCCGGCCTGTCCTCCCGCCCCCATCCCGCCACCCCCGCCACC
>JAEXPS010000061.1 GCA_023438885.1 Actinomycetes bacterium
CGCTGGCGGAGGGCCGCGACGCCGGTGCCGGCGGCCGGCCCGTGGGCGTGCTCGTGGTGCAGCTGGACGGCGTCGCGGCTCCGGTGCTCGACCAGGCTCGTGCCGCCGGCCTGGTCCCGACGATGGACCGCTGGCTCACGGCCGGCTCGCACCGCGCCGAGCCGTGGTGGGCGCGGGTGCCGTGCACCACGCCCGCGACCCAGGCGGCCCTGCTGCACGGCGACTCCTCGTCGATACCGGCCTTCCGCTGGTGGGACCGCGCCGCGGGCCGGCTCATCGTCGCCAACCACCCGCCGGACGCCGCGGCCATCGAGGCGGCGATGTCGACCGGCAAGGGCCTCCTCGCGGGCGGCGGGGTGGCCGTCTCGACGATGTTCTCCGGCGACGCCGACACTGCGTTCCTCGTGATGAGCCGCAGCCGCAAGCTCGGGCCGGGCGGCGGCTACCTGCGGTTCTTCCTCGACCCATTCGTGCTGGTCCGGGCCCTGACGGTCACTGTGGGGGAGATGGTCAAGGAGCTGTACCAGGCCAGGCGGCAGCGCGTGCACGGAGTGGTGCCCCGGGTGCGGCGCGGCGGCTGGTACGTGCCCCTGCGGGCCGTGACGAACGTGCTGCTGCGCGACCTGACCACCTCCCTCGTCGCCGGCGCGCTGGAGCGAGGTTCTCCGGTGGTCTTCGTCGACCTCGTCGACTACGACGAGATCGCGCACCACGCCGGGCCGACCCGGCCCGAGGCGCTGCGGGCGCTCGAGGGACTCGACGGCGTGCTCGGCACGCTCGAGCGGGTGCTGCCGTGGGCGCCGCGCGCGTACGAGCTCGTGGTGCTCTCCGACCACGGGCAGTCGCTGGGGGCGCCGTTCGACCAGCTGACCGGCGTGAGCCTCCTCGACGCGCTGCGGGCGCTCATGGCCGCGCCCGACGCTGCGGGCGTGGCGGCCGGCGGTCGTGAGGAGGTCGGCCCTCTGAACGCGCTGCTCGTGGACCTGTTCGGGCCGGGCCGGCGGATGCGGGCGGGGCCCGAGCCCACCGGGCCGTCCGGCCCGCCGGAGGTCGTCGTCGCCGCGTCCGGCAACCTGGGGCTGGTGTGGTTCCCGCGGCTCGCGCGCCGGCCGTCGCTCGAGGACCTGCAGGCGCTCTACCCGGGCCTGGTCGCCGGGCTGGCGGCGTGGCCGGGGATCGGCGTGGTCGTCGTCGACACTGCGCGCGGGCTGGTCGCCGTGGGTCCGCGCGGCGTCCGGCCGCTCGAGGCCGACGAGGCCGACGAGGCCGACGAGGCCGCCGACCGTGCCGACGGGGCCGACGGGGCCGACGAGCCCGGCGAGATCGCCGAGGGCGACGACCCGCTCGCCCCGTACGGTCCCCGGGCCGCCGACGACCTCGCACGCGCCGGGCGGCTGACGAACGCCGCCGACCTGGTGGTGGTCTCGGCGATGACGCAGGACGGGCAGGTGCACGCGTTCGAGGGCCAGGTCGGCTCCCACGGCGGGCTGGGCGGGGCGCAGAACTGGGGCTTCCTGCTGCACCCCGCGGCCTGGCAGGTGGCCGACGAGGCGCGGTCGCCGGTGGGTGAGGCCCGCGTGCTCGTCGGCGCCGAGGCGGTCCACGAGCAGCTGGTGGCCTGGCTGCGGGACGCCGGGCTGCGGCCGTGATCCGCGTCCGGTGGCTCGGACATGCCTCGGTGGTGCTGGACGTCGGTGGCGTCCGCCTGCTGACCGACCCGCTGCTGCGCGAGCACGCCGGGCTGCTGCGCCGACGCGGCGGCGCGCCGGACCCCCGCAACTGGCACGGCGCCGCGGCGGTGCTGATCTCGCACCTGCACCACGACCACGCCGAGATCGGTTCGCTGGAGCTGCTCGGGCGCACGCCGGTGGTCTCGTCGCCCGCCAACGCCCGCTGGCTGCGCCGCCACGGCGTGCCCGGCGGCGTGGGCCTCCCGGAGGGCACGTGGTGGACGGTGCCGACGGCCCGGCGCACCGGTGCGGTGCAGGTGCGGGCGGTCCCGGCGGTGCACGGCGACCGGCCGATGCCGCACCGTCCCAACGCCGCCAACGGCTTCGTCATCCGGGCGGACGGCTGGCGCGTCTGGTTCGCCGGCGACACCGGGCCGCACCCTGCGATGGCGCAGGTGCCCGGCCTGCTGGACGGCCGGGTGGACGTCGCGCTCGTTCCGGTCGGCGGCTGGGGGCCCCGGCTGTCCGGCGGGCACCTGGACCCGGTCGAGGCGGCGCGTGCGTGCGCGCTCGTCGGTGCGCGGCACGCCGTGCCGATCCACTGGGGCACGCTGCACGCGCCGGTGTCCCGCCGCCTGCCGCCGGGCTGGATGGACCGCGCCGGGCCGGCGTTCGCCGCCGCGGGGCGTCACGAGGCGCCGGACTGCGAGGTGCATCTGCTGGAGCCGGGTGAGGCGCTGACGCTGGCGGACGGCGACTGAGACACGCCGGAGCTCGACACGGTGTGTCGCGCGCATCGAACACGTGTTCGGCTTATGGTGGGCGTCGGGTGAACGTCCGTGAGCCGCCCACAACCCGCCCGGAGAGCGTTCCGGCACCGGGGGAGGCAACGGTGGACGGGTGTGTCGGTGGTCGGACATACCGTCGCCCGCGACGACAACAGAGACCAGTCCCCGCAGGTGCAGCGAGCCCGCTGCTCGAGACGAACGAGGTGCCAAGATGCCCGCACTGCCCCCGGACAGGGAGAAGGCCCTCGAGGCCGCACTGAGCCAGATCGACCGCCAGTTCGGCAAGGGCTCGATCATGCGCCTCGGCGACGACGGGCGCGCTCCCGTCGAGGTGATCCCCACCGGCTCGATCGCGCTCGACGTCGCGCTCGGCATCGGCGGCCTGCCGCGTGGCCGCGTCATCGAGATCTACGGCCCGGAGTCGTCGGGCAAGACCACCGTCGCCCTGCACGCCGTCGCCAACGCGCAGCGGGCCGGCGGGATCGCGGCGTTCATCGACGCCGAGCACGCGCTCGACCCCGAGTACGCCAAGAAGCTCGGCGTCGACACCGACGCGCTCCTCGTCTCGCAGCCGGACACCGGCGAGCAGGCGCTGGAGATCATGGACATGCTGATCCGCTCCGGCGCGCTGGACATCGTGGTGGTCGACTCGGTCGCCGCCCTGGTGCCGAAGGCGGAGATCGAGGGCGAGATGGGCGACAGCCACGTCGGCCTCCAGGCCCGCCTGATGTCCCAGGCGCTGCGCAAGATCACCGGCGCCCTCAACGCGTCCGGCACCACGGCGATCTTCATCAACCAGCTGCGGGAGAAGATCGGCGTGTTCTTCGGCAGCCCGGAGACCACCACGGGTGGCAAGGCGCTCAAGTTCTACGCCTCGGTGCGCCTGGACATCCGCCGCATCGAGACCCTCAAGGAGGGTCAGGAGGCGGTCGGGAACCGCACCCGGGTCAAGGTGGTCAAGAACAAGATGGCGCCGCCGTTCAAGCAGGCGGAGTTCGACATCCTCTACGGCGTCGGGATCTCCCGCGAGGGCAGCCTGATCGACATGGGCGTGGAGCACGGGTTCGTCCGCAAGTCCGGGGCCTGGTTCACCTACGAGGGCGACCAGCTGGGCCAGGGCAAGGAGAACGCCCGGTCGTTCCTGCGTGACAACCCCGACCTGGCCGACGAGCTCGACAAGAAGATCAAGGAGAAGCTCGGCATCGGTGCGAAGGTCGACAAGCCGGCCGAGGGTCCGGCCGTCGACTTCTGACGTGAGTGAGCGAGGCGGTGGCCGGCGCCGCGCGCCCGG
>JAEXPS010000063.1 GCA_023438885.1 Actinomycetes bacterium
CGACAGGCCGCACCCGGTCGGAGGCCAGCGAGGCGGTGCCGCGCAGCCGCTCGCGCAGGGCGGAGAGCCGGTACCAGAGCTCGCCGGCCTCCTGCACGTGGGGCGCCGCCTGCGCCGCCTCCCGCTCGAGCCGGGCGAGCGAGGCGCGGACGGTCGACAGCTCGGCCTCCACGGCGTCGCGCCGCTCGAGCAGCGCGGTCTCGTCGGCCACCTCCTGGGCGAGCTGGGCCTGGAGCTGGGCGAGCTCGTCGGCGAGGAGGCGCGCCTTGGCGTCGCGCAGGTTCGCCTGGACGACGGCCGCCTTGCGGGCGACCTCGGCCTGCCGGCCGAGCGGGCCGAGCTGGCGGCGGATCTCGGCCGTGAGGTCGGTGATCCGCGTGAGGTTGGCCGCCATCGCGTCCAGCTTGCGCAGGGCCTTCTCCTTGCGCCGCCGGTGCTTGAGCACCCCGGCGGCCTCCTCGATGAAGGCGCGGCGGTCCTCGGGGGTGGCGCGCAGCACCTCGTCGAGGCGGCCCTGGCCCACCACGACGTGCATCTGGCGGCCCATGCCGGTGTCGGAGAGCAGCTCCTGGATGTCCAGCAACCGGCAGGTGCGCCCGTTGATCGCGTACTCGGAACCGCCGTTGCGGAACAGGGTCCGCGAGATCGTCACCTCGGTGTACTCGATCGGCAGCACGCCGTCGTGGTTGTCGATCGTCAGGGAGACCTCGGCGCGGCCCAGCGGCGGGCGGGCCGCGGTCCCGGCGAAGATCACGTCCTCCATCGAGCCGCCGCGCAGGGTCTTGGCGCCCTGCTCCCCCATCACCCAGGTGAGCGCGTCGACGACGTTGGACTTGCCGGACCCGTTGGGCCCGACGACGCACGTGATCCCCGGCTCGAGGCTCAGCGTCGTCGCCGAGGCGAACGACTTGAAGCCGCGCAGCGTGAGGGTCTTCAGGTGCACGGGGGCAGCCTAAGCGCGCCGGTGGGCCGGAGCCGGGAGGCTAGAGGCCCGGGAACCAGAGGGCGATCTCGCGCGCGGCGGACTGCGGGGAGTCCGAGCCGTGCACGATGTTCTCGATCGCCGGGGTGCCCCAGTCGCGGGCCAGGTCGCCCCGGATGGTCCCGGGTGCGGCGGCCGTGGGGCTCGTCGCACCGGCCAGCGAGCGGAAGCCGTCGACGACGGCGTGGCCCTCGACCACCACCGCGACCACCGGGCCGGACGACATGAACTCGATGAGCGACGGCAGGAACGGCTTGCCGAGGTGCTCGGCGTAGTGCTCCTCGAGGAGAGCGGCGTCCGCGACGCGCAGCTCGAGCGCGACCAGCCGATAGCCCTTCGCCTCGATGCGTCGCAGCACCTCGCCGACGAGCCCACGGCGCACGCCGTCGGGCTTGACGAGGACGAGGGTGCGCTGCAGATCGGCCATGGCGGGAACCTTATCGGGCGCGGCGCCGCGCTTCGCTCAGCGCTGTCGCGGCGGCCGCGGTGGTTCCACGGCGTCCGGGTGCTCGGCGTCGAACGCCGCACGTTCACGGTCGATCCGGGTGCCGAGCCGCAGCATCGCGATCCACAGCACCACGAAGATGCCGCCGACGATCCACGCCATCGGCACCCAGAACCCGAGCGCGAGCAGCGGCACCTGGGCGATCGACCCCGCCACCCGTCCCCAGGCGTGCCTCTGGAGGCCGGCGAGCACGGCGAGCAGTGCCGCGAGGCCCAGCCCGACGCCCCAGACGGCGCCGGCCGGGGCCACCCGCAGCCCGTAGGCGACGAGCGTCGCGAACAGGGCGACGAACGCCTCGAGCAGCAGCATCGTCTCGGCGAACACCACCGTCGCGGGTCGCTTCCGCCGGATCGCCGGCTGGGCGTCGGTCACCGCGCCGCCGCCTCCGCCGCCGCCCGCAGGATCAGCTCGCTCGAGCGCGCGCCGGGGTCCAGGTGCCCCGCCGATCGCTGCCCCAGGTAGGACGCCCGGCCCTTCGTCGCCACGAGCGGGATGGTAGCCAGCGCGCCGGCCTCCGCCGCCACACCGGCGGCGGCGAGCACGCCGGCTGCGGACGCGCCGTTGTCCGCCGCCTCCACCGCCGCGTCCACGGCCGGAGCCCACGCGTCCACCATCGTCTTCTCGCCGGGGGAGGCATGGCCCCGCGCGACGATCCCGTCGAGCGCGGCCTCGAGGAGCGCCACCACCGCCGCCGCGCCGAGCTGCGGGCCGTCGGCAGCCCTGGCCGCCCGCAGGAACGCCGTCCCGTACAGCGGGCCGGCCGCACCCCCGACGGTCGACATCAGCGTGGTCGCCACCAGCTGCAGCACGTCACCGACGGTGCCGGGCACCTCGGTCTGGGCATCGATCCGCCGCACCACGGCGCCGAAGCCCCGGTGCAGGTTGTCGCCGTGGTCTCCGTCGCCGATCTGCCGGTCGAGGTCGGTCAGCTCCTCGCGGTGCTCGGCGATCGCCGTCGCCGCACCTCGGACCCAGTCCAGCGCCCAGCCCACGTCCAGCGACATGCTCCTCCTCAGGATCGCCGTCTTCGACCATAGACGACTCCCCGCCGTGCCCCGTCCGCCGCCCACCACAACGTTGGCGAAACGAGACCTTGGCGTGCGGCGACGACCCCGTCAGCGCCCGAGCAGCACCCGCGCCTCGGCGACGAGGTACAGCGACCCCGTCACCACCACGCCGGCGCCGCGCTCCACCTCCGACTCGGCGCGTTCCACGGCGAGCGCCACCGCCTCGTCGAGCCGCTCGGCTCGGTGCACGCGGTCAGGCCCGAACACGTCCTGCGCGATCTGCGCGAGGTCGTCGACGTCCATCGACCGCGAGGTCGAGGCGCGCGTGACCACCACCTCGGCAAGCACCGGCTCCAGGAGCCCGAGCATCGCCTCGGGATCCTTGTCGTTCATCACCGCGAAGACGCCGACGACCCGGGAGAACGCGAACGCCTCGTCCAACGCCGCCACCAGCGCCGCGGTGCCGTTCGGGTTGTGCGCCCCGTCGACGACGACCGTCGGGGACGACCGCACCACCTCGAGTCGCCCCGGCGAGGTGACGTCGCCGAACGCCGCCTCGACCACCTCCCCGGCCAGCGCCGCCCCGCCGGTGAGCAGCGCCTCCGTCGCCACCAGGGCCAGCAGCGCGTTGTGGGCCTGGTGCTCGCCGTGCAGCGGCAGGTACACGTCCGTGTACACCCCGCCGAGGCCGCGCAGCGTCAGCAGCTGGCCCCCCACCGCCACCGCGCGCTCCACCACCGCGATGTCGACGTCCTCGCGCACCACCCGCGCGCCCTTGGCCGCCGCTTCGGCGAGGATCACCCCCTCGACGTCCTCGGCCTGGCGGGCGACCACCACGGTGCCCCCCTCCTCGATGATCCCGGCCTTCTCCCCCGCGATCTCGACGAGCGAGTGGCCCAGGAAGCGCTCGTGGTCCAGCGCCACCGGCGCGATCACCTGCACCTGCGAGGCGACCACGTTCGTCGAGTCCCAGCGCCCGCCCATGCCGACCTCGACCACCGCGACGTCCACGGGAGCGTCCGCGAACGCCGCGAAGGCCATCACGGTCAGCACCTCGTACGACGACAGCCGCGGCCCGCCGCGCTCGAGCCACCGCCTGTCCACGATCTCGACGTAGGGCTCGACGTCCCGCCACACCTCGACGAACCGCTCGCCGGTGATCGGCTCGCCGTCGATCGCGATCCGCTCGGTCACCGTGGTCAGGTGCGGCGACGTGAACCGCCCGGTCCGTAGCCCGTGCTCGCGCAGCAGGCGCTCGGCCATCCGGGAGGTCGACGTCTTCCCGTTCGTGCCGGTGATGTGCACCACCCGGTACGCCAGCTGCGGGTCGCCCAGCAGCTCGCACACCTCGCGGACCCGCTCGATCGTCGGGTCGATGTCGTCCTCCGGCCGCCGCGCCATGATCTGCGCCGCGACCTGCTCGTACTCCTGCTGTGCCCGCTCGTCCGCCACGGTCCGCCAGCGTAGGCGCCGCGTGCCATCCAAGCCCACGCACTGTGGCACGCTTGCGGGCGATGCCCGCCCGCCACCTCCCTTCCGACGAGCCGTTCTTCGCCGAGTGGCGCGAGCGGACTCCTTCCTCGCACCGTTCGCTCACCCGCGCGGCCGCGATCGGCCACGTGCTCGGCGCGCTGCCCCAGACCGTCCCTGTGCTGACCGTCGTCGGCTCGAAGGGCAAGGGCACCGCGGCCCTGCACGCCGCGGCGACCCTGAGCGCCTACCTGCGCCCCGACGGGGGCTTCCTGCGCGTCGGCCTGGTCACCTCCCCGTCGCTGCGCACCAACCGCGAACGGATCCGGCTCGACGGGCGGGCGATCGACGAGCCCGCACTCGACGACCTCGCGGCCCGCCTGGCCTCGGCCCGCGCCGCCGTCCCCGTGGCCGGCGAGGACTACCTGTCCCCCACTGGCGCCTACACGGTGGCCGGCGTCGCGTGGCTCACCGCCGTCGGTGCCGACGTGATCGTCCTCGAGGAGGGCCTGGGCGGCGCGTCCGACGAGGTCAGCCTCTTCACCCCGGACGTCGTCGCCCTCAGCGACGTGTTCGCGGAGCACGCCGACCTGCTCGGCGGCACCCTGCCGGCCGTCGCACGCGACCTGCTCGGCGTCGTCGCCCCGGGGCGTACCGACCTGGTCACCGGTGCCCAGCACCCCGCCGTCGAGGAGGCCATCACGGCCTGCTCGCCCGCCTTCCGCCGGCCGCCCGACGAGGCCGGCTCCGCGGTACCCAAGACGCTCGCCCCGCTGACCCGCCGCAACGCCGTCCTCGGTGAGACCGCGGCGCGCACACTGGCGGCCCGCCACGGCTGGTCGTTCGACGAGCCCGCTGCCCGCGCAGCCCTGGCCACCGTGCGCCTCCCCGGCCGCGCCAGCCGGCACGTCACGCCTCAGGGTGCCCACGTGATGGTCGACGGCGCGATCTCGCTCTCCGGCGTGCGGACCGCGGCCGAGGAGTACGCCCACTGGACCGGCGCGTCCGACCGCGCGGTCGCCTGCTTCCCGGACGACAAGGACGTCATGGCCTGTTACGCGGCGCTCTCGGCGTTCGCCGAGGTCTCGGCGACCCGGGTCGGGACGCACCTGCGCTTCGCGGCCACGCAGCGCCTGCACGCGAACGTCCTGAACGTCGAGGACGCCCTGCGCTCCGCGGTCGCGGCAGGCGGCTGCCTGGCCGTGGGCACGCAGTCGTTCGTCGGGGTGGTCCTGGACGTGCTGGACGTGCCGACGGACGACGCCTACGACGCTCCGAAGCTCAGCGCCCCGCCACCTCGAGCGCGACGCTGACCTCGTCCGCCTCGCGCACGACGAGGGACGTGGCCAGCGTCTCGCGTGCCACGAAGTCGCGGTGCGCCTCGACCGCCGCTACCTGATCGGCGGGCACGCCGAGGGTCAGGGCGATCCGGTCGGAGACGTTCAGCCCGGCCGCCTTGCGCGCGTCCTGCACCGCACGCACGGCGTCGCGCGCGTGGCCCTCCGCGCGCAGCTCGTCGTCGAGCGCCAGGTCGAGCACCACGAAGCCCGCGCCGCCCGGAAGCACCGCCGCCGCAACCTCGCCGTCGCCGCCGCCGGCCACGACCGTCGTCAGCTCGTACTCGGCCGGCTCGAGCGGCACCTGCGCGCCGTCGACGCTCACCACCACGCCGTCGGCCGTCTCGGTCCACGCGCCGGACTTGGCCGCCTGGATCACGCCCTGCACGGCCCGCCCGAGCCGCGGTCCGGCCGCCCGGGCGTTGACCGCCAGCCGGCGGGAGACGCCGTACCGGGAGGCCGTCGCCTCGTCGTCGTGCGCCAGCACCACCTGCTTGACGTTGAGCTCGCCCGCCAGAACCTCGGTGTAGGCGGCGGCACCGTCCGGGTCCGCCACGGCGAGCGTGAGCGTGCGCAGGGGCTGGCGCACCCGGATCTGGTGCGCCTTGCGCAGGCCCAGCGTGGTCGAGACCGCCTGCCGCACCACGTCGATGACGTCGGTGAGGCCCGGCTCCAGCGGTGCCACGGCCGTGGGCCAGTCGGTCAGGTGCACCGATCGACCACCCGTCAGGCCGCGCCAGATCTCCTCGGCGACCATCGGCGCGAGCGGCGCCATCACGCGGGCGAGCGTCTCGAGCACGGTGAACAGGGTGTCGAAGGCGTCGTCGTCCTCGGCCCAGAACCGGTCACGCTGCGTGCGCACGTACCAGTTGGTCAGCACGTCGAGGTGCTCGCGCACCAGGGCGCACGCCGTGGCGATGTCGTAGGCGTCGAGCGCGCCGCCCGCGGCGTCGACCAGCTCCTGGGTGCGGGCCAGCAGGTACCGGTCCATCGGCACCATGCCGCTCACGCGCGCCGGGTCGACCCGCTTCGCCACGTACCCGGCACCGCCGTCGGCCGCGCCCGCGTACAGGGTGAAGAAGTAGTACGTCGACCACAGCGGCAGCAGCACCTGGCGCACGCCCTCGCGGATGTTCTCCTCCGCCACCACGAGGTTGCCGCCCCGCAGCACCGGCGACGACATCAGCGCCCAGCGCACGGCGTCCGAGCCGTAGGTGTCGAACATCTCCATCGGGTCGGGGAAGTTGCGCAGCGACTTGCTCGCCTTGCGGCCGTCGTCACCGAGCACGATGCCGTGGCAGATGCACGACGAGAACGCCGGCCGGTCGAACAGCGCCGTGGCCAGCACGTGCAGCGTGTAGAACCAGCCGCGGGTCTGCCCGATGTACTCGACGATGAAGTCGCCCGGGTAGTGGTGCTCGAACCAGTCCCGGTTCTCGAAGGGGTAGTGCACCTGGGCGTACGGCATCGACCCGGAGTCGAACCACACGTCGAGCACGTCGCTGATCCGCCGCATCGTCGCCCGGCCCGTCGGGTCGTCCGGGTTCGGGCGCGTCAGCTCGTCGATCCACGGGCGGTGCAGGTCGGGCTCGCCCGCCTCGTTGCGCGGCAGCCGGCCGAAGTCGGCCTCCAGCTCCGCGAACGAGCCGTAGACGTCGACCCGCGGGTAGGCGGGGTCGTCGGACACCCACACCGGGATCGGCGTGCCCCAGTAGCGGTTGCGGCTGATCGACCAGTCGCGGGCGCCGGCGAGCCAGTTGCCGAAGATCCCGTCGCGGATGTGCTCGGGGGTCCAGTCGATCTGCTGGTTGAGCTCGACCATCCGGTCCCGGAAGGCCGTGACGCGGATGAACCAGGACGAGACGGCCTTGTAGATCAACGGGTTCCGGCAGCGCCAGCAGTGCGGGTAGGCGTGCACGTAGGACGCCTGGCGCAGCAGCCGGCCGTCCTCGCGCAGCCGCCGGATGATGGGCATGTTCGCCTCGAACACCTGCTGCCCGGCGAAGTCCGCGACCACCGGGGTGAACACGCCGGAGTCGTCGACCGAGAGCAGCGTCGGGATGCCCGCCGCGTCGCAGGCCTCCTGGTCCACCTCGCCGTACGCCGGCGCCAGGTGCACGATGCCGGTGCCGTCCTCCGTGGTGACGAAGTCGCCGACGAGCACGCGCCACGCGGTGTCCGTGCCGTAGGTCTGCGTGTCCGCGAAGTAGTCGAAGAGCCGCTCGTAGCGCAGGCCTTCCAGCTCGGCGCCGCGCACCTCGCGCGTCACCGCCGCCGCGGCCTCGTCGGGCGAGGCGTAGCCCAGGTCCTTCGCGTACGACGAGAGCAGGTCGCGCGCCAGCAGGAACGGGCCGTCCCCCGCCGAGGTGCCGTTCGGCCCGGCCGGCACGACGACGTACGTGATCTGCGGACCCACCGCGATCGCCTCGTTGGTCGGCAGGGGCCCGGGCGTCGGGGGCCAGGCGATCGCCGGGACGCCG
Source organism: Actinomycetes bacterium (assembly GCA_023438885.1). Classification (GTDB taxonomy): domain Bacteria; phylum Actinomycetota; class Actinomycetes; order Actinomycetales; family Cellulomonadaceae; genus Cellulomonas. The sequence continues at coordinate 7,782 of JAEXPS010000063.1, forward strand.
GCCAGGCCGAGCGCCTCGGCCTGCTCGCCCACGAACGGGAACGTCACCGTCACCGTCTGGTCCTGCCGGTCGGCGTAGACGTCGTCGTCCATCCGCAGCTCGTGCGCGGACAGCGGCGTCTGGTCGTTCCAGCAGTACGGCAGCACGCGGTAGCCCTCGTAGGCGAGCCCCTTGTCGTACAGCGTCTTGAAGCTCCAGATCACCGACTCCATGAAGGTCGGGTCGAGCGTCTTGTAGTCGTGGTCGAAGTCCACCCAGCGCGCCTGGCGGGTGACGTACTCACGCCACTCGTGCGTGTACCGCAGCACCGACTCCCGGCACGCCGCGTTGAACGCCGCGATGCCCATCTCCTCGATCTGGGACTTGTCGCTGATGCCGAGGATCCGCTGTGCCTCGAGCTCGGCGGGCAGCCCGTGGGTGTCCCAGCCGAACCGGCGCTCCACCCGCCGCCCGCGCATCGTCTGGAACCGGGGCACCACGTCCTTGACGTAGCCCGTCAGCAGGTGACCGTAGTGCGGCAGCCCGTTGGCGAAGGGCGGGCCGTCGTAGAAGACGAACTCGTTGTCGCCGTGCTCGCCGGCCGGCCTGGCCTCCACGGAGGCGACGAAGGTGTCGTCGTCCTGCCAGTACGCCAGGACCTCCCGCTCGAGGGCAGGCAGGTCGGGCGAGGCCGGGACGGCGTCGGGTCGGTGCAGCGGGTAGCCCACGGGCGGTGCTCCTGTGTCGTCCATCGTCGTGCAACGCATCTGCCGCACGGGGACGACGACCCGGCACCAACTGCCGGACCACCGCGGTACCACCCCGCTTGCCCGTCACCGGCCGCCACCAGCACGGCACGGACCACGAGCCACTCATCGACGGCTGTGACGGGCCTGCCCCGTCCGGTTCTACTGAGGCCCACCGCCCGCTCGCCGTGACGCTCGCGAAGCCGCGTGCCCGTTCTTCCGGAGGCTCGCCGGTGATGGCCGGGTCGACGCCTGTGCCGCCCAGTGTAGAGCGGCCCCGTCGGGACCCGCTCGACCCTCCCGGGTTCAGGCCGTGGCGTCGCCCTGGTCGGCGGCCCAGGCTGTGAGCCAGGCGAGGGCGGCGTTCCAGTTGATCGCCATCTCGTTGACGCCGAAGGCGCCGATGTCGTCGACGAAGCAGCGCTGGGCCGGGCTGCCCGCCAGCGGCGCACTGACCTCGTCGGGCACGTCGCTGTTGGGGCCGCCCGAGAGCGTGCCGGACGGCGGGTCCGGGAGCGAGGGGTCGAGGGCACCGGCGTACCAGCGCGAGTGCTGGTGGCGCACGAACGTCTCGCCGTGGCCCGTGACGTACGAGAGCCCCAGCGCGTTGCGCCCGAGCAGGTAGTCGAGTCCGGCGAGCGCGCCGTCGCGGTAGCGGCGCTCGCCGCTGGCGTCGTAGGCCGCGGCGACGATCGCCGCGCAGTTGGCGACCATCCCGTTGGAGCCCCACGCGTACCGGCCGTCCGGCGGCGTGTACAGGTGGCCGAAGGCCGTGGCACGTGCCAGCAGGTGGTCGGCGGCGTCGAGCAGCTCCGCCCGGACGCGGTGTCGGCCGGGCAGCGGCGAGCGCACCGTCGCCAGCTGCATCCGCACCCAGGCGGCGACGTCGCGCCAGTCGAAGCCGACCGGCACGAACGGAGCCTTCGCGCCCTCGAGGTGGTACGGGTTGGCCTGCAGGTCCGCGAGGTACTCGTCCTCGCCGGTGGTCAGGTAGAGCTCGGCGGCGGCCCAGTAGCGCTCGTCGTCGATCTCGACGTCGTCGTAAGGGCCCCCTCCGAAGTTGTCGAGGACGTTCGTGTCCGGGGCGAGCAGCACCGGGTTGGCCTGTGCGGCCTGGTAGGCGGTGCGGGCGGCGCCGAGCAGGCGGGCGGCGTACGGCCCGTCCGACGACCCGACGACGCGGGCCGCCTGCGCCGCGACGGCCGCGAGGTTGAGCGTCGCCGCGGTGGACGGCCGATGCACGAACCGGCGCTGCGGGTCGAGGTGAGGCAGCGTCGGCAGCGGCGTCCAGTGCTCGTCGTGCAGCTTGTGGTGCACCATGCCGGCCAGCGGAAGGCCCGCGGGCACCTGCATCCGCAGCATCCAGTCCAGCTCGAAGCGCGCCTCGTCCAGCACGTGCTGCGGCACGGGAGCGCCGAGGCGGGCCGCGCGTTCGCAGATGCCGAGGAGCTGCGCGACGGCGATGCCGCCGTTGACCACGTACTTGCCGGCGTCGCCCGCGTCGTACCAGCCACCGCGGCCGTCGAGCGTGTGGTCGCCGGTCCAGCCCTCATACAGGTCCACGCCGTCGCGGGTGGTGGCGGCACCGGCGGGCAGCGGTCGCACGGCACCGTCCCCGCCGTTCGGGGCGGCGTCCACGTGGCCGGCGGGGCGGGCGTAGGCCTCCCCTGCGATCGCCGCGTCGATCTCGACGCCGCTGCGCTGGAGGGTGAACACCCGCACGGCGTCGCGTGCGAGCACGCCGAACAGGTCGCCGCCGACGGCGAAGGGTGGGCTGGTCGCGCCGTCCGCCTCCAGCCGCAGCCGCTGGCCCTCCTCCCGCACCGACGAGAAGTCGATGACGTGGACCGCCTCGCCCGCCGTGACGTCGACACCGCGGGGCACCGATGTGCCCGCCGCGAGTGCGGTCCCGGACTCGTCGACCAGGCGCCAGGCGACCGGCCCGGAGGCCGCCGTCACGAGCGTGGCGCCCTTGGGGCCGCCGATGAGGTACCCGACCTGGTTGACATGGAGCCGCGATGCCACGGGCGCGAGGCTACCCGCCCGGGTGGCGCGGAGCGGGACCGTTGTCGGACCGGATCGGGAGCACCGCCTGGGACACTCGGGCCGTGACCACCGCTCCACTCGTCCTGCTCGACCTCGACGGCACCCTCACCGACTCGGCGCCCGGCATCATGGCCTCGGCCCGGGCGGCGCTGCGCGCTCTCGACGTTCCCGTGCCGGACGACGCGACCCTGCGCACGTTCGTGGGGCCCGGCATCGTCCACTCGCTGCGCCGCTACGGGGTCCCCACGGATCGGATGGACGAGGCGGTGGCCGCCTACCGTGCCGAGTTCGTCGCGACGGGCATGTGGGACAACGCGGTCTTCGACGGGATCCCGGCCGCCCTCGGCGCGCTGCGGGAGGCGGGGGTGCGACTCGTCGTCGCCACCGCGAAGGCGACGCACCTGGCCCGGCCGATCCTCGACCACTTCGGGCTCGCGCCCTACTTCGAGGGCGTGTTCGGCACACCGGGCGACGACTACGCGTTCAGCAAGGCGATGGTGGTCGGCGAGGCGCTCGCGGCGGCGGACGGCTACGACCCCGCGCGCACGCTCATGGTGGGCGACCGGGAGCACGACGTGCACGCGGCGGCCGCGCACGGCATCCCGACGCTCGGCGTGGCGTGGGGCTACGCGCCGCCCGGGGAGCTCGAGGCGGCGGGCGCGGTGGGGCTCGTCGGGCGGCCGGACGAGCTGGCCGAGGCGGTGCTCGCGACGCTCAGCGGCGCGTCACGGGCGGCAGCGCCGACCACGGGAACGTGATCCAGCCGTCGGTGCGCCGCCACACGAAGTCGGGGTCGACCACCGAGCGGGACTTGGCGTAGAGCACGGCCGTACGGGCGTCGTCGCAGTGCTCGGCCATGAGCCGTTGCACCAGCGCGAGCGTCTCCCCCGTGTCGGCGACGTCGTCGACGACGAGCGCCCGCAACCCGCTCAGCGCCGCCGTGTCCAGCAGCGGCGGCAGCACGTGGGGCTCGTCGAGCCGCTCGTCGACTCCGGTGTAGAACTCGACGTTGAGGGTGCCGACCGCCTTGGTGCCGAGCGCGTAGGCGAGGGCTCCCCCGGGCGGCAGGCCGCCACGCGCGACGGCGACGACGACGTCCGGGTCGAACCCGGAGTCGGCCACGGACTGCGCCAGCTCGCGGATCGCCACACCGAACCGCTCCCAGGTGAGGATCTCGCGCTCCGCCGGCAGCTGCTGGCCCTCTGCCGCCTCCACGATCGCCATTCCCGCACCGTACGTCCCTGCCCCTCGCCGCGTCGAAGCACGACTTGACCTTGACGTTGCGTCAACTTCTACGGTGGCGGCATGGAGGCATCGATCCAGGAGGTCGCCCGGCTCGCGGGCACGACGAGCCGCACGCTGCGCCACTACGGCGACATCGGCCTGCTCAGCCCGAGCCGGGTCGGGGCCAACGGCTATCGCTGGTACGACGACGACGCGCTCGTGCGGCTCCAGCGCATCCTCCTGCTGCGCGACCTCGGGCTCCCGCTCGAGCAGGTGCGGCGCGTGCTGGACCGGCAGGACGACGAGGCGGGCGCGCTGCGCGCCCACCTGGTCTGGCTGCGCCAGGAGCGGGAACGGATCGGACGGCAGATCGCCGCGGTGGAGCACACCATCGCGGCCCGGCAGAACGGGGACGGGATCGTGGCGGAGCAGGCGTTCGACGGGTTCGACCACACGCACTACCGCGAGGAGGTGGAGCGGCGCTGGGGCGCAAAGACCTACGCCGACTCCGACACCTGGTGGCGTTCGCTGGGCGCGGAGGGACGGATGGGGTTCCAGGAGCAGCAGGAAGCCCTGCGGGCCGACTGGGTCGCCGCGGCGAGCGCCGGCCTTGACCCGCGGTCCGACGAGGCTCAGGCCCTGGCGGCGCGGCACGTCGCCTGGCTCGGTTCGATTCCCGGCACGCCGGGCGCCGGGGGTGCGCCCGTGCGGGCGTACGTCGAGGGGCTTGCCGACATGTACGTGGCCGACGAGCGGTTCGCCCGGCACTACGGCGGCGCACGGGGCGCCGCCTTCGTCCGCGACGCCCTGCTCGCCTGGACCTCCGGCAACCTCTAGCGGGGCTCAGCCCGCCGGAGCCAGCACCTTCTCGTAGAAGACGAGATCCGCCGTCCGCCGCACCTCGACGTAGCCCTCGCGCACGTAGAAGTGCTGGGTGCGCGCGTTCCACGTGGGCGTGTCGAGCGTCCACCGCTCCGCGGGGAACATCGCCTCCAGCCGGCGCAGCGCGTCCGCACCCAGACCGCGGCCCTGAGCCTCCGGCACCAGCCAGATGCGGGCGACCTCCCACCACCCCGGCCCGCGGGTGCGGACGAGTGCGCCACCGACGGCCGTGTCGCCGTCCACCAACCAGAGGACGTGCGCCCAGGCCAACGCCCTACGGTGCCACTCCACCGAGTCGTACCCGGGCGGCCCGCACGGACCGGGTGCACCGAAGTCGACGTCCGCGTCGAACGCGCGCTTCGATGACGCAACCAGCTCCTCGAGGTCACCCGCTTCGGCGGGCCTCACGGTGATCATGACCCGGAGAGATACCAGCCGCGTCGGACATCGGCCCGGCGCGCCGCGCCCGCCGCACCTATCGGGACGGCGGAGGCCCGGCGGCGATCAGGCCGTCGAGGATCGAGCGGGACGCCGCGAGCTGCGCCGCCTGGGCGTCGAGCCGCTCGCGCTCGCGGCGCAGGTTCTCGGCGAGGTCGGCACACACCGGGGTCAGCCGGCCGTCGCGCTCGACGAGGCAGGGCAGCATCTCGGCGATCGTCGCCGTCGGCAGGCCGGCGGCCAGCAGCGTGCGCACCCGGGCGACCGTCACCACGTCGGCCTCGTCGTACTCGCGGTACCCGGAGTCGGTGCGGCAGGGACTCAGCAGGCCCTGGGCCTCGTAGTAGCGCAGCAGTCGCTGCGCGACGCCCGTGCGCCGAGACAGCTCTCCGATCCACACGGCGGCACCTCCGGGGCTTGACCCTGACACCGATGACAGACCCTACGGTCCCCCCATGCGAGCGATCCAGATCGATCAGTTCGGGGGCCCCGAGGTCCTCACCCTGCGCGACGTCCCGGAGCCCGAGCCCGGCCCGGGCGAGGTGCTGGTGCGCACGCGCGCCGCCGCGATCAACCCCGTCGACCACAAGTCCCGCACCGGGTTCGTCAAGAACCCGGACTGGCACTTCCCGCTCGGCCTGGGCCGCGACCTGGCGGGCGTCGTCGTCGCGTCGCAGGACCCGGCGTGGCGGGTCGGCGAGGCGGTGGTGGCAGCCGTGCCGCACTGGGCCACGGGTCGTGGCTCGTGGGCCGACCTCGTGACGATCAGCGGCGACCTGGTGGCACGCGCGCCCTTGTCGTTGCCTCCCACGCAAGCCGCGGCGCTTCCGCTGGCCGGCCTGACCGCGTGGCAGGCGGTGCTGCTGGCCGATCCGCAGCCGGACGAGCGGGTGCTCGTCGTCGGTGCCGCCGGCGCTGTCGGGTCCCTCGTGGTGCAGCTGGCGGTGGCGCGCGGACTGCGGGTGGATGCACTCGTCACGCGGGAGGAGCACGTGCCCCTGGTGCGCAGGCTCGGGGCGGCGACGGTGAGCCGCGGGGCCACGGCACTGCCGGCCGGCCGTTACGACCTGGTGGTCGCCACGGCCAGCGGCGTCCCGGTCGGCCACGCGATCGCGCCCGGCGGCCGCTACGTGACGATCTGCGACGACCCGCGACTCGACCACCTCGACGGTCACCCGGTGCGGCACGTCTCGGTGCGTGAGGACGGCAAGGACCTCGCGACCCTCGTCGAGCTGGCGGACTCGGGGGTGATCGGTGCGCGCGTCGCCCGCGCCTACCCGGTCGAGGACTTCAGGGAGGCGACCGCCGCGGCCGAGGCCGGCGGGCTGGCCGGCAAGGTGGTGCTGACGTTCTGAGGCTGATCAGCTTCCCGAGCGGTGCGTCTTCGTGTTGCTCGCCTGCGCCTGCGGGCGCACCACGATCAGGTCGACGTTGACGTGCGGCGGCCGCGTGAGCGCCCAGGCGATGGTGTCCGCGATGTCGTCGGCCACCAGGGGCTGGTACCCGGCGTAGACGGCGGCCGCCCGCGCCTCGTCGCCGGCGAACCGCACGAGCGAGAAGTCCGTCTCGACCGCTCCGGGCGCGATCTCGATCACCCGGATCGGGTCGGCGACGATCTCCCAGCGCAGCGTCGTGGCCAGCATGCGCTCGGCGTGCTTCGCGCCGGTGTACCCGGCACCGCCCTCGTAGGCGCCGTGGGCCGCGGTGGAGGTGACGACGACGACGTCCCCTCCGCCGCGCTCGCGCAGCAGCGGCAGCAGCGCCTTGGTGACGCGCAGGGTGCCGAGCACGTTGAGCTCGTACATCGAGCGCCACTGCTCCAGGTCGGCGCGCTCGACCGGGTCGAGGCCGAGGGCGCCGCCGGCGTTGTTCACCACGGCGTCCAGGCCCCCGGTGGCACGCAGGTGCTCGACCAGGGCGGCGACGTCCTCGTCGGAGGTGACGTCGACGGCCAGCCAGGTGGCCCCGGTCTCGTCGGCCAGCGCCGCCAGGCGGTCGGCACGCCGGGCGGTGGCCAGGACCTCCCAGCCCTCCGCCCGCAGCCGGCGCACGGTCGCCGCGCCGATGCCGGACGAGGCGCCGGTCACCAGGGCCCGCTTCACGGCGCTCATGCGGTCACCTCGTCCAGCGCCTCGGCGAGGATCGCCAGGCCGGCTCGCGTCTGGTCAGGGGTGATCACGCAGGGCGGCACCACGTGGACGCGGTTGTCGACCGTGAACGGGACGAGCCCGCGGTCCAGGCAGGCCCGTCTGACGGCAGCGACGGTCGCCGACGCCACCGGCTCGCGAGTGGCCTTGTCCTTGACCAGCTCGATCGCCCAGAACACGCCGAGACCGCGCACCTCGCCGACGAGCGGGCTGCGCTCCGCGAGGTCGGTGAGGCCCGGGGCGAGGACGTCGCGGCCGATCGCGGCGGCGTTCTGCACCACACCCTCCTCCTCCATCGCCTCGATCGTCGCGACGATCGAGGCCATCGCCAGCGGGTGGCCGGAGTACGTCAGGCCGCCGGGGAACACCCGGTCGTCGAACGTCGTGGCGATCGGGTCGCTGATCAGCACGCCGCCGGCGGGCACGTAGCCGGAGTTGACGCCCTTGGCGAAGGTGACGAGATCCGGCACCACGTCGAACTGCTCGAACGCGAACCACGAGCCGGTGCGCCCGAAGCCGGCCATCACCTCGTCGAGGATCAGCACGATGCCGTACCGCGTCGCGATCTCCCGCACGCCGGCGAGGTATCCGGGGGGCGGGACCAGGACCCCGGCCGTACCGGGGATCGTCTCGAGCAGGATCGCTGCCACCGAGTCCGGGCCCTCGCACTGCACCACGCGCTCCAGGTGGCGCAGCGCGCGCTCGGCCTCCTGCTGCGGGCTCGTCGCCCAGAACTCCGAGCGGTACAGGTACGGCGTGAACACGTGGACGTGACCGCGTGCGAACTCGTTGGGGATGCGCCGCCAGTCCCCCGTGGCCGTGATCGCCGCTCCGGTGTTGCCGTGGTACGAGCGGTAGGCGCTGATCACCTTGTCGCGGCCGGTGTGCAGCCGGGCCATGCGGATCGCGTTCTCGTTGGCGTCGGCTCCGGCGTTGGTGAAGAAGACCTTCGAGAAGCCCGCCGGTGCGTGGGCGACGATCGCGGCCGCCGCCTGCCCGCGGGTGAGGTTGGCGGTGGCGGGGTTGATCGTGGTCAGCAGCTCGGCCTGGTCCTTGATCGCCTGGACCACCCGGGGGTGCTGGTAGCCCAGGTTGACGTTGACCAGCTGGCTGGAGAAGTCGAGGTACCGGCGGCCGCCGTGGTCCCAGAGGGTGACACCGGCGCCGCCCGCGACGACCATCGGCGCGAGGTGCGCCTGGGCCGACCACGAGTGGAACACGTGGGCGCGGTCGAGGGCGATCGTCAGCTCGTCGGCGTCCACGGGCGCGGTCGGGACCTGCTGTTCCATGGTGGTCGGCTCTCTCGAGATGGTGACGGCGGAACGCCACGGGTGATCGTGCCAGGTTGCGCCCGCCCAGGCGCACCTCCGGTCACCGGACTACCGTGGGATGTGCCGATCGGAGGTGCACGATGTTCCGCCACGACAAGAAGCACGCCGACGAACACCCCGAGGAAGCGGCCGCCACCCAGGCCGAGACGCCGTACAAGGAGCCCCTGTCGCAGGTGGCCGAAGAGATCGGCGGAGGCTGGCCGGAGGACGAGGACGAGGGTACGGAGTCACCGAAGGACGAGACGGTGCCGCCGGTGATCCCGCAACCCGGGCAACCGCCGCTCACGCGCTGACATGGCGGTCTCCGCGCGGCTGAAGCCCTACGTCAAGCGCGGCAGCACCCGGATGGAGGGCTTCGCCGGGCGCGTTCCACCGTTCGCCGTCGTCCACCACGTCGGACGCACGTCCGGGAACCACTACCGCACACCGGTGACGGCGTTCGCGGGGCGGGAGACCGCGCCCGCCGACCCGGCGGACGGGCAGCACGTCGTGGTCGGCGTTGCTCTGCCGTGGGGCACGGACGTCGACTGGTGCAAGAACAGCCGGGTCGCGGGCTCGTTCACCCTGACGCGTCGAGGCGTCGACTACCTGGTGGACGACCTGCGCGTGGTCGACGCGGACGAGGCCGTGCGGCTCGTCGGGACGGTCGCGCGGGTGGGCAAGGCGGCCCGGCTCCACCAGTGGATGGTGGGCCGGTTGCACCGCGCGCCGAAGCCGCCTGCCGTCTGAGCCGAGCCGTCCGGCCAGCGCTCACCGGCGGGCCCCGGGAAGCCTAGGGTGGGTGGTGGAACCCCGCCGGTCGTGGCGTGGGGCGCATCCGCCCGGTCTGGGCGGCCTTCCGAGGAGCGACGTGCTCCTGTCCTTGCACGTCGTGCACTCCGAGGAGCCCCATGGCCCACCGCCGCAGCGCCCGCAGGCGCGCGCAGCTCGTCGCGCTGGTCGCGCTCGTCCTCGCCTCGCCGGTCGCCTGCGCCGCCGACGAGACCGCAGCCCCGCCGGTGGACAGGGCAACCATGACGGCGACGAGCGGGGGCTTCGCGCCCGTCACGCTCGACAACTGCGGCGTCGAGGTGAAGGTCGAGGCCGCTCCGCAGCGGGTGGTCACGATCAAGTCGACGCCCACCGAGACGATGCTGGCGCTCGGGCTCGGGGACCGGATCGTCGGGGTCGCGTACCAGGACGGGCCGGTGCCGGACGAGTGGGCGGCCGACGCCGCGGCCCTGCCGGTGATCAGCGACAAGGTGCCGGGTCAGGAGGCGGTGCTCGCGCTCGACCCGGACTTCGTCTACGCCGGCTGGGAGTCGAACGTCACGGCCGACGGGGCCGGCGACCGGGCCGCGCTCGCCGGGCGCGGCATCGGCACGTACGTGTCGCCGTCGGCGTGCCAGGAGGACGGCTACCGGCCGGAGCCGCTGACGTTCGACGAGGTGTTCCGGGAGATCACCGAGGTCGGAGCGCTGTTCGGGGTACCCGACGAGGCGGCGACGCTGGTCGCCGAACAGCGGGCCGCCCTGGAGGCGATCGAGCCCGTCGGCGGCGTCACGGCGTTCTGGTGGTCGTCGGGCACCGACACCCCGTACGCCGGCGGTGGCATCGGTGCGCCGCAGATGATCCTGGACGCGGCGGGGGTGACGAACACCCTGGCCGACGTCGACGCCGCGTGGGCCCCGGCGGGCTGGGAGAACGTGGTCGCGGCCGACCCGGACGTGCTGGTGCTGGTCGACGCGACCTGGAACACCTTCGAGCACAAGGTCGAGTGGCTCGAGTCCAGCCCTGCGCTGTCGCAGCTGACCGCGGTGCGCGAGCACCGGTACGTGCGGCTGCCGTTCGCGTCGACCGAGGCCGGGGTGCGCAACGTCGAGGCCGCGCAGTCGCTCGCAGCGCAGGTGCGCGAGCTGGGGCTCGGTGGGTAGGCCATGACACGCGTGCTCGTCGGGCCCACGAGCGGGCGGGGACGGCAGCCACCCGGGGAGGCGGCACCCGCCGGGCCGGGGCAGCAGACGGCACCGGGACCCCGCACGCGCCGCGCCCCCCTGGGGCTGCTCGTCGGCGCGGGGGCCGGGCTGCTGCTGGCGACGCTGGTCGTGACGGTGGCGATCGGGCCGGCGGACCTCGCGGTGAGCGAGGTGGCGCGCTCGGTGCTCGCCCACCTCGGGTTCCCGGTCGGCGACGTGGCGCGGCTCGACGACGCGATCGTGTGGGACCTGCGGATGCCGCGGGTGCTGACCGCGGCCGCCGTCGGCGCCGGGCTGGCGATGGCCGGCGCAGTGATGCAGTCGCTGACCCGTAACCCGCTCGCAGACCCGTACCTGCTGGGGCTCTCGTCGGGGGCGTCGCTGGGTGCGGCCGCGGTGCTGCTGCTGGGCCTGGGGGTGCTGCTGCCCGTGGCGGCGTTCGCCGGTGCGGTGCTCGCGCTGATCGCCACGCTGGGCCTGGCTCGGGCGGGGGGTTCCCTGACGCCGACGCGCACTGTGCTGGCGGGCCTCGCGGTGTCGCAGCTGGCGGCGGCCGCGACGTCGTTCGTCATCTTCTGGACGGCCAAGGGCGACTCCTACCGAGAGATCCTGTCGTGGCTGATGGGGTCGCTGGCCGGGGCGACGTGGGCCTCGGTGGCGATCGCCTTCGGCGCACTCGTCGTCGTCGGAGCCGTGCTCGCGGTGGTGGCCGGGCGGCTGGACGCCTTCGCCTTTGGCGACACAGCGGCGGCCTCGCTCGGGGTGGACCCGCACCGGACGCGGTGGCTCGTCCTGACCGCGGTGGCTCTGCTGACGGGGGCGATGGTGTCGGTGAGCGGGGCCATCGGGTTCGTCGGGCTGCTGGTACCGCACGCGGTCGGGGCGTTCACGGGGCCGTCCCACCGGCGCCTGCTGCCGGTGGCGGCACTGGCCGGCGCGATGCTGCTGGTGTGGGCGGACACGGTGGCCCGGACGCTGTTCGACCCGCGGGAGCTGCCCGTGGGGATCGTCACGGCGCTGCTCGGTGCGCCGGTGTTCGCGTGGCTGCTGCGGCGGAGTGCGGCATGGAGCTGACGCTGGCCGGGGTCGGCACGCGGCTGGGCGGCCGCTGGGTGGTCGACGGCGTCGATGCGACGCCCCCGCCCGGCGCTCTCACAGGGCTGCTGGGGCCCAACGGTGCCGGGAAGACGACGCTGCTGCGCCTGATCGCCGGGCTGCTGCCGGCCGAGGCGGGAGCCGTACTGGTGGCCGACGAAGACGAGGGGGCCAGTCCCGCCGACGTTGCCGGGAGACCCGGTGAGCCCCGGCGTGCCCCCGTCCCCGTCGCCTCCCTTCCCCGGCGGGTAAGGGCGCAGCGGATCGCGCTGCTGGAGCAGGAGTCGTCGGCCACGGTGCCCCTGCTGGTCCGCGAGGTGGTGGCCCTCGGCCGGGTCCCGTACCGGTCCTGGTGGGGCGCCGACGCCGACGCCACGGCGGTGGACCGCGCCCTCGTATCGGCCGGCGCCGAGCACCTGGCGGACCGCGCCTGGGACTCCCTCTCCGGCGGCGAGCGGCAGCGGGTCCACATCGCCCGGGCCCTGGCACAGGAGCCGTCGCTGCTGCTGCTCGACGAGCCCACCAACCACCTCGACGTCAGCGCCCAGCTGTCGCTGCTGCGCTTCGTGCGGACGCTGGGGGTCACCACCGTCGCCGCGCTGCACGACCTCAATCTCGCGGCGTCGTTCTGTGACCACGTGCTGGTGCTCTCCGAGGGGCGGCTGGCGGCGGCCGGGGCGCCGCGGGACGTGCTGACGCCCGAGCTGGTGCGCGCGGTCTACCGGGTGGACGCGGAGGTGATGACGCACCCGCGCACGGGCCGGCCGGTCATCGCGTACTCGTCGGCCGACGATCTCGTCGCGCAGAAGCGTCGATGACGAGCCGCTCGCCGTCTCGAAGTGGGAGGCGCAGCGGCCTGCCCGCACGGGCGCGCGTCAGAACGGCGGCTCGTCGGGATAGCCGGGCGATGGAGCGGCTTCGAGCGCCGGCGGCGAAGGGTCGCAGAGTCGCGGCGGCGGCGCCGGCCTCGGTGGCCAGACGTACCGGGCCGGTTCGTCGCGGTAGCGAAGCCCGACCGGAGAGATCCAGGTCAGCGAGCCGCCCCCGTCGTGAGTGATGGTCCAGCCGGCCTCGTGCTTCAGGCGGTGGTGCTTGCGGCACAGGTGCTCGAGGTTGTCGAGCGCGGTGCCACCGCCGTGCTCCCAGGCCCGGGAGTGGTCGACGTCGCAGCGCACCGCCCGGCGGCGGCAGCCGGGGAACCGGCAGGTCTCGTCGCGGATCGCCAGCGCCGCCTTCAGGTCGGCCGGCACGCGGTAGCGGTCACGACCGACCGAGAGCACCGCACCGGTCTCCGGGTGGGTCAGCACGCGGATGAACGACGGCGCCAGGGCGGCCAGCTCGCGGGCGGTCTCGATGTCGATCGGGCCGAAGCCCTCCAGGTCGGCCGGCTCGTCGGAGTGCCCCAGCAGCGCCAGGGCGGGCACCGTCAGCACCACGGTCGGCACGATGCCCCGCGGGGACGCCGCGCCGGGCGGCCCGCCGGCATCGTCCTCGGGACTGTCGTCGGGGACATCGAGCAGCAGGTCGCACATCGCGTCGGCACGCAGCTGGTCGAGGGTGCGGTCCTCGTCGGGACCTTGGACCGCAGCGGCCAGGTCCGAGAGCCGGTGGTAGATCGCCATCGCCTGTGCCGCGGGCAGCAGTGCGGTGAGCCAGCACAAGTCGTCGTCGGCTGCGGTCACGCCCACGTGGCGGTCGGCGAGGTTCCGCGCCCGCTCGTCGAGCGTCTTGGGCACGTGCCGGGCGCGCCAACGCCGGGCGGGCACCCGCAGCTCCGACGCCGTGCACGTCAGCGCCTTGCCGATGAGCGCGGCGTCGGCGGCGGCCAGCGCTGCCTCGTCGGACACGTGGCCGAAGATGTCCAGCATCACGTCGCAGTGCCAGGACGAGACCGCGCCCGCCGCGTTGGCCTCGCGGAACCGGGGGAACGCCGCGAGCGCGGCCGTCCGCGCCAGCCGGCGCGACAGGGTGCTCTCAGGAACCCGCAGCGCGCACGCCAGCTCGGCGAGCATCGCCCGCGCACCCCACTCGCGGCGCTGCGCCGGCGGCAGGTGGGTGAGCCGCGCCGTGTACTCGGCGGAGCCCTCCCGGTAGGCCGTAGCCACCAGCTCGTCGCGGAACGCGGCCGTCATGGTGGCGATCCGCTCGGCTGTCTGCACCGCGGCGGTGATCCGCGCGATCGGTTCGTCGACGCCGTCGTCGGGCACCAGGTCCCCGCCCAGCCCGAGCAGGACGGGTTCGCGGGACGGCTCGAACGCAGGCAGCGCGAGCGCGGCGAGATCTCGCCCGAACCCGACCTCCACCGCCTCGTCCATGACACCTACCCCATCACCGACCACCGACATTTCCCCTGCTCAGAGGCGGTTTCTGGGTCACCCGGACGAGTGAACTTCGGGAGGAATCGGGCAGCGTCGCGAACACCCCGGGCCAGGGCGGCGCCACCAGCAGCGCGACACCGGCCCGGCGCACACGCCCGCGCCGGGAGAGGATGGCGCCATGCCCCTCCACCTCTCCGGCGACCCCGCCGCGGACACGCTGCTCGACGAGGACCCGTTCGCCATCGTCGTCGGCATGCTCCTCGAGCAGAAGGTTCGTTAGCCACGAGGTACTGCCGCAGGTCAGCGGCCTTCACCGTGAATAGGTGATTGGCGATCCCACTCGGGAAGCCGAAGTAGCGACTCCTCGATGTGCCGGACCTCGAGGAGCCTGACGAGTTGGTCCAGCGCCCCGGGCGACACGGGCGGTCCCGGGTGCTCGCTCACCCACGCACGCTCCTGCTCCTCGAACAGCGCCATGCGCTCGAGCCGCCGCTTCGCCGCTCTCCGAGCGGCGCTCCTTCGGGTTGGTGAGGTCATCAAGTCGTGCCAAGAGGTTCTTGCGCTGCAGCGGCCCGGCCTTCGTGTACAACCGTCTCAGGCCCGGGTCGGTCGACTCATAGAGTGCAGCCCCCAAGGATCACGGTATGGCGCAGTACGACGAACACCTCCAGCTGCGGCTGCGCCGCCTTGGAGAGCAAGTCCGCTCTGAGCGCGTGCGACTGGGCATGTCACAAGAGGAGCTGGCCCACGCGGCGGGCCTGCATCGGACCTACGTCGGCTCTGTGGAGCGCGGTGAGCGCAACATCAGCGTCGGGAGCTTGTTCGTACTGGCCGACACGATGGGCGTCGCACCCGCAGCCCTCCTGCCAGAGTGACGGCGACGCCGCCCAATCATCGCCCCGCACCGGTCGCGATGGCTAAGGCGTCATCTTCGCGACAAGACAAGGACGCGCGCCCCCTCGGTCCTCTATCGTCTGGACATGAGTCTGCCTAGCGCATACCTGACAAGCACAAGGAACACGTCCGGCATTCTGAGCGCGCTCCAGAAGGCCGCCGTGCCCGAGACGTTCACGTACGAGTTCCTCAAGCAGTTGGGGTACGCAAGCTCCTCGGACCGGCCCATGATTCCCGTGATGAAGGCGCTGGGCTTGCTTGATGCTGGCGGCAAGCCGACGTCGCGCTATCGCGACTACAAAGACCCGGCGTTGTCCCGCACGGTGCTGGCTACCTCTCTCCGGACGGCTTACAAGGACCTGTTCGCCATCGACACGGATGCCCACACGCGTTCGCTCGTCGACCTGAACGGCATGTTCTCGCGCTTGTCAGACAAGGGCACATCCGTCACCACGAAGATGGCTTCCACCTTCAAGACCCTGGCGGACCTTGCGGACTTCAGCAACGCCACGCCGGACTCGGCCGAGCGCCCGGCGGACGAGGAACTCGGCCCAGACGAGCGCAGCAACGACACGTCCGCCGCCTCTACTCCGAAGTTCGAAGTTCGTCCGGGCCAGATCTCCTTGCGGCACGACATCCACGTGCACCTTCCTCTGTCGACGGACGTGGCTGTCTATGACGCGATCTTCAAGAGTCTGAAGGCACAGCTGACATGAACGAATCGGAACGCGACCTACAGGCGTTCTTCTTTCGCGCAATGGCGGCCAACCGCTCTCTTGGCATCGACACGCCCACTGCGTCCGCAAGCATCGTTGGGCAGAGCGCGATCGAGCAGTTCTCAGAAGAGGCTCGCACCCGGGCAGCGGCGATGGGACAGGTGTACGAGCTGCTCTACTGCCTCGAGAACTCCATACGAGAGCTCGTCGAGGCCACGCTGCGCGAAGCCTTCGGGGCGGATACCTGGTGGACCGATGGAGTTGACCCGGCGATCCGGAAGATCGCCGAGAAGCGCCAGGTAGACGACCAGAAGGCTCGCTGGCACGGCCCAAGGGGCGAGTCCCTGTTGGCCTATGTTGACTTCCCGCAGTACGGGGAGATCATCGTGGGCCAGTGGCAGCACTTCGAGCCGCTGCTGGGCGATCAAGCATGGGTCAACTACTACTTTGCCGAGCTCAATCGGACAAGGCGGGCGCTCGCACACACAGGGACTCTCACTGGCGCGGACGTCGAGCGCATGGAGATCCGCGTTCGCGATTGGCTCCGTGTCGTCGGTTAGCCATCCATGGCCATCCGGATGGTCTACCGGACAAGTGCAGAATTGCGCGCTCCCGTCGGGGCGCGCGGCGGTGGCATGCTAGCCACATGGGCTTCTGGATAACCGGCGACGTTGAGACCGACCAACTACTCGACGGTGACCCGTTCGCGCTCTTGATCGGCATGCTCCTCGACCAGCAGATGACCCTCGAGGCCGCCTTCGCCGGCCCGAAGAAGCTCGCCGACCGCATGGGCGGCCTCGACGTGCACCGCATCGCCGCGGCACCGCCCGACGAGTTCGAGGAGCTCGCCGCCACGCCCCCGGCGATCCACCGCTACCCCCGCGCCATGGCCGGGCGCATCCAGGAGCTGGCCCGCCTGGTGATCGACGAGTACGACGGCGACGCAGCGAACATCTGGCGCGACGGCGACGCCCGCACCGTCCTCAAGCGGATCGAGGCGCTGCCCGGCTTCGGCAAGGCCAAGGCCCGGATCTTCCTCGCCCTGCTCGGCAAGCAGCGCGGCCTGACCGCGGCGGGCTGGCGCGAGGCGTCGGCCCCGTACGGCGACGACGGCACGTACCTCTCGGTCGCCGACATCGTCGACAAGGAGTCCCTCGCCAAGGTCCGCGAGCACAAGAAGGCGATGAAGGCCCAGACGCGCGCGGCCAAGGCCTGAGTCCGACGAGGGCGTGGCCAAAGCCCTGGACAGCCCGCGCGCCTCGCCGGGTACCATCGACCGCCACCGATCGGCACCGGGAGACCGGCAGCCGCGTGCGAGGAGAGCTGACGTGACGGGAACTGACGCGATCTCCGGTTGACCCGGAGCGCGCCGGCGCGAGGACGCGCCGCGTGTCGTCGTCGTCCCCCGTCCACCGCCCGGCCAGGCCGTTCCCGGCCAGCGGGCACACCTCACCCGAGGCACGCCATGCCCATCGTCTTGTCCGCCCTGACCTTCTCCTGGCCCGACGACACCCCCGTCTTCACCGGGCTCGACGCCACCTTCGGCACCGGCCGCACCGGCCTCGTCGCACCCAACGGCGCCGGCAAGTCCACGCTCCTGCGGCTGATCGCCGGTGAGCTCGCCCCGAGCAGCGGCTCCATCGCGATCGACGGCCACCTGGGCTACCTGCCCCAGGACCTGCCGTTCACCGCGGACCTGACGGTGGCCGACGTGCTCGGCATCGCACCGGTCCTCGCCGCCCTCGCGGCGCTCGAGCGCGGGGACGCCTCCGAGCACGTCTTCGCCGCCATTGGCGACGACTGGGACGTCGAGGATCGCAGCCGTGCCCAGCTCGACCGCCTCGGCCTGGGCGACGTCACGCTCGACCGCACCCTGCGCACCCTCTCCGGCGGCGAGGTGGTCACGCTCGGCCTGGCATCGCAGCTGCTGCGCCGCCCCGACGCCCTGCTGCTCGACGAGCCCACCAACAACCTCGACGCCGCCGCCCGCCGCCGCCTCTACCAGGCGATCGACGACTGGCGCGGCACCCTCCTCGTCGTCAGCCACGACCGCGCGCTCCTCGACCGCGTGGACCGCATCGCGGAGCTGCACCCCGGCGAGGTGCGCACCTTCGGCGGCGGCTTCACCGCGTACGACGAGGCCGTGCGCGCGGGGCGCGAGGCGGCCGAGCGCACGCTGCGGTCCGCCGAGCAGGACCTGCGGCGCGAGAAGCTCCAGCGCCAGCAGGCCCGCGAGCGTGCGGCTCGACGCTCGTCGACCGCCTCCCGCAACCTCGGCGACGCCGGGCTGCCGAAGATCGTCGCCGGTGCCCTGGCGCGCAAGGCTCAGAACTCCGCCGCCCGGTCCGACGACACCCATGCCGCCCGGGTCGCGACGGCGCAGGCCCGGGCCGATGCCGCCGGCGAGGCGCTGCGCGACGACGACGTGCTGGCCCTCGAGCTGCCCGCCACGACGGTGCCCGCCGGGCGCACGGTCTTCGACGGCCACGGGGTGCAGGTGTGCCACGGAGGCGCACCGGTGTTCGCGGCGGGCGGCGTGGAGCTCGTCGTGCGCGGACCGGAGCGCATCGCCCTGACCGGACCCAACGGCGCCGGCAAGTCGACGCTGCTGCGCGTGATGCAGGGCGCCCCCGCGCAGGGCACCGTCCGCCGGGTCGACGGCCGCATCGCGTACCTCTCCCAGCGCCTCGACGTGCTCGACCCGGACCGCACGGTCGCGCAGTCGCTCGCCGCGGCGGCGCCGGGGCTGGCCGACGTGGAGCGCATGAACCTGCTGGCCCGCTACCTGTTCCGCGGCGCGGGCGCCCACCAGCGCATCGGCACCCTCTCGGGCGGCGAGCGCCTGCGCGCCACCCTCGCCTGCGTGCTCCACGCCGAGCCCGCACCCCAGCTGCTGCTGCTCGACGAGCCCACCAACAACCTCGACCTCGTCAGCCAACGCCAGCTCGAGAGCGCCGTGCTCGCCTACCGCGGCGCGCTCGTGGTGGTCAGTCACGACGAGCGATTCCTGGCGGCGATCGGCCTCACGCGGCGCCTGCGCCTCGCGGACGGCCGCCTGCACGATGAGCCTGCGACCTGATCGGCCTACTCCAGCAGCCCCATCGACTCCTTGAGGGCGATCACGCGACGCACCGACTCGTCGATCCGCGCGGCGAACGCGGCGTCGTTCTGTGCCTTGGCCACCACGGCATCGACCGCTTCAGGAGCGACGCTCGGCACCTTGCTGAACAGCACCAGGTCGCACCCCGCCTCGATCGCGAGGATCGCCCGCTCGCCTGGCGACCACGCCTCGACCTGCGTCGCCCCGGACAGGTCGTCGGTGATGACCGGGCCGTCGAAGCCGAGCATCTCGCGCACGCCGTGCTGCACCACCTGCGCGGAGAACGCCGCCGGCCCGCCGGGGTCCAGCTGCGAGTAGACCGCCGTCGACATCATCACCAGCGGCGCGCCCGCCTCCACCCCCGCACGGAACACCGCGATCGATGGGCTGTCCCAGGTGGTGACGTCGTCGGTGACTTCGGCGGTGTCGTCGGTGCTCGCGGTGACGTACCCGAGCCCCGGGAAGTGCTTGACCGATGTCGCCACCCCCGCGGCGGCCATCCCCCGCACGAACGCCGCTCCGTGCGAGGTCACCGAGTCGGCCGTGAAGCCGTAGTTGCGCTGGAGCGCGCCGATCGGCGGGTTCGACGCCGCCGACTCCTCGGGCACGAGGTCCATGACGGGCGCCAGGTTGAGGTTCACCCCCGCCGCGAACAGCTCGCCTCCCCACGTGGTCGCCTGCGCCTCCAGGTCCGACGGATCCACCGACGCCTGCTCCAGGGCCGACGGGATCGTCGAGAACCCCGGTCCGGAGAGCGTCTGCACCGTGCCGCCCTCCTGGTCGGCGGCGATGAGCATGGGGATGGTCATCTCCGGCGTGGCGAGCGACGCGATGTCGTCGACCACCGCACGGATCGCGTCCACGCCCGCCGACGAGCGCCCGTGCAGGAACACGTTGCCGACGTGCCGCTGCGTCACCAGGTCGCGGCTCACCTGCTCGGGAGCCGTCAGGTCCAGCCCGACGACGAAGAGCTGGCCCACCTTCTGCTCGAGCGTCCACCCGGCCAGGGGGTCCTGCTCGGTGGGCTCGGGGCTGGGCTCCGATGACGGGGTGGCCGACGAGGTCGGCGCCGTCTCGCCGGGCGAAACGGCCGGCGGCACCGGGTTCCTCAGTGCCGCCCACACGGCGACCGCCGCGGCGACGGCGAGGATTACGATCACGGCGGCGATGCCTGCGCGGCGCCGTCGCTGGCGAGGGGTCGTCACGCGGTCACGCTAGCGGCGCGCGGCCCGTCGTTCCTGGTGAGCGGCCGGCGAACCCGTCGCGCCACCCCTCGGCGTAGGCCTCGTCGGACCCCAACCGGAACATGTCCTGCTCGGCGGGCCGCACCAGCACCCGGGCTCCCGGCCCGTCTTCCTGCGTGACGTACCGTCCCGCGCCGCGCACCACGGCGAGCGGCAGCCCGTCGACCTTGCCCTTGACCAGCTCGGCCGCCGACGCGAGCTCGTCGGCCACCGCAGTGACCGTCACGGACAGCTCGCGCCCGTGCGCGTCCCGGGTCCCCCGCAGGTCGTCGACGACCGCGAGCCCGGCGGCGCCGATGGCGAGGTCGGTCAGGCCGAGCCGCCACGGCCGCCCCGCGGTGTCGGAGACGATCACCCCGAGCCGCACCCCGAACCGGGCTGCCAGGCCGGCCCGCAGCGCCCGCGCGGAAGCGTCGGGGTCGAGCGGCAGCAGCAGCACGCTGCCGCCCGGCGTGTTCGACGAGTCCACGCCGGCGGCCGCCATCACCAGGCCCAGCCGGTTCTCGACGATGCGCGTGACGCCCCCTGCGCGCTCGCGGGTGGCGACGACGCGCACGGTCTCGTCCGTGATCGCCTGCTCGCGGTCGTCGGCGGCGACGGACCGCGCCTCCGCCTTCGAGATCACCTTGGACGTCACCACCAGCACGTCCCCGTCACGCAGGGCATGCCCCGGCGTGGCCGCGGCGTCCGCCGCGAGCGCGTCCCCGAGCAGCCCGACGAGGTCGTCGCCGGCCCTCACCTCGGGCAGACCGGGCGGTGCCCACGCGTGCAGCTCGTTCACCGGGACAGCTTCGGCAGCACCGACCGGCCGAACTCCTCGATCCACTCCCGCTGGTTGCGGCCCACGTTGTGCAGGTAGATCCGGTCGAAGCCGAGGTCGACGTACTTCTGGATCTCGGCGCGGTGCACGTCCGGGTCGGCGGAGATCACCATGCGCCCCGCGAAGTCGTCGGGCCGCACCAGCTTGGCCATCGCCTCGAAGTCGAACGGCGAGCGCACGTCGCCCTTGCCGAACTTCATGCCGCCGTTCGGCCACTCGTGCATCGCGTTGGCCAGCGCCTGCTCGTCCGTGGCGGCCCAGGACAGGTGCAGCTGGAGCACCTTCGGCATGGTGGACGGGTCCTTGCCCGCCTCGCGCGCGCCCTCGGCGAACTTCGCGAACAGGCCCGAGATCTTCTCGAGCGGGGCGCCCACCGTGATCAGCCCGTCGACGTGCTTGCCCGCACGCTTGGCCGTCACCGGCCCGGCCGTGGCGACGAGCACCTCCGGAGCCTTCTTCGGCATGGTCCACAGCCGCGTGGACTCCAGCTTGAAGAACTGCCCGGCGAACTTGGTGTCCCTGCCCGCCAGCGACGCGGAGAACAGCTTGGTGATGATCTCGATCGCCTCGAACATGCGGTTGATGCGCTCGGGCGCCTCGGGCCAGTACTCGCCGGTGATGTGCTCGTTGAGCGCCTCCCCGGAGCCCAGGCCCAGCCAGAACCGTCCCGGGTACATCGCCGCGGCGGTCGCAGCCGCCTGCGCCACCATCGCCGGGTGCATCCGGAACGTCGGCGCCGTCACGCCGGGGCCGAAGTCGCCGGCGGTCCGCTCCCCGACGGCGGTCAGGTAGCTCCACACGAACGACGACTGCCCCTGCGCCGGCACCCACGGCTGGAAGTGGTCCGCGGCCATCACGCCGGAGAAGCCGTGCTGCTCGGCGAGCGCCGCCAGCTCCAGCGCCTCCGTCGGGTGGAACTGCTCCAGCGCTGCCGCGTACCCGATGGTCAACGTCACCGTGCACCCCTCTCCTCGCTGGCGAGACTAGCCCGCACCCGCGCTCACCGCGGTAGGGCCCGTCCGGGCGTCCCGGTGCCCGGGACGGACTTGAGTGCCGGCACGCCGCCCCCCTACGGTGGGCGGTCGAATCGTTACGAACCGCGCCGCCCCGAAACCAGGTCTCCCCCCGTGCTGTCGGCCCTCCGCACCCGGCCCTCCCCGCTGCTGAAGATCACCTCGCTGCGGGACTCCTTCGACTCGCTGCGGGTGCGCAACTACCGGCTGTACGTGATCTCGCAGGTGCTCACCAACACCTTCGGCTGGGCCGCCCGCGTCGCGCAGAACTGGCTGATCCTCACGCTGACCGGCTCCCCCACGATGGTGGGACTGACCGTCGCGCTCCAGTTCGGCCCCATCGTCTTTCTCGGGCTGCTCGGTGGCGTGCTGGCCGACCGCTATCCACGGCGGACCCTGCTGACCATCACCCAGACGATCTTCGGCCTGTCCACGCTGTCGGTGGGCGTGCTGGCGATCACCGGTCGAGTCGAGGCGTGGCACGTGCTCGTCGCCGCGTCCGTCGTCGGCGTGGCGACGGCCTTCGACAACCCCGCGCGGCAGGCATTCGTCCACGAGACCGCGGGCCCGCAGCACCTGCGCCAGGCGATCGGGCTGAACTCGGCCGTGTTCCAGCTCGGCGCACTCGTCGGCCCCGCCGTGGCCGGCCTGCTGATCGGCGCCTTCGGTGAGGGCTGGGCATTCCTGCTCAACGCTGCCGCGTCGTTCGTCGCCGTCGGCCTGCTCATCGTGATGCGCACCTCCGAGCTGACGCCCACCGTCGCGCTGCCCCGGGCCAAGGGGCAGCTGCGCGAGGGGCTCGCGTACGCGCGGCGCAGCCCGACCATCCTCTGGCCGGTGATCCTGGTCGGCTTCGTCGGCCTCACCGGCGTCAACCTGACCACGGTGCTGGCCGCCTACGCCGACGAGGTGTTCGAGACCGGAGCTGGCGGGTACGCGCTGCTCAACTCGATGCTGGCCGTCGGCGCGCTGACCGGCGCGCTGATCTCGACCCGCCGCCGCCGGGTGCGGCTGCGCCAGCTCCTGCTGCTGTCCGCGACGATCGCCGTGCTCGAGGTGGTCGCGGCCTTCGTCACCCAGCAGGCGGTGTTCGTCGCGCTGCTCGTGGTGCTGGGCACGGTGACGCTGGTCTACATCATCGGCAACAACGTGCTGCTCCAGGTGTCCGTGGCCGACGAGCTCCGCGGCCGCGTCATGGCGATCTACGTCCTGGTCTCGATGGGGGCACAGGCCGCCTCCGGCCTGATCATCGGGTGGGTGGCCGAGCAGGCCGGGCCGCATGTGGCGATGGGCGTCTGCGCGGTCGGTCCCGCGGTCGGTGTCGTCCTCGTCGGCTGGCGCATGGCCCGCGGCCTCGGGATGGGTCCCCGTGAGGTCGTCGGCCGGCTTCAGGCCGGGAGCCGCTCGCTGACTGCCTCGGTGTCGGCCTCGGTGCGCAGCGCGGTGACGTCGCGCGACGCGGAAGCCGTCACCTCCGCGGCAGACCCGGCCTCGTCGTACGCCGACTCGCCGGACGAGATGTCCGAGCCCCGCCGCACCAGCGCCACGCCCGCCACGACGAGGACCGCGCCCACCGCCTGAACGGCGAGGGGCGCCTCACCCAGCAGCATCCAGGCGAGCAGCACCGAGAACAGCACCTCGGCGAGCGCGACGAAGGACGCGACCCGCTCACCGAGCAGGCGCACGGACACCGCGCTGATCCCGAAGGCGAGCGCCGTGGGCACCGCGCCGACGAAGAGCACGGGCACCACCCACGGCAGGCGCGCGCCGAGCATGTCCACGCTGACCGCCGGGGTGGCGACCGGCAGCACACCGACCGCGCACAGCAGGGCGACGGTCGCGGCGCCGATCCACATGCCGGTGCCGGCCAGCGCCACCGGCGGCACGGCGATCGGCCGGGCCGCGGCCACCCAGTACACGGCGCTGCCCAGGGCGGCGGCGAAGGCGAACGCCAACCCCACCGGGTCCAGGTGGAGCGATCCGGTGATGTCGAGCACCAGCACGAGCCCGCCCATCGCGAGCGCGGCGCCGACGAGCACGGACCGCGCCGGGGCCCGGCGGGTGCGCGCCCACGCGTACGCCAGGAGCAGCAGGGGCGCGGTGTACTCGACGAGGAGGGCGACCGCGACCGGGAGCCGCTCGACGGCGAGGTAGTACAGCGTGGCGCAGCCGCCGACGGCCACCGTGCCGAAGACGAGCAGCAGGCGCCACTCCTGGCGCAGCAGGCCGAACCGGCCGCGCAGCGCGAACCAGGTGGGTCCCGCCAGCAGCACGGCGCCGATCGACAGCCGGTAGAGCATCGCCCCGCCCGGCGTCCAGCCCGCCTCCAGCAGCGGCTTGATCACGGGTCCGCTCGTCGCGAATCCCAGCGCTGCAATCAGTCCGGCCACCAGGCCGGTTCGCCGGCCGCTCGCCGAAGCCACCGGGGGCCTCCTCACCCATGGCCCCGCGTAGGATCCCGCCAGGCGTCAACTGTCCGAACGGCCGTGACACTAGGGGTCCCGTCCGACAGGAGTCAATTTGCTCTTTGCCCCTGACACCGAGGCGGCGCTGCTCGCCGCTGCGCACCTGGTCAACACCGGCCTGCGCCGGGACGGCGTGGACGCGCTCGCGGGCGTCGCCGACCTCGACGCGTTCTACGCCGACTTCGGGTACGCCGGCCGCCATGACCGCGACGACGTGGAGGTGCAGCGGGTGCGCCAGGTGCGCGCCCGGCTGCACGGCCTGTGGTCGGCGGGGCGCGACGAGGCCGCCGCACTGGTCAACGACATGCTGCGCGAGGCGCGCGCGCTGCCCTACCTGACACGGCACGACGAGTGGGACTGGCACCTGCACGCCACGGAGCTCGACGCCCCGCTGCCGGTGCGGATCGGCGTCGAGGCGGCGATGGCCTTCGTCGACGTCATCAGGTCCGACGAGTGGGGCCGCCTGGCGATCTGCGCGGCGCCTGACTGCTCTGCCGTGCTCATCGACCTCTCGCGCAACCGCTCGCGCCGGTTCTGCGACGTGAACAACTGCGCGAACCGCACCCACGTCGCCGCCTACCGCGCCCGCCGCGCCGCCACCTGACCCATCGCACCACCTCCGCCGAGCCCGGCAGTTCGTGTCGAGCCCGGCAGTTGGGACTGCCGGTCTC
>JAEXPS010000067.1 GCA_023438885.1 Actinomycetes bacterium
GCGCGGCGGACAGTGCCCCCGGGGCCGTCGCGAGGCGCTCGCCGACGAGCACCACGGCGCCGGGCTTGGCCAGCTCGGCGGCGGCGTCCGCGAGCGGGCCGCCCTCGGCGATGCCGTCGAGCACCTCGGCCTCGGTGCCCGGAGCCGCGGGGAGCAGCGTCCCGTCGAGGCGCTCCAGCCCGCGGCTGGCGAACGGTGCGACGGCCAGCACGCGGCCCTTGCGCCGCAGCAGGCCCTGGCGCAGCCGGAGGAAGAGGATGCCGCCCTCCTCTTCCGGCTCCAGACCGACGAGGAGCACGGCGGGCGCCGCGTCGAGGTCCGCGAACGTGACGTCGAGCGTGCGGCCGGCGACGTGGTGGGCCAGGAAGGCGGCCTCCTCGTCGGAGTGCGGCCGGGCGCGGTGGTCCACGTCGTTGGTGCCCAGACCCACGCGCGCGAACTTGGCGTAGGCGTAGGAGTCCTCGAGGGTGAGCCGCCCGCCGGGCAGCACGCCCACCCCACCGTTCGCGAGCGCCGCCGTCAGGCCGGCCGCCGCGGCCTCCACCGCCTCGTGCCAGCTGGTGGTGACCAGCTCGTCGTCCTCGCGGACCTGCGGGGCGACCAGCCTCTCGCCGAACGCCTGCCAGCGGAAGGCGAACCGGTCCTTGTCGGTGACGAACTCGCTGTTGACCGCCGGGTCGTCCCCGGCCAGGCGCCGCAGCACCACGCCGCGGCGGTGGTCGACGCGGATCGCGGACCCCTGCGAGTCGTGCTCGGCGATGCTCGGCGTGGACACCAGGTCGAACGGCCGCGACCGGAACCGGTACGCCGCCGACGTCAGCGCGCCGACCGGGCAGATCTGCACCGTGTTGCCGCTGAAGTAGGAGGAGAACGGGCGCCCGGAGGTGTCGAGGCTCGTCTCCCCCACCGGCGCCTCGCCGGTGAAGCCGAGCACGGCGGGGTCGAAGGTGCCGATCTGCTGGCGCGCGCCGCGCATCTGCAGGTCGATGAACAGGTCGCCCGCGATCTCCTCGGAGAACCGGGTGCACCGCTGGCACAGCACGCAGCGCTCCCGGTCGAGCAGGATCTGGGTCGAGACCTTGATCGGCTTGGGGAACGTGCGCTTGCCCTCGATGAACCGGCTCTCGGGGTGGCCGTTGCTCATCGCCTGGTTCTGCAGGGGGCACTCGCCGCCCTTGTCGCACACGGGGCAGTCCAGCGGGTGGTTGATCAGCAGGAACTCGATGATCCCGTGCTGGGCCTTGTCCGCCTCGGCCGAGGTGCGCTGAGTCTTGACCTGCATCCCCGGCGTCGCCTCGAGCGTGCAGCTCGCCTGCGGCTTGGGCATCTTCGCCAGCGCGCCGTCACGGCCGGGCGCCCAGACCTCGACCAGGCACTGCCGGCACGCGCCGACGGGCGCGAGCAGCGGGTGGTCGCAGAACCGCGGGATCTGGATGCCGATCTGCTCGGCGGCGCGGATGACGAGGGTGCCCTTCGGCACGGTGGTCTCCACGCCGTCGATGCTGAACGTCACCGTGTCCGTGGGGATCGGCGCCGGCACCGGCTCGGCCGGCGGCACCAGCCGTGCCACGCCCGACGTTCGGGGGGTCGTCACGGTCATCAGTGCACCCCCGCGAGGGCCGCGCCGCGGCGCGGTGTGTAGGCGAACAGGGAGCTCTTCTCCGGCGGGAAGAGCACGTCGGCGGCGGTGTGCATGCCGGCCTCGAACTCCTCGCGGAAGTACTGCACCGCGGAGGTGATGGGGCTCGTGGCACCGTCGCCGAGGGCGCAGAACGCCCGGCCGAGGATGTTGTCGCACAGATCGAGCAGCAGCTCGATGTCCCCGGGAGCGCCCTTGCCCGCCTCGAGCCGCTTGAGGACCGCCACCAGCCAGAACGTGCCCTCGCGGCAGGGCGTGCACTTGCCGCAGGACTCGTGCTTGTAGAACTCGAGCCAGCGAGTCACGGCGCGCACCACGGACACCGTCTCGTCGAAGATCTGCAGCGCGCGGGTGCCCAGCATCGACTTGGCCGCGCCCACCGACTCGTAGTCCAGCGGCACGTCGAGGTGCTCGGCCGTCAGGATCGGGGTCGACGAGCCCCCCGGCGTCCAGAACTTCAGCTGGTGACCCTTGCGGACGCCGCCGGCCAGGTCGAGCAGCTCGCGCAGGGTGATGCCGAGCGGTGCCTCGTACTGGCCGGGGCGCTCGACGTGCCCGGACAGGCTGAACAGGCCGTGGCCCTTGGACCGCTCGGTGCCCATCGAGGAGAACCAGCCGGCACCACCGCGCATGATCCCGGGGACCGAGGCGATGGTCTCGACGTTGTTCACCACGGTCGGCCGCGCGTACAGACCGGCGACGGCCGGGAACGGCGGACGCAGGCGCGGCTGGCCGCGCAGGCCCTCGAGGGAGTCGAGGAGCGCCGTCTCCTCCCCGCAGATGTAGGCGCCGGCACCGGAGTGCACGGTCAGCTCGAGGTCGAACCCGGAGCCCAGGACGTTCTTGCCCAGGTACCCGGCCGCGTACGCCTCCGCCACCGCCTGCTCCAGCCGGCGGCGCACGTGCAGCACCTCGCCACGCACGTAGACGAACGCGTGGTGGCACCCGATCGCGTACGACGAGATCGCGATGCCCTCCACCAGCATGTGCGGGTTCGCCAGCAGCAGCGGCATGTCCTTGCAGGTGCCCGGCTCGGACTCGTCGGCGTTGACCACGAGGTAGCGCGGCCCGCCGTCGGGAGCGGGCAGGAAGCCCCACTTCATGCCCGCCGGGAAGCCGGCGCCGCCGCGGCCGCGCAGCCCGGAGTCCTTCACCGTCGTCACGACGGTGGCCGGGTCGGTCGCGAGCGCCGCCCGCAGGCCGTCGTAGCCGCCGGTCGCCAGGTAGGCGTCCAAGGTCCAGGACCGGTCGGCGTCCCAGTGGGCCGACAGGACGGGCGTCAGGGTGGTCGCCATCAGCTGCCCTTCTCCTGGGTGTTCGGCTTCTGCTGGGTCTCGGGGTGGCTCGCCGGCGGCTTGGCAGCCGCCGGGTCCGTGTCGCGGGGAGTGGTCACCGGGCGGTCGGCGCTCGAACCCGGGCTGCCCGTGGGCGGCGCGGCACCGGTGGAGGGCTGGGCGCCGCCCTCGCCGTGCGCGGTGAACGGCGGGGCGCTCCAGCCGTGCTCCTCGGCGACGCGCAGGCCCGCCAGGCTCGCCGGGCCGGCCGCGGGACCTTCGTCGGCCCGACCGTCCGGGAATCCGGCGAGCACGCGGCTCATCTCCTTGAAGGTCACCACGGTGTCGGCGCCCCGCGTCGGCTTCACCGGCTTGCCGGCCCGCAGGTCGTCGACCAGTGTCGTCGCGGTGTCCGGGGTCTGGTTGTCGAAGAACTCCCAGTTGACCATCACCACGGGTGCGTAGTCGCAGGCCGCGTTGCACTCGACGCGCTCGAGCGTGACGGCGCCGTCCGGCGTGGTCTCGTCGTGCCCGATGCCGAGGTGCTCGACCAGCTCCTCCCAGATGGCGTCGCCGCCCATGATCGCGCACAGCGCGGTGGTGCAGACACCCACGGTGTACGTGCCGTTGGGGTGCCGCTTGTACTGCGTGTAGAAGGTCGCGACCGCGGACACCTCGGCCGTCGTCAGCCCGAGGGTCTCGGCCGCGAACGCGATGCCCCGCGGCGAGACGTAGCCGTCCTGCGACTGCACCAGGTGCAGCAGCGGAAGCAGGGCGGAGCGTGCCTTCGGATAGCGCGCCACGATCGCGGCGGCGTCGCCCGCGAGCCGGGCGCGCGTCGCCTCGTCGTACCCGGCCGCGTGCACCTGGCCGGGCGACCTCGTCGCCAGGCCGTCCCCCGGAACCAGCTCGGTCATCAGCGGTCCACCCCTCCCAGGACGGGGTCGATCGAGGCGACCGCGGCGACGACGTCGGCGAGGTTGCCGCCCTCGCACAGCATCGAGACCGCCTGCAGGTTGTTGAACGACGGGTCGCGGAAGTGCGCCCGGTACGGCCGCGTGCCGCCGTCGGAGACCAGGTGCACCCCCAGCACGCCACGCGGGTGCTCCACCTCGGTGAACGCCTGGCCCGGCGGCACCCGGAAGCCCTCGGTCACCAGCTTGAAGTGGTGGATCAGTGCCTCCATCGAGGTGCCCATGATCTCCCGGATGTGGTCGAGGCTGTTGCCCTGGCCGTCGGGACCGACGGCCAGCTGCGCCGGCCACGCGATCTTCTTGTCGGCCACCATCACCGGAGCGCCCGGGCCCAGCTTCGTCAGCCGCTCCAGCGTCTGCTCGACGATGTGGATCGACTGCCAGCACTCCTCGAAGCGGATGACCATCCGGTCCCACGAGTCGGCGTTGGTGCCGGTGGGGACGTCGAAGTCGTACGTCTCGTAGCCGCAGTACGGGAAGGTCTTGCGCACGTCGAACGGCAGGCCGGCGCTGCGCAGCATCGGGCCGGTGATCCCCAGGGCCATGCAGCCCGCCAGGTTGAGGTGCCCGACCCCCTGGTACCGCAGCTTGAGGATCGGGTTCGCCAGCATGAGCTTCTGCAGGTCGGTGAGGAACTTCTTGACGCCGACGAGCGCCTCGCGGATCTGGTCCACCGCGCCCGGCGGCAGGTCCTGGACCACGCCGCCCGGGCGGATGTACGCGTGGTTCATCCGCAGGCCGGTGATCAGCTCGAAGATCTGGAGGATGTGCTCACGACCCTGGAACGCCAGGGTCATGATCGTCGTGGCGCCCAGCTCGTTGCCGCCGGTGCCCAGGCAGATGAAGTGGGACGCGATGCGGTTGAGCTCCATCATCATCACGCGGATGACGGAAGCCTTCTCCGGCACGTCGTCCACGATGCCGAGCAGCTTCTCCACCGTCAGGCAGTAGCCGGCCTCCTGGAACAGCGGGGCGACGTAGTCCATGCGGGTGCAGAACGTCACGCCCTGGGTCCAGGTGCGGAACTCCATGTTCTTCTCGATGCCGGTGTGCAGGTAGCCGATGCCGGCACGGGCCTCGGTCACCGTCTCGCCCTCGATCTCGAGCATCAGGCGGAGCACACCGTGGGTGGACGGGTGCTGCGGGCCCATGTTGACGACGATGCGCTCCTCGCCGAGGCGCGCTGCCTCCTCGGCGATCGCCGACCCCTCGCCCCCGGCGGCCACGAAGGTCGGCAGGCCGGCGGTCTGGTCGTCGACCACCGGGCGGGTGGCGTGGGGGGTGCTCATCAGGAGTACGACCTCCGCTGGTCCGGGGGCGGAACGGTGGCGCCCTTGTACTCCACCGGGATGCCGCCGAGCGGGTAGTCCTTGCGCTGGGGGTGGCCCGGCCAGTCGTCGGGCATCTCGATGCGGGCGAGGCCGGGGTGGCCGTCGAAGACGATCCCGAAGAAGT
Organism: Actinomycetes bacterium; assembly: GCA_023438885.1. GTDB lineage: Bacteria > Actinomycetota > Actinomycetes > Actinomycetales > Cellulomonadaceae > Cellulomonas. The sequence goes on from JAEXPS010000067.1 coordinate 5,343, forward strand.
CCCAGGTCTCGCGCTCGTGCCAGTCGTTGGCGGGGTACACCGCGACCGTCGACGGGATGTGCGGGTCCTCGTCGGGTGCCGAGACCTCGAGGCGGACGCGCCGCCCGTGGGTCACCGACACCAGGTGGTACACCGCGTGCAGCTGGGCGCCGACGAGGTGCGGGTAGTGCGCGCCGTTGACGCCGAGGCTCAGCTCGAACCGCAGGTCGGGGTCGTCGCGCAGCACCTGTGCCACCGCGACGAGGTGCTCACGAGCCACGTGCAGGGTCAGCTCGCCCCGGTCGACGACGACGGATGGGACCGCGTTCGCGAAGCCCGTCCCGGACTCGTCGAGCACCTCGATCAGCACGTCGACGATCTCGTCGAAGTAGCCGCCGTAGGGCCGCTCGCTGGGGCCGGGGAAGACGACGGGCTGCACCAGCCCGCCGTACCCGGAGGTGTCGCCGGTGCCGTGGGCGCCGAACATCCCGTGCCGCACCCCGACCACAGGAAGCTCCCGGGCGGCGGAGGGCACCGCGACCTCGGCGCCGGGCTGTGTCTCGTCGCTCATCGCAGCAGACCCGTCATGTGGGAGGTGGGCTCGGCCGCCAGGGCCGCCTTCTCGGCAGCCGCCGCGGCTGCCCGCCGGTCGGCGCCGAGCGGGGCGTTCTGGACCTGGTCGTGCAGCGCGAGGATCGCGTGCAGAAGCATCTCCGGCCGCGGCGGGCAGCCGGGCAGGTAGATGTCCACCGGCACGATGTGGTCGACGCCCTGGACGATCGCGTAGTTGTTGAACATGCCGCCGGAGCTGGCGCAGACGCCCATGGAGAGCACCCACTTCGGCTCGGCCATCTGGTCGTAGACCTGGCGCACGATCGGTGCCATCTTCTGGCTCACCCGGCCGGCGACGATCATCAGGTCCGCCTGGCGCGGGCTCGCGCGGAACACCTCCATGCCGATGCGGGAGATGTCGAAGCGGGGGCCGCCCGTCGCCATCATCTCGATCGCGCAGCAGGCCAGGCCGAACGTCACCGGCCACATCGACGACTTGCGGAAGTAGCCGACGAGGTTCTCGACGGTGGTCAGCAGGATCCCTGAGGGGGCGTGCTCCTCGATCCCCATGTCAGGCCTCCTTCCTCGTGACGGTCAGTTCCATGCTCAGTCCCATTCGAGCCCTCCGCGACGCCACTCGTAGACGAACGGCACCGTGATCAGGGCCAGGAACCCGAGCATCGCGATCAGCCCGAACCAGGCCAGCTCCGCGAACGTCACCGCCCACGGGTACAGGAACACCACCTCGATGTCGAACACGATGAACGTCATCGCCACCAGGTAGTACTTGATGGGGAACCGGCCGCCGCCGATCGCGTGGGGGGTGGGCTGGATGCCGCACTCGTAGGCCTCGAGCTTGGCGCGGTTGTACCGCCGGGGGCCCAGGATCGCGGAGGCTCCGACGCCGCCGAGTGCCAGCACGCCGGCGATCCCCATCATCCACAGCAGCGGGACGTAGGGATTGCTCATCGGGACCTCCTCGTGGGACAGCCGGACATGCTCATGCCGCCGGCACCATCCTCGTCAACGCGGCGATGACGCGGTCCATCGCGTCTCCGCCGCGGGGCTCGTAGCAGTCGGCGAGCAGCTTGTGGGTGAAGCGCATGACGAGGGGTCGGGGCAGACCGTAGCGCGTGCAGACGCGCATCACCGCGGGGTGCTCGATCAGCTTCACGAAGACCCGTCCGAGCGTGTAGTACCCGCCCAGGTCGTCCTTCATCCTGGCCCCGTAGGCGGCGAACGCGCGCTCGCGGCCCGCCGCCGACCCGCGGGCGAGGCCCTGGGCAGCCGCCTCGGCCGCCAGCCGGCCCGCCGCCAGCGCATAGGCGATGCCCTCGCCGTTGAACGGGCTGACCATGCCGGCGGCGTCGCCGACGAGCATCACGCCGTTGCCGTACAGCGGTCCGCGGTTGAAGCCCATCGGCAACGCGGCGCCGCGCACCGCGCCGTCCTGGTTCTCCGGCGTGAACTCCCACTGCGCGGGAGCGTTGGCCATCCACGTCGCGAACAGCTCGCGGTAGTCCACCTTCGTCGCCGCGCTCGTCGAGCTGACCGAGCCGAGGCCGACGTTCACGGTGCCGTCGCCCAGCGGGAAGATCCAGCCGTAGCCCGGCATGAGGTTGCTGGCGCCCGACTCGCCGTCCCAGAGCTCGAGGTAGGAGGTCATCCACTCGTCGTCGTGCAGCGGTGAGCGGAAGTAGGTGCGCACCGCCACGCCCATCGGCCGGTCGGGACGAGGCGCGCGGCCGAGGGCCGTCGCGAGCCGGGAGGAGACACCGTCCGCGGCGACGACGAGCGGAGCGCGGAAGGTGACCACCTCGCCGGCCTCGCCCTTGGCGGTGACGCCGACGACGCGGCCGGTGCGCTCGTCGACCAGGGGACCCGTGACCGCCGTGCCGTCGAGCACCTTGGCGCCGGCGGCGCGAGCGTGCTCGACGAGCAGGTGGTCCAGGCCCGTGCGGCGGCGGGCCAGGCCGTACGAGGGGTACGACGACATCTCGGGCCAGGGCAGCTCGACGGTGTGGCCGCCCCCGTGGACGCGCAGTCCGCGGTTGCGGATCCAGCCGTCCTCAGCGCGCAGGGGCACGCCCATGCGCACCAGCTCGGCGACCGCGCGGGGGGTCAGGCCGTCGCCGCACACCTTGTCGCGCGGGAAGGTGGCCTTGTCCAGGAGGAGGACGTTCAGCCCTGCCGACGCCGCCCAGTAGGCCGTGGCGGCGCCGCCGGGACCAGCGCCGACGACGACGACATCCGCGTCATCGAAGCCTGCTGTCACTGCGCCGATCCTCATCTTGTGACGATGTTCACGTGGGCCTCCGGGGAGTCTAGTCACCCCCCCGGGGTGTGTCTGCTGAGGCTTACCTCACTTGGGCCCATGATTCGGGACCTGGGTCCCGAATCACATCACTGACCTGCGGCGGCCAGGGTCTCACGATGCCTCGTCAGACGGCTTGAGACCCCGGTGGAGGGCCACCACGCCGCCCGTGAGATTCCGGAACGCCACCTGCTGCCAGCCCGCCTTCCGCATCGCCAGGCCCAGCTCCCGCTGGTTCGGCCACGCGGCGATGGTGTCGGCCAGGTAGGTGTACGCGTCCGACTCCTTCGCCACGACGCCGGCCACCCTCGGCAGCGCCTTGCTCAGGTACTGCTCGTAGACCGCGCGGAAGGCGCGGTTCGTCGGCCGCGAGAACTCGCAGATCACCACCTTGCCGCCCGGCCTGGTGACGCGGAACATCTCGCCGAGCGCCGCCTCCACGTCGGGCACGTTGCGCAGCCCGAACGAGATCGTCACCGCGTCGAAGGAGTTGTCCGCGAACGGCAGGGCGAGGGCGTCGCCGGCGACGAACGCGATGTCGGGCCGGCGCTGCCGGCCCACCGCGCGCATGCCCAGCGACAGGTCGCACGCCACCACTCGCACGCCCTTGTCCACCAGCGGCGCCGCGGAGGTGCCGGTGCCCGCGGCGAGGTCGAGGACGGTGTCGCCCGGGCCGACGTCCAGGGCGTCGAGGGTGGCGTGCCGCCACCGCCTGTCCTGACCGAGCGACAGGACGTCGTTCGTCCGGTCGTAGCGGGTGGCGACGGCGTCGAACATCGAGGCGACGTCGTGGGTGTCCTTGTCCAGGCCGGCACGGGGCATGGGACCATCCTCCCCCACGCCGGCAACCCTCACGCGCGCCCTCGCTCGGTGCGGGGGTTCGCGGGCGGTGGCGTTAGCCTGCGGCGGTGACGTCGATCGCGGCCGCACCGGCCGCACACCCGCTCGTCGTGCGCACGGTGCCGCTGGATCGGCTGCCGACGGCGCGGTCCGACGAGCACCCGGACCCCCTCGACCTGCTCGAGCTGCTCCCGGCCGACGCGCCGCTCGCCTGGGTGCGCCGGGGCGAGGGGCTGGTCGCGTGGGGCGAGGCCGTGCGCATGGAGGTCGCCGGCCCGAGCCGGTTCGCCGACGCCCAGGCCGCGTGGCGCGAGGTCGTCGCGCACGCCGTGGTGCGCGACGAGGTGGGCGTGCCGGGCACCGGGCCGGTGGCGTTCGGTTCGTTCGCGTTCGATGCCGCCTCTCCGGCCGGCGGAGTGCTCGTGGTGCCCCGCGTGGTCGTCGGCCGGCGCCACGGGCGTGCCTGGCTGACCACGATCTCGCCCTCCGGCGACCTGGCCGCACCGCCCCAGCCGGAGGCCCTGCAGGCGGCCGACGAGCCCTCGGCACCGGGCGCCGTGACGCAGGCCGACGGGGCGCTGGCCCCCGCCGAGTGGAGCCGGGCGGTGGGCGACGCGATCGCGGCGATCCGGCGCGGCGAGGTCGACAAGGTGGTGCTCGCCAGGGACGTCGTCGCCACGGCCGCGCGGCCGGTCGACGTGCGGTGGGTGGCCCGCCGGCTGGCCGAGCGCTACGCCGCCTGCTGGACGTTCGCGGTCGACGGGATGGTGGGCGCGACCCCGGAGCTGCTGGTGCGCTCGGAGAAGGGGCTCGTCACCTCGCGCGTGCTGGCCGGCACCATCCGCCGCACCGGCGACGACGACGCCGACATGGCGCGGGCGGCGATCCTGGCCCACAGCTCGAAGGACCTCGAGGAGCACGAGTACGCCGTGGCCTCGGTCGCCGCGGCGCTGGAGCCGTTCTGCTCGTCGGCCAACGTGCCGGACGTGCCGTTCGTGCTGCCGCTGCCGAACGTGCTGCACCTCGCGAGCGACGTCACCGGCGTGCTGACACCGCCGCACCCCACGTCGCTGGCCCTGGCCGCGGCGTTGCATCCCTCCGCCGCGGTGTGCGGCACGCCGACGCAGGCGGCCCGGGCCGTCATCACGGACGTCGAGCGGATGGACCGCGACCGGTACGCCGGACCGGTGGGATGGATCGGTGCCGACGGCGACGGCGAGTGGGGCATCGCGCTGCGCTCCGGTCGCGTGGACGGCGCCGACCCGCGGCGAGTGCGGCTGTTCGCGGGGTGCGGCGTCGTCGCCGCCTCCGACCCTGCCGCCGAGCTGGCAGAGTCCGAGGCCAAGCTGGAGCCGATGCGATGGGCGCTCGGGATCGCGGGCTCGTCCGGCACGACGACGGGCGGCCACCCGCTGGGGTGACCGCCCGTGCGCCGGATCAGCCGTTGCCGAGCTGGTCCTGGTGCTCCTGGAGCCAGTTCCACAGCTCGTCGGGCGTCATGCCGCCCGGCAGGCCGAACGAGTTGCCGTCCCCGTTGTCGGGGTTGCCGTTGTCAGGGCTCCCGTTGTCAGGGCTCCCGTTGTCGCGGTTCTTGTTGTCGGGGCTGCCGTTGCCACGGTTGCCGTCGGGCTGGCCAGGTGCCGTGGGCGACGAGCCGGAGTCGTCGACCCGCGCGGCGAGCGTCACGTCGAGGGTGAGCGACTCCCCGTCGCGGACCAGCACGAGGCTGGCCTTGTCGTCGGCCGCCAGGGCCCGGACGTACGCGGCGAGCGCGTCCGCCCCGCCCACCGGCTTCCCGTTGATCGCGACGACGACGTCACCGGCCTCGACACCCGCGGCCGCGGCCGGGGAGTCGGCGGAGACCTGCGTCACGGCGGCGCCACGGCGGGTGACACCGTCGGCGGTCGCAGTGCCGTCCTGGAGGCTGACGCCGAGATAGGCGTGCTTCGCCTCGCCGTCGGAGACCAGCTGCTCGGCGATGTCCTTCACCAGGTTGACCGGGATCGCGAAGCCGAGACCGATGGAGCCGGACTGGCTCGACGTCGTGGCGATCGACGAGGTGATGCCGATGACGTGGCCCTGCACGTCGAACAGCGGGCCACCGGAGTTGCCGGGGTTGACGGCCGCGTCGATCTGGATCGCGTTGCTGACGGGCGCGTTCGCGCTGCCGTCGCTGCCCGGGGAGACCGGCCGGTCGACGGCCGAGACGATGCCCGTGGTGACGGTGTTGGCCAGGCCGAGCGGGTTGCCGACCGCCATGACGGCGTCGCCGACGCGCACGTCGTCGGAGTTGCCGAACTGCGCCACGGCGAGGTCGCTCGGCGGGTCCTGGATCGTGACGACCGCCAGGTCGGTGCTCGGGTCGGTGCCCGCCACCTTCGCGTCGTAGATGCGGCCGTCGGACAGCGTCACCTTCACCACGCCGCCCTGCGCGCCCTCGACCACGTGGTTGTTCGTCACCACGTGGCCCTCCTTGTCGACGACGACGCCGGAGCCCAGCGCCTCGCCGCCCTGCATCTGCACGTCGATGGCGACGACGGCCGGCTGCACCGCCGCGGCGACCGCTGCCCAGTCGGGGTTCTCGTTCGTCGAGCCCGCGACCGGGACCGCGCCGGCGTCCGACTGGCCGAGCGTCGCGATCGAGGTCTGCGACGGCTCGCCGGCCGCCACGGCACGGAACCGGTGGGTGCCGATGGCGATCGCTGCCGCACCGAGCAGTGCGACGACGAGCAGCGTGGCGACGATCGGCAGCCACGCGCGCCGCTTGGGCGTGGTGGTGCCGGCCGGTGGGGGGGCCTGCATGCCCGGGTAGGCCGGGCCGGTCGGGCCGGCATAGGGCTGGGCAGGCGGCGCGTAGGGCTGCGCGGGCGGCGCTGCCACCGGTCGCGGTCCGTACGGGTACGGGGCCGCGGGCTGCTGCCCGGCGGGCTGGCCCGGGTGGGCCGGGCCGGCGTACGGCGCGGGTGCGGAGTACGCGGCCTGGTGCGCCGGGCCGGTGTACGGCGCCGGCGGCTGCGTGGCGCCCGTGGGCGGCAGCGGCTGCGTGGCGCCGAGCGGCGGCACCTGCTGGGTGTCCCCCGCGCGGGGGGTGGCGCTCTCGTGGAGCTGGCCCTCGCCCGCCGCGGAAGCCGCGGCGCCCTGTGGGGAGATCGAGGGCTCTTCGGGGGTTGTGGTCATGGGTCCTCCTTCGTCGGGGACCATCAGACCTCGTCCTTCTGGAGGGACCCGGAGCGCTCCCTGGGAATCGCCTTGGAACGTGCGCCCGCGGTCAGGACAGGACGGCGGAGACCGCGGCAGCGATCTCTGCGGCGAGCCGTGCGGCCAGCGCCTGGCGGCCGGCGCGGTCCACCCGCACCTCCACCACGCTGACGCCGGTGCCGGGCGCCGCCAGCGCGGGCAGCAGGCCGTCGACGTCCGTCACCTTGCTGTGCCGCACCCCGTACCCGGCGCACAGGGCCGCGAGCTCGGCGCCGTGAGGGGTGGCGAACACCCGCTCGAAGGTGGCGGGGTCGGCGGCGCGCCCGGGCTCGAGCGTGGCGAAGATCGACCCGCCGTCGTCGTTCGCGACGACGATCTGCAGGTCGGCCGGCGGCTCGGCGGGGCCGCGCAGCAGTCCGCCGACGTCGTGGAGGAACGTCAGGTCACCGACGTACGCCCGCACCCGCCGCCGCGGCAACCCCAGCGCCACGCCGGTCGCCGTCGACACCAGCCCGTCGATGCCGGCCAGCCCGCGGTTCGCCACGACGAGTGGCGGGGAGTCCCACTCGGCGACGAGGTCCAGGTCGCGCACGGGGTTGGACGAGCCGACGACGAGCACGTCCTCCGGCGAGCTCACCTGCGCCACGGCACGTGCCAGCGCCGGGCCGGTCACCCGTGCCGCGGACCGTGACCGCCGCTGGCCAGGCCCGCCGGGCGGGACGTCGAGCAACCGCGCGAGCGTCTGTCGAGCCGCCCGGTCGGCGGCCCGCCAGGAAGCCGTCCACTCCTGCGCCGCGGCGGCGCGACGCAGGCCCGCCGGTACGTCGAGCAGCACCTCGGAGGCGTTGCGGGCCGCATCCGGCCAGGACCCTCCGCGCGGTGCGACGACGACCACCTCGACCTCCGGGTCGCCGAGGAGCCGTTGCACCTGCCGACTGAGGGTGGGCCGGCCGAACACGATCGCGCGGCGTACCGCGCCTCCCAGCCTCTCCTCGTCGAGCAGCAGACGGTAGGCCGCCACCGCCTGCGGGCCGCCGCGTGCGAGCGACGAGGGCTCGGCGAGCAGCGGCCAGCCGGTCTGCTCCGCAAGGCGGCGGGCGCCGGGGCCGGCGCCGTCCCCCGACACGACGACCGTCGGCTG
>JAEXPS010000079.1 GCA_023438885.1 Actinomycetes bacterium
CGCCCCCACCAGCCCCGACCAGCCACGACCAGGCGGGCGAACGACCCCGACGCCCTCAGTCGAGCACCGGCAGCCACACCCGCATCGTCGACGGCCCCCGCTGCGCCCAGTCGTGGTACGGCACGAGCGGGATCCGCAGCCGCTCGGGAGCCGTCGCCCCAGCCGGCCTCGACCCGTACGGCCACGCCGCCTCGGCCGCCTCGAGCCGCAGACCCTCGACGACCACCCGGCCGTCCTCCTCCACGGGCTCCACGGACGCGTCCACCCGCAGCAGGTCGACGTGCGCCACCCTGGGGACGTCCACCGACTCCACGCAGTACACCTCCGGTCCGCGCTGCACCGCCACGCACCCACGCACCGCGTCGATCCGCGGGTCCGGCCAGACGAACCGCGGCGTCATCGGGAGCTCGAGCACCACCTCGTCCCCCGGCGCGAACCGCCGCGTGACGGTGGCGTACCCGGGCCCCGCCGCGCGCTCCTCGCCGTCGACGACGACCCGCGACCCCTCGGCCCATGCCGGCACCCGCAGCGCCAGCGTCCACTCCGCCGCCTCGTCCCCCACCACCCGCACGACGACGCGCCCGTCGGCCGGGTAGTCGGTCGCGACGTCGACCTCGATCCGGCGGCCGTCGGGCAGGCGGGTGCGCACCTGGCAGGGCGCGAACTGGTGCAGCTGGAGGCCGTCGTCGTCGGTCGTGGCGACGTAGGCGCCGACGCTGGCGAAGGTGCGCGCCACGTTCGTCGGGCAGCAGGACACGTGGAACCACGGCGCCCGCAGGGACGACGTCGCCCGCGGGCTCGCCTGGTCCACCGGCGGGGCCGACGCCTCCTCGCGCTGGTGCAGGGTGTTCGTGTAGTAGAAGGCGGTCCCCGCGTCGTCGGGCGAGGTGGCGACCACGTTGTACAGGACGCGCTCGACGAGGTCGGCGCGGTGCGGCTCACCGTCGGCGAGCAGCAGCCGCCAGGAGAGCATCACGGAGCCGACGCCGGCGCAGGTCTCGGAGTACGCACGGTCCGGCGGCAGCACGTAGTCCGCGCCGAACGCCTCGTCCTGGTGGCGGGAGCCGATGCCCCCGGTCACGTACATCCGGCGGGCGACCGCCGCAGCGAGCTGCCGGTCCACCGCGGCCAGCAGCTCGGCGTCGTCGGTCTCGACGGCGAGGTCCACCGCGCCGGCGGCCAGGTACACCGCCCGGACGGCGTGGCCGCGCAGCACGTCCGCCTCCCGGATCGGCACGTCGTCCTGGAAGTACGAGCGGCCGTACTCGATGTCGGCCAGCACCTGGTGCCCGCGCCGCTCGAGGAAGGCCCGCGCCTGCTCGAGGTAGCGCCGCTCCCCCGTGACCCGGTAGAGCTCGACCAGCGCCGGCTCGATCTCCGGGTGGCCGTCGACCGACTCGAGGCCGCCGTCGGCGAACACCACGCAGACGAGGTCCGCCACCCGCCGGGCCACGTGGACGAGGGGCTCGTCGGGCCCGGCCGTCCGGGCCCGCGCCACCGCCGCCTGGATGAGGTGGCCGAAGCAGTACAGCTCGTGCCCCCACTCCAGGTCGGACCAGCGCGGGCCTTGGCCCGGCCGGCCGAAGTTGGTGTGCAGGTACCCGTCGGGCTCCTGCGCCGCCGCCACCCGCCCGACGATCGCGGCGAACCGCTCCTCGAGCGCCGGGTCACCGGTGCGGCCGAGCTCCCAGGCCATCGCCTCGAGCAGCTTGTACACCTCGGAGTCCGAGAACTCCCGGCCCCGTCGCGCGGCCGGCAAGCGGCCCTCGACGGCGGCGTCGAAGTTGCCCAGCCACCCCTCGCGCTCCAGCCAGTGCTCGATGTGGGCGAGCGTCGCCGCGGCGTTGACCTGCTGCCGCCGTCCCCAGAACCCGCCGGTGATCCGGACGGCGTCCAGCCCGAGCGGCCGCAGCCGGCCGCTCGAGGGGACGACCGGGCGCGGGTCGGTCACGGCCCCGGCGTCGGAGCGCAGGGCGGAGTCGGGTGCTTCGGTGTGCGGAGGCATGGGTCAACCCTTGAGAGCGCCGGACATGAAGCCCCGGACGTAGTGACGCTGGAGCAGGAGGAAGAGCAGGACGCACGGGGCGGCGAGCACGACGACGCCGGCCTGGGTGGCCCCGTAGTCGACGATCCCCATCACCTGCTGGCGCATGTTCGCCACGGCGAGGGGCAGCGGGACCTTGTCCGAGTCGCTGATGAGGATCAGGGGGGCGATGAAGTCGTTCCACGCGGCGAGGAACGCGAACAGCCCGACCGTGATGAGCCCCGGCTTCACCGCGGGGACCAGCACGCGCACCAGGGCGGTGAAGGTGCCGCAGCCGTCGACGAGGGCCGCCTCCTCCAGCTCCTTGGGCACCGACTCGAACGAGATCCGCATCATGAAGGTCGCGAACGGCAGCTGGAACATCGTCAGCACCAGCGCCAGCCCGACCAGCGAGCCCTGGAGCCCGATCGCGTTGAGCAGCACGTACAGCGGGATGAGCAGCGTCGCGTACGGGACCATGAGGATCGCCAGGGTGATCATGAACAGCACGTTCTTGCCGGGGAAGGCGAAGCGTGCGAACGCGTAGCCCCCGAGCAGCGAGATCGCGAGCGTGAAGACGACCGTGAGCCCGGAGACGATCACGGAGTTGAGCACGTACTGCCCGACGCCGGCCTGGTAGGCCGCGAGCGTCTCGTAGTTGCCGAACCCCCAGCCGTTCGTCTGGTTGGTCCCGCCCTGCGGGGACACCGACGCCACGGCCGCCCACACGAGCGGGAACAGGAAGATCAGCGCCAGCCCGCCGGTGAGCACGTAGTACGGCGTGCGCACGGCGACGCCGGCGAGGCGGACGGGCTCGCGCCCCGTCGGGGTG
>JAEXPS010000120.1 GCA_023438885.1 Actinomycetes bacterium
GGGCGGGCGTCAGGGGGTGGTGGGCGTCAGGGGGTGGCGGGCGTCAGGGGGCGCGGGCGCCGGGGGGCAGTGGGCGCCGGGGGGTGGTGGGCGTCAGGGGGTGGCGGTGACCGTCAAGGTGCCGGCAGCCTCGTCGAGGCCGACGTGGACCGTGTCGCCGTCGTGGATCTCGCCGGCCAGCAGCCCGCGGGCCAGCCGGTCGCCGATCTCCTTCTGCACCAGCCGCCGCAGCGGCCGGGCGCCGTAGGCGGGGTCGTACCCCTCGATCGACAGCCACTCGCGCGCCTCGGGCGCCACGTCCAGCACCAGCCGCCGCTCGGCCAGCCGCCGCGCCAGCGCCGCGACCTGCAGATCCACGATCCGCCCGATCTCCTCCAGCGACAGCGCGTCGAACAGCACCACGTCGTCGAGCCGGTTGAGGAACTCCGGCTTGAAGGCGCCGCGCACGGCGCCCATCACGGCCTCGCGCTTCTCCTCGTCGGACAGCAACGGGTCCACCAGGAACTGCGACCCCAGGTTCGAGGTCATCACCAGGATCACGTTGCGGAAGTCGACCGTGCGGCCCTGCCCGTCGGTGAGCCTGCCGTCGTCGAGCACCTGGAGCAGCACGTCGAAGACCTCGGGGTGGGCCTTCTCGACCTCGTCGAGCAGCACCACCGCGTAGGGCCGGCGGCGGACGGCCTCGGTGAGCTGCCCGCCCTCCTCGTACCCCACGTACCCGGGCGGCGCGCCGACGAGCCGTGCCACCGAGTGCTTCTCCCCGTACTCGCTCATGTCGATGCGCACCATGGCGCGCTCGTCGTCGAACAGGAAGTCCGCGAGCGCCTTGGCCAGCTCGGTCTTGCCCACGCCGGTGGGGCCGAGGAACAGGAAGGAGCCGGTGGGCCGGTTCGGGTCGGAGATGCCGGCGCGCGCACGACGAACCGCGTCGCTGACCGCGGCGACCGCCCTGCTCTGCCCGATCAACCGTGCGCCGATCACCTCCTCCATGTGCAGGAGCTTCGCGGTCTCGCCCTCGAGCAGGCGCCCGGCGGGGATGCCGGTCCAGGCCGACACCACCTCGGCGACCTCGTCGGGCCCCACCTTCTCCGCGATCATCGGCGGCAGCTCGGGCTCGTCGGGCACGGCGTCCGCGGCGGCGATCTCCTTCTCCACGGCCGGGATCTCGCCGTACTGGATGCGAGCCGCACCTTCGAGGTCGCCCTCGCGCAGCCGCCGCTCGGCGTCGGCGCGCAGCTGGTCGAGCCGGGCCCGCAGGTCACCCACCCGGTTGTGGCCCGCCTTCTCCTTCTCCCAGCGCGCGGTGAGCCCCGCGAGCTCCTCGCGGCGGTCGGCCAGGTCGGCGCGCAGCCGCTCCAGGCGGTCCGCCGAGGCGGGGTCGTCGGCGTCGGCCAGGACCACCTCCTCCATCTCGAGTCGGGTGACCGCCCGCTTGAGCGAGTCGATCTCGACCGGCGAGGAGTCGAGCTCCATGCGCAGCCGGGAGGCGGCCTCGTCGACCAGGTCGATCGCCTTGTCCGGCAGCTGCCGGCCGGAGATGTAGCGGTCCGAGAGCGTCGCGGCCGCCACGAGTGCGGCATCGGAGATCGTCACCTTGTGGTGCGCCTCGTAGCGCTCCTTGAGCCCGCGCAGGATCGCGATGGTGTCCTCGACCGAGGGCTCGCCGACGAACACCTGCTGGAACCTGCGCTCCAGCGCCGGGTCCTTCTCGATCCGCTCGCGGTACTCGTCGAGCGTCGTCGCGCCCACCATGCGCAGCTCGCCGCGGGCGAGCATCGGCTTGAGCATGTTGCCCGCGTCCATCGAGCCTTCGCCGCCCGCGCCGGCACCGACCACCGTGTGCAGCTCGTCGATGAACGTGACCACCTCGCCGTCCGAGTCCTTGATCTCGGAGAGCACGGCCTTGAGCCGCTCCTCGAACTCGCCACGGTACTTCGCACCGGCCACCATCGAGGCCAGGTCGAGGGACACCAGCCGCTTGTCACGCAGCGACTCCGGCACGTCGCCGGCGACGATGCGCTGCGCCAGGCCCTCCACGACGGCGGTCTTGCCGACGCCGGGCTCGCCGATCAGCACGGGGTTGTTCTTGGTGCGCCGCGACAGCACCTGCACCACCCGGCGGATCTCGGCGTCACGGCCGATCACCGGGTCGAGCTTCCCGTCGCGGGCGCGCTGGGTCAGGTCCAGGCCGTACTGCTCCAGCGCCTTGTACGTGCCCTCGGGGTTCGGAGACGTGACGCGGGCGTTGCCACGGACGTTCGGCAGCGCGGCCAGGAGGGCGTCCCGTGACGCGCCCGCGGCGGCCAGCGCCTCGGCCACCCCGGACTGCCCGGTGGCCAGGCCGATGAGCAGGTGCTCCGTGGAGACGTAGTCGTCACCGAGGGTGCGTGCCTCGGTGGAGGCGGCCTCCAGCGCGGCGAGCAGCGGCCGCGAGGCGGCGGGCTGCGCGACGGTCGCTCCGGACGACGAAGGGAGCCCGACGAGCATCGCGCGGGTCTGACGGCCCAGCGCGGCGCGGTCGGCGCCGACGGCGTCGAGGAGTCCGTTCGCGACCCCGCCCTCCTGGCGCAGCAGCGCGTCGAGCAGGTGCACGGGCTCCAGCGACGGGTTCCCGGCGGCGGACGCCGACGAGACGGCGTCGCCGATGGCCTCCTGAGCCCTGGTAGTGAGCTTCGCGTCCACGCGTTCCTCCTTGGCAGGATCCGAGTCTCACGTCCGACGAAGGCAACGCTAGCCAAGGTTGAGTCTATTCCGCTCAACATGGGACCGTGGCTGGCTGCCACGGCGCCCGGGATGCTTCAGGCCACGTCACTCACGGCGTCCGCCTGGACGACGTCGTCACGGCTGCCCGCGCTCGCCCGGGCGGGCCACCAGAACCGGTCGCCGAGCCAGAACGCCAGGCTGGGGACCACGAGCGTCCGCACGACGAGGGTGTCGAGCAGCACCCCGATGCACACGATCACGCCGATCTGCATCAGAGCCACCACCGGGAGCACGCCGAGGACGGCGAACACCGCGGCCAGCAGGATCCCGGCGGAGGTGATCACCCCGCCGGTGGCCGCCAGCGCCCGCAGCATGCCCTCGCGAGTCCCGAGCGCCCGGCGCTCCTCCCGGGCCCGTGTGGTGAGGAAGATGTTGTAGTCGACGCCGAGCGCCACGAGGAACAGGAACGAGAACAGCGGCACCGTCGTGTCCAGCCCCGGGTAGTCCAGGAGGCGGGTGAACACCAGGTTGCCGGCGCCCATCGCGGCCGCGAAGGTCGCGAGCACGGTGAGGACGAGCAGCACGGGTGCGACGAGAGACCGCAACAGCAGCACGAGAATCGTGAAGACGACGGCGAGGATGACGGGCCCGATCAGACGCTGGTCGCGTTCGGAGATCCGCAGAGTGTCCAGCGCGGTGGCGTCGGAGCCGCCCACCAGGGCCTCGCTGACCGGCGCGTCCGCCCCCTGCAGCCCGTCACGGAGCCGCTCGATCGTCCCGAACGCCTCGTCCGAGCTGGGCGGAGCCTCCAGGGTCACGGCGAGCACCGTCAGGCCGTTGGCGCTCTCCGACTCCATGACGGCGGCGACGCCCTCGGTCTCGGCGATCTGTGCGGCAGCCTCCTGGGCCGCGGCGTCGGGGACCACCACCTGCGTCTGCGCCGTGGCCCCTGCTCCGAACGCGTCGGCGACGATCTCCTGCCCCTTGACCGAGTCCGGCGTCCCGACGAACTGGCTGGTCTGCGGAAGCCCGACGTGCAGGCCGATCGCTCCGCAGGCGAGCAGGCCCAGGCCGAGCGTGCTGACGATGATCGTGCGCCCGGGGTAGCGCTGCACACGCCGGCCGAGCCTCTCCCACAGCTGGGGGCGGCGGGCACGGTCCGGCTCGACGCGAGGCACCAGCGGCCAGAAGAGCCGGCGGCCGCACACGGTCAGGGCCGGCGGCAGGACCAGGAGCGCAGCCGCCATGGCGATGGCGATGCCGACCGCGCAGGCCCAGCCGAGCGTCCTGTTGCTGCCGAGGTCCGCCAGCTGCAGGGTGAGCAGCGAGAGGATCACCGTCGAGCCGGAGGCCAGGATCGCCGGGTACGTCGAGCGCATGCCGCGACGCATCGCCTCGCGGTGGTCCTCGACCCGGTAGAGCTCTTCGCGGTACCGGGCGACGAGCAGCAGGGCGTAGTTGGTGCCGGCGCCGAAGACCAGCACGGAGACGATGCCCGAGACCGACGCGTTGATGGCCACGCCGTTCGCGGATCCGAGCGAGACGACCACCTGCCGCGCGATCGCGTCGCCCACACCGATCACGGTGAGCGGCACGAGCCACAGGACCGGGGACCGGTAGGTCACGATGAGCAGCAGGGCGACGATCGAGGCCGTCACCACCAGCAACCTCGTGTCGGCGCCGGCGAACGCCCCGGCGATGTCGGCGCGGAACCCGACCGGGCCCGTGAGGTGCACGGTGAGGCCGTCGGGCAGGCCCTGGGTGGCGCTGGTGCGCACCCGCTCGGCAGTCGCCTTCACGTCGGCGTCCGCCTCGGCCGCGTCCAGCGGGACGACGACGATCGCCGCGGTTCCGTCGTCGGCGTAGCGGGGCTGCACCGCGGCCGGAGCGATCGACTCGTCAGCGACCGCCGCGGAGGCCTCGGCGATGGCCGCCTGGTCCGCCTCGGTCAGCGGCTCGCCGTCACGCGTGTACACGACGATGGCCGAGGTGGTCTCGCTGGACGGCATGTCGTCGAGCAGAGCCGCGACCTGCGCCGACTCGGCCGAGTCGGGCAGTCCGTCCTCAGGGAACCCGGTGTCGGCACTCCCGCTCAGCAGCGACATGGCCGCGCCTGACACGAGGACGGCGACGACGACGCAGATCCACGCCGACCACTTGCCCGTCAGGAAGTGGAAGAGCCCGTCTAGATGGCGCATGGGTTCCTCTCGCGAGACCGTGCCAATCCTCGTCGAGCCGGTCGAGTGCCTGACGCGTCGAGCAGTCGGCAGCGCGGCGGGGGTGTCGGAACAGGGCCGCGCGGTTCGTCGGGCGAGGCGCAGCGTGGCCGTCCATCGTACAGCGATGCCACCCGCGTCCACTCGGTACCACGCCACCTGCGAAGGCCCGGCACCCCGCCCCATGAGCGCGCGTCTGCGGCCGCTGCCCGGGCGGCCGGTGCGAGGATCAGGGCTGTGAGCGGCCCGACGACGCAGCCCGGCGACTGGCATCGCGACGTGCTGGGCGAGGGGTGGTCGGCGTTGACGCTCGATCTGCCGCCCGACGAGTTCGGCCCGGCCGTCGCCACGCTGGTGCACTGTGACCCTCCCGAGGGCGAGGCGCCCCGGCGTGCGGTGCTACATGTGCACGGATTCGTCGACTACTTCTTCCAGCGCCACCTCGCCGACGCGCTGGCCGGCGCAGGTTGGGACTTCTACGCGCTCGACCTGCGCGACCACGGGCGCTCCATCCGCCCGGGCCGGGACCCGAACTTCACCACGGATCTCTCCGTGTACACCCACGAGCTCGACCGCGCGCTGCGGCTGCTGCGTGCGGACCACGACCTCGTCGTGATGCACGCGCACTCCACCGGCGGGCTGGTGGTGCCGCTGTGGGCCGCGGAGCGGCCCGGTCTCGTCGAGGCGATCGTGCTCGACAGCCCGTGGCTGGACCTCAACGGCAGCGCGTTCGAGCGCGGCCCGCTGACGGCGGCGATGCGGGTCGTCGGGCGGGTCGCGCCGCGCCTCGAGCTGCGCACGATCGACCCCCACTACGGCCGCGCGCTGCACGTCGGCACCGGAGGCGAGTGGGACTACGACCTCGCCTGGAAGCCGCACGACGGGTTCCCGGCTCGGGCGGGCTGGGTACGCACCATCCGCGCGGGCCACCGGCGGGTCGCGCGCGGGCTCGGCATCCAGGTGCCGATCCTCGTCGCCGCGTCCGCCGCCAGCGGTCCCGGAGACCACGTCCATGGCGCGCTGCTCACCACGGACGTGGTGCTCGACGTGCGTGACATGGCGGCCCGCGCGCCGCGGCTCGGGACGGACGTGACGTTCGTCGAGGTCGACGGGGGAGCCCACGACCTCACGCTCTCCCCCTCGCCGGCGCGAGAGACGTACCTCGCCACCCTCCTCGACTGGCTCGCTGCCCGGTTCCCCGCGACCACGACCACCCCGGAGCACCCGTGACCGACGACGTCACCACGCAGGCTCGCGACATCCCCTGGTCCGCCGGCCGCTGGACCCACCCGCCGGCCTCGGCGACGGCGGAGGGCGCTCACCTGCTCGTGGAGGCCGTCGACGGCTCGGACGCCTGGCGCCACACGGCTTACGGCTTCGTTCGTTCCAGCGAGCACGCGCTGCTGAGCCCGCTGCCGGGGGGCGCCGCGGTCGAGGTGACCTTCGACATCGCCTACGACGGCCTCTTCGACCAGGCGGGGGTCTTCGTGCGGGCGTCGGACGAGGAGTGGGTCAAGGCGGGCGTGGAGATCTCCGACGGCTTGCCGCAGCTCGGCGCGGTCGTCACGCACGGCACCTCGGACTGGTCGGTGGCCCCGGTGCCGTCGTGGGCTGGGCAGCCGGTCACCGTCCGGGCGAGCCGGTACGGCGACGCACTCGTGGTGCGCGCACGGGCGGGCGACGCGGCGTGGCGTCTGGTGCGGATGGCGCGCTTCGACGTCGAGGGGCCGGTCGAGGCGGGGCCGTACCTGTGCGCGCCGAGCCGCGCCGGGCTCGTCGTGCGCTTCCACTCCTGGCGGGTGACCCCGGGCGACGCGGCGCTGCACTAGGACCGTTCGCCCGGCCGCCACCCAGGCGTTGCCGGAGCGCCACCGGCGCGGGTTTACGGTGGGGGGACCGAAGATGCCGATGGAAGGGCACCGATGACCCTCACGCTCACGCTCGTGCGACACGGGCAGACCCACTTCAACCAGCGCCGGCTGCTCCAGGGCAGCTGCGACTCGCCGCTGACCCGGCCCGGCCGCGACGGCGTCCGCGCCACCGCGCGGCACCTGGCCGGTACGCCGTTCGTCGCCGCCTACGCCTCGCCGTCGGGGCGAGCGGTCGCCACGGCGGTCGAGATCCTGCGCCACCACCCGACGGTGCGGCTCGTCACCGATGCCGACCTGCGGGAGTACGACTTCGGCACCTTCGAACGCCGGCCCGAGCACGAGCTCGAGGCCACCCAGCCGTGGACGCAGCTGCTGCCCGAGATCCTCGCCGGCCGTCACCCCGGCCTTCCGCGAGGGGAGCACGCCGCCGACTACATGGCCCGCATCTGCCGGCCCTACGTCACGATCGCGGAGCGCCACCGCGAGGGTAACGTCCTCGTCGTCGGGCACGGCCTGTCACTCGCGGCCTGGCTGTGGACCCTCGACCCGAGTGCGGCCGCCGTGCTGCCGAACGCCTCCATGACCCAGGTGACCCTCGACACGGACGGCACCGCGCGCGTCCTGGCCGTCGGCCTCGTCGTGGCCGGGCAGGGCCTGGTCGCCGCCGGCGAGGCGTGGGCCCCCGCGCCCGTCGCCTGAGCGGTACGGCGCAGGTCTCGCTCCGCGCGAGGATGGGGCCGTGCCGACGCCCGACGAGTTCCGTCACCGCGCGGCCGCGCCCCACGAGCCGCTGCGCACCTTCCACCCACGGCGGGTCGGGCTCGGGCCGTCGCGGCAGGCCGCACTGGCCCGCCTGTTCCCCGTGCTCGGGTTCTCGGTGCACGACGAGGCCGCGCCCTTCCCCCGCCACGGGGACGGCACCCTCGACGCTGCGGCGATGTTCGGCCGCTGCGCGCCGCTGATCCTCGAGATCGGCTCCGGCATGGGCGAGGCGACGGCGGCGATGGCCGCGGCGGATCCGGACCGCGACGTCCTCGCCGTCGAGGCTCATCTCCCGGGCATCGCCGGCCTGCTGCTCCTGGCCGACGAGCACGGGCTGGTCAACGTCCGGGTCGGGCACGGCGACGCGCTCGAGCTGGTCCGTGACGCGATCGCCCCCGGATCGCTCGCGGAGGTCCGGGCGTTCTTCCCCGACCCGTGGCCCAAGGCCCGACATCACAAGCGCCGCCTGGTGCAGCCGGCGCACGTCGCCCTGCTGCGCAGCCGGCTGGCCGTCGGCGGCGTGCTGCACACCACCACCGACGTGCCCGACTACGCCGAGCAGATGCTGCACGTCCTGACGTCGGACCCCGGCCTGGAGAACACCGCCGACGGTTTCGCCGACCGCGGAGGGCGGCCGGTCACCGCTTTCGAGCGCAAGGCCCTGGCCGAGGGCCGCCAGGCCCGCGACCTGGTGTTCCGCCGCGTCCGCTGACCGGCGCTACATCACCGGGACCTGCGGCACGTGCCAGATGCGGTCGATGTAGTCGCGGATCGAGCGGTCGGAGGAGAAGAAGCCGCACCGCGCCACGTTGAGGATCGCCGAGCGCACCCAGCCGTCGCGGTCCGCGTAGGCGGCGTCGACGCGCTCCTGCGCCTCCAGGTAGGAGGCGTAGTCCGCGAGCGCGAGGAAGCGGTCCTCGTAGAGCAGGTTGTTCACCACCGGCTCGAACACGCGCCGGTCGCCGTCCGCGAAGGCGCCGGAGGCGATGAGGTCGATCGCGCCGCGCAGTCGCGGATCGGACTCGTAGTACGCGGACGGCTGGTAGCCCTTCGCCACCAACGCCTCCACCTCCGGCTCCAGCATCCCGAAGAGGAAGAAGTTCTCCTCGCCCACCAGCTCCCGGATCTCGACGTTCGCCCCGTCGTCCGTGCCGATGGTCAATGCCCCGTTGAGCGCGAACTTCATGTTGCCGGTGCCCGACGCCTCCTTGCCGGCCAGCGAGATCTGCTCCGAGAGGTCGGCGGCAGGGATCAGGCGCTGGTTGAGCGTCACGTCGTAGTTGGGCGGGAACAGCACCGAGAGGGTGCCCTTGACCCTCGGGTCGGTGTTGACCACGCGCCCCACGGCGTTGATCAGCCCGATCACCTGCTTGGCCATCTGGTACCCGGGGGCGGCCTTGGCGCCGAAGATGAACACGCGCGGCTGGAGCGTGGCCGGGTCCAGGCGGCCGGAGACGATCTCGTTGTACAGCGTGACGATGTGCAGCAGCTTGAGCGACTGCCGCTTGTACTCGTGCAGCCGCTTGACCATCACGTCGAGCATCGCGTCGGTGCGCAGCGTCAGGCCGTCGCGCTGGGCGAGGTTGAGGCGCAGCCACTCCTTGTTCGCGGACTTCACCACCGCGAACCGCTCGCGGAACGACGAGTCGTCGGCGAACGGCTCGAGCTCGCGCAGCCGGTCGAGGTCGGTGATCCAGCCCTCGCCGATCGCCTCGGTGATCAGCTCCGAGAGCGGCGGGTTGGCCAGGCGCACGAAGCGGCGTGGGGTGACGCCGTTGGTGACGTTCGTGAACCGGTCGGGGTAGAACTCCGAGAAGTCGTGGAGCACCTTGTCGCGCAGCAGCTGGCTGTGCAGCTCGGCGACGCCGTTGACGCGGATCGCGGCGACCGTCGCCAGGTGCGCCATCCGCACCGTGCGGACCGAGCCCTCGCCGATGATCGACATCCGGCGCACCCGCTCCGCGTCACCCGGGTACCGCGAGCGCACCTCGTCGAGGAACTCGTCGTTGATCCGGTAGATGATCTCCAGGTGGCGGGGTAGCAGCCGGCCCAGCAGGTCCACCTGCCACACCTCGAGCGCCTCCGGCAGCAGCGTGTGGCAGGTGTAGGCGAAGCACCGGCGCGTGATGTCCCAGGCCTCGTCCCAGCTCAGGCCCTTCTCGTCCATGAGCACGCGCATCAGCTCCGGGACGGCGATCACCGGGTGGGTGTCGTTGAGCTGGAAGACGATCCGCTCCGGCAGCCGGTGCAGGTCGAAGCCCTTCGGCAGCACGGCGTCGAGGAAGTCCTTGATGGAGCACGCGCAGAAGAAGTACTGCTGCTGGAGGCGCAGCTCCTTGCCCTGGGGCGTCGAGTCCTCCGGGTACAGCACCTTCGAGATGTTCTCGGCGGACGTCTGGGCCTGGACGGCCTGCGCGTAGTCGCCCGTGTTGAAGATCTGCAGGTCGAACGCCTTGGTCGCCTCGGCGCTCCAGAGGCGCAGGGTGTTGACACGGCCGTTGCGATAGCCGGGCACCATGTAGTTGTACGGAATCCCCTGCACGTTCCACGCCGGGATCCAGCGCGAGCGCTGCCTGCCCTCGTCGTCCACGTACTGCTCGGTCGAGCCGCCGAAGCCGACCGTCACCGCGTACTCCGGGTGCGGGAACTCCCACGGCGAGCCCAGGGCGAGCCACGTGTCCGGCTGCTCCACCTGCCAGCCGTCGACGAAGGTCTGCCGGAAGATCCCGTACTCGTACCGGATGCCGTAGCCGATGGCCGGCACGTTCATCGTCGCCAGCGAGTCGATGAAGCAGGCGGCCAGGCGGCCGAGACCACCGTTGCCGAGCCCGGGCTCCACCTCCTGCGCCCGCAGGTCGTCGAGGTCGATGCCCAGGTTGCGCATCGACTCCTCGACGATCTCCGTCAGGTCGCTCGCCAGGAGGGCGTTGCCGAGCTGGCGGCCCAGCAGGTACTCCGCGGAGAGGTAGGCAACCGACTTCGCCTGCGCCTCCCGCTGCCGCGTGAGCGTCTCCATCCAGCGGGCCATCAGGTAGTGCCGCACGGCACGAGCGGCCGCGAGGTACCGGTCGTTGGTGGTGGAGCGCTCGAGAGTCACGCCCTGGCCGAAGTTCAGCTCGCGCAGGAACTCGCGGGTGAACGCGGCGACCGTGTGGTCGGGGGTGATGACGCCGGTCGATGCGAAGGATTGCGTCTCGGTCACGTGGCTACGCTATCCGCCCGTCGCCGAACAGGGGTGCCGAGCCTTCGCCCGCCTCTGACGGGAAGCGGACAGACGACGACGGCGGGCCGCCACCCCCACGAGCGGCCCGCCGCCTGCTGTCGTCGGTGGTGCGTCAGCTCTTGAGCGCCCCGGACATGATGCCGGTGACCAGCTGCCTGCCCGCCACGAGGAACAGGATGAGCAGCGGCACGATCGACAGCAGCGAGCCCGCCAGCACCACGGACAGGTCCGGGTTGTTCCCGGAGCTGGCCATCAGCTGGTTGAGCGCGGTCTGTAGCGTCTGCACCTTCGGATCACGCAGCACCAGGAACGGCCAGAAGAAGTCCGTCCAGGTGGCGATGAAGGTGAACAGGGCGAGGACCGCGGCCGCCGGAACCGCCGCGGGGACTGCCACCGTGAGGAAGGTGCGGAAGTGACCGGCACCGTCCACCCGCGCCGCCTCGATCAGCTCGGTCGGCACGACGCCCGCCAGGTACTGACGCATGAAGAACACACCGAACGCCGTCACCAGACTCGGGACGATCACCGCACCGAGCTTGCCCGTCCAGCCCCACGTCGCCATCAGCCGGTAGAGGCCGACGGCACCCAGCTGTGGCGGGATGGCGAGGGTCAGCACGATGAACGTCATCAACCCGTCCTTGCCGCGGAACCGCAGCTTGGCGAAGGCGTAGCCGGCCAGCGTGGAGAAGAAGACGACCGACGCCGTGACGATCGTCGCGACCAGCAGGGAGTTGCCGAGCGAGCCCCAGAACGGGATGGTGTCGAACACGCGGCGCGCGTTCTCCATGAAGTTCTCGCCGGGCTTGAGCACGGGCACCCTGCGCTGGGCGTTCCCCGACGTGGTCGAGGCGATGACGTAGGACCAGTAGAGCGGGAAGAGCGAGCCGGCGATGAACGCCGCAAGGATCGCGTAGACCCACCATGCCGGGCGCTCGACGAGCTTCGCGGTGTCACGCCGCTTCCCCCGCGTCGGGGTTCGCTGCATCAGTGCGGTCATCGGGCCACCGCCTTTCGCCGGGCACGACGACTGCGCGGCTCGATCGTCTCGTCGTCGGATATCCGCTTGGACAGCCACCAGTTCAGACCGGTGACGAGCATGATGACGATGAACAGGAGCCACGCGATCGCGGACGCTCGGCCGAGCTGACCCTGCGCGGAGAACCCGATCGCCCACAGCTGGAGGGCCACGGTGCGGAACACGCCACCCGGGCCTCCGATGGCGCCGGGCGTCGGGTCGTACATGCGAGGCTCGTCGAAGATGCGCAGGCCGGCCATCGTCGCCGTCAGGACGACGAAGATCACAGTCCCGCGGATCGACGGCAGGGTGACCGACCAGAACCGGCGCCACGCGCCCGCACCGTCGATCGCGGCGGCCTCGTACTGGTCACGCGGAACCGCCTGCATGGCGGCGAGCAGGATCAGCGCGTTGTAGCCGGTCCAGCGGAAGTTCACCATCGTCGCGATCGCGATGTGCGACAGGAGGCGGTTGGAGCGCCAGGAGACGGGGTCGAGCCCCACCAACTCCAGCAGCGAGTTGGCCAGGCCACCCTGGATCGGGTCGCGGAACACCGCACCGAAGATCAGCGCGATCGCCACCGGGGCCACGACGTAGGGGAGCAGGACGCCCATGCGCCAGAGAGCCTTGGCGCGCAAGTGCCGGTCCAGCAGCACCGCGATGAACATGGCGACCACGAGCTGGGGCACCGTCGAGATGATGAAGATCGAGAACGTGTTGAAGAGCGAGGGCCAGAAGTACGGGTCCTTCGTCAGCTCCCACACATAGTTGTCGAGGCCGATGAACGTCGCACCACTGACGCTGGTGGTGGTCAGCTTCCAGTCGAACAACGAGATGAAGAGCGTGAACAGCAGCGGGAAGAGACCGACCGCCGCGAACACGATGAAGAAGGGCGAGATGTAGAGGTACGGCACCGCCCTGTTCGAGAAGCGGGTCCACCTCACTCGCCCTGACCGGGGCGCACGCACGGTCGACTCGACCGGGAGTGTCGCCGTCGCCACCCGCGAGGTGTTCGTCATCAGGAGTCCATCCTTCTCCGAAGCGCCCGGTGGCGCAGGCACATGAGGTGCC
>JAEXPS010000163.1 GCA_023438885.1 Actinomycetes bacterium
CATTCCCGTGGGGGGGGTGCGGCCCCTCGTCGCGTGCGCAGCGGTCGCTAGCCCCGGCCCTCCTCCCGGGCGCGCGACCGCCACATCGTGGCCAGTGACCCGATGAGCAGGGCCAGGCCGGCGGCACCGAGCAGCACGATGAGGGCCAGCTCGGCGTCGATGTCGGCGCCCCACGCCACGGCGAGCAGGCCGACGCCAATCACCGCGACGACCAGGCCCCAGACCACCGTGCCGACCCGCTGCGCGGGGCGGGGCTCGGCGTACACGGGGGGCGCGGGGGCCGCGGGGGGCTGCACCACACGGATGTGCCCGGTCGGGTCAGTCATGCCGGCCTTCTCGTCTGCGGGGATGGTGTCTGCGGGCAGGGGGCGGGTGTCGTCGTCGTGGCTCATCGCTCCTCCTCGATCGTCACGTTGCCGAAGCCCATGGAGACGTCGAGCCGCAGCTCGTCGCCCGTGGCGTCGCCGAACGCCTGGTCACTGACGGCGAAGCCGCTGACGCTGGTGTTGTCGGAGCCGACGCGCCACGTCGCCTGGCCGGCGAGCAGGTCGACGGTCGCCGAGGCGCGCACACCCTCGGGCACGAGGATCGTCAGGTCGCCGCCGTTCATCCGGATGGGCACGGTGAGCCGCTGGTTCTCCTCGAGCGGCACGCCGGTCAGGTCGACCGTCGCGTCGCCCCAGCCCACCTGCACGCCGTTCGCAGCCTGGGCCGGGTCCGTGATCGCGGTGGTGCCGGCGCCGACGTGGATCGCGTTCGGATTGTGGTTCCAGGGGGTCCAGTCGGCCCGCGCGGCGAACGCCGTCGGGATCGCGAAGAGAACCGCCACCACCGCGAGGAAGCTCAGCACCCCGCTCGAACGGCCGAGCAGACCGGCGACGATGATCGCGACGCCGAAGATGACGACGATCAGCGCGGCTGCCGTGGCCAGCGTGGGGCGGTCGAGCCAGCCGGCGCGCTGGGCGATGAGGACGCCCGCGATGACGAACAGGCTCAGGGCGACGGTGATGCCGACGATCGCGCTGCCCGGGCCGCGGCGCCGCGGCTTCGGCACCACCGGCAGCGGCGGCTGCGGCGGTGCCGCGACGTAGCGGTACGGCTGTGCCGGCGGTGCCTGGTACGGCGGCACCGGCGGGCGGGGCGGCGGGGCGGTGGGCGGCACGGACATGGTGATCGGTGCTCCTGGTGGGGGGTAGGCGGCGGCGGAGGTCGGCCCCGGCACTCGTGCGGCAGGGCCGCCGTAGGGAGCGGCAGGAGCGCGGTAGGGCGCTGGGGCCGGAGCGGGCGACCCCGGCGCAGGGGGCTGGAACGGCGCTCGCGGCGGGGTGCTCGGCGGCGCGGCGTACGGCCGAGGCTGGCCGGAGCGCCGTGAGATCAGCGTCGCGACCAGGACGATCGCGAGCGCCATGGCGCCCAGCCAGAACATCGCCTGGATGACTCCGGGCACCTGCACCGGCCACAGGCGCACGGAACCGAAGCTCAGCCCGGCGACCAGCATGCCCAGCGAGCCGAGCAGCGCGATGTCCGGGTGGCCGAGCGTCAGGCCCTCGATGTGGATGCGGCCGTCACGCTGCTCGGGGAGCAGCGCCCACCCGATGGCGTAGAGCGCCAAACCGAACCCGCCGAGCAGCACGCTGACCGCGAAGAGTCCGCGCACCAGGAGGGGGTCGAGGCCGAAGCGAGCGGCGACACCGCCGGCGACGCCACCGATCCAGCGGTCCTCGGACCGGTACAGGCCGATGCTGCGGATCTTGGCGAAGAAGCCGTTCACAGGCGGGCCGCCCGCCGTGCCCGGCGCTCCCGGCGGGGGCGCCGTGGGCGGGAGGGGCCCGTCGCCGGTGGGGGTCTGGTTGCTCATGGCATCGATCCTGCCGAGTCACGGGTGCCCGGCACCATCGGGTGTCTCCCTGAAGCGACCCTGATCAGGTGACATGAGTCGGCCCTTCGTCCCCTGATCCTGACCCTGGTCCTCCCCGCAGACAGGTGTGTCGGCGCTCCGGACATGTTTCGATCGACCCGTGACGGAGGAGCTGGGCACCATGCCACCGCCGGCGCGCCTTCCGCTGCGCCGGCCCGAGCAGGGCCGTGTCATCGGCGGGGTCGCCCTCGGGCTGGCGGCGCACCTCGACGTCTCCGTGGGCATGGCGCGTCTCGTGTTCGTCGCGCTCACGCCGCTGGCGCTCGTCGGCCCGGTGCTCTACGTGTTCCTCTGGCTCACCGTCCCGGCGGGCGACCCGGCGGAGGCCGCGGGTGCGTCCCGCCCCGCGGCGCTCGGCCGCCTGGCACGCCGCCAGGACGGCCAGCGCCTAGGGCTGCGGCGCATCGGGCCCGAGGTGCTCGTCGGCGGCATGCTGCTGCTCCTGGCCGCCGCCCTGCTGCTGTCGCGGGAGCAGCGCAACGCGGACCTCGGCTGGCTCGTCCCCGTGCTGGTGCTCGTCGCCGGCCTGCTGCTGGCGTGGAGCCAGCTCGACGTGGTGGTGCGGGGCCGCGCCTCGGCGCGCACCGGCGGCCGGGTGCAGGCGATCCTGCGGGTCTGCGGCGGCCTGCTCCTGGCGGGCGTGGGGGTGCTGCTGCTGGTCACCGAGGTCTCCGGCGAGGGCATCGAGCCCGCCATGCTGGGCTGGGCGGTGGTCGCCTCCGTCGCGGTGCTCGCGGGTGTGGCACTCGTGCTGGCCCCGTGGTGGCTGCGCCTGGCCCGCGAGCTGGGCGACGAACGGGCGGCGCGGGCGCGGGAGTCGGAGCGCGCCGACATCGCCGCCCACCTGCACGACTCCGTGCTCCAGACGCTCGCGATCATCCGCGCGCGGGCCGACGACCCCCGGGAGGTGGCGCGCATGGCGCGCGCCCAGGAGCGCGAGCTGCGCGAGTGGCTGTACTCCGACCGCGCGGAGCCAGGGACGTCCGTCGCGGCCGAGCTGCGGGCGGTCGTCGCCGAGGTCGAGGACACCCGCACCGGGCCCAGCGGCGAGGCGGTGGCGATCGACCTCGTGGTCGTCGGCGACCGCGCGCCGGACGACGGCACCACGGCGCTGCTCGCCGCGACGCGCGAGGCGCTGGTCAACGCCGTGGCCCACGGCAAGCCGCCCTACTCCCTCTACCTCGAGGTGGGCGACGAGCAGGTCGAGGTGTTCGTCCGC
Source organism: Actinomycetes bacterium (assembly GCA_023438885.1). Taxonomy (GTDB): domain Bacteria; phylum Actinomycetota; class Actinomycetes; order Actinomycetales; family Cellulomonadaceae; genus Cellulomonas. The sequence continues at coordinate 3,138 of JAEXPS010000163.1, forward strand.
GACCGCGGCGACGGGTTCGACATCGACGACATCCCCGCCGACAGGTTCGGCGTGCGCGGGTCGATCATCGGCAGGGTGGAGCGCCGCGGCGGGACGGCGACCGTCACGAGCAGGCCGGGGCGCGGCACCGAGGTGCACCTCGTCGTGCCGACCGGGCCGTGCCCTCAGGAGCAGCAGAGCACCGGCGCGACGGCGCCGGCCGGCGTGAAGGAGCAGGAGACGTGAGCAACCCGGTGATCCCCGTCGACGTGGTGCTCGTCGACGACCACAACATGTTCCGCGCCGGCGTGCGCGCCTCCCTCGACGCGCGGGTGCACGTGGTCGGCGAGGCGGAGAACGTCGACGAGGCGGTGGAGGTGATCCACCGGCTGCGGCCTCCGGTGGTGCTGCTGGACGTCCACCTGCCCGGCGGCGACGGCGGCGGCGGCACCGAGGTGATCCGTCGCTGCACCGACCTCCTGGCGGACGTCCGCTTCCTGGCGCTGTCGGTCTCCGACGCCGCCGAGGATGTCGTCGGCGTGATCCGTGTCGGGGCGCGCGGTTACGTGACGAAGGCGATCGACGGGGCCGCGCTCGCGGATGCCGTGGTCCGCGTCGCCTCGGGGGACGCGGTGTTCTCCCCGCGCCTGGCCGGCTTCGTCCTCGACGCGTTCGGCACCGCCGCCGGCGACGTGGCCACGGGGGACGACGAGCTCGACCGCCTCTCCGCACGCGAGCGCGAGGTGATGCGCCTGATCGCCCGGGGGTACTCCTACCGGGAGGTCGCCACCGAGCTGTTCATCTCGATCAAGACCGTGGAGACCCACGTGTCGGCCGTGCTCCGCAAGCTCCAGCTGTCGAGCCGTCACGAGCTGACACGCTGGGCGGCGGCTCGTCGCCTGCTGTAGGCCGTTCGTCTCGCACGTCCGTAGGCTGCGGGCATGACGGTCCTGTACCACGTCCTGCTCTTCGTCCACTTCCTGTGCTGGGCGATCGTGCTCGGGTCGACGCTCGCGGGGCTCAAGGAGTCGAAGCTCTACGCCGGCGCGTTCCACGCGGCGTTGACGGCCCTGGTCGCGGGTGTCCTGGCGGTGCTGGTCCACGAGGTGTGGCTGGACACCGCCCGCAAGCTCGACCCGGCCTGGGTCGCGACGAAGCTGATCGTGGCCGCGGCGATCGTCGCCCTCACCTGGTTCGGCCACCGTAAGCCGGACCACGTGGGCAAGGCGCTGCTCGTCACGATCCTGAGCCTCACCGTCATCAACGTCGGCGTCGCGGCGATCTGGCACTGATGGTCGACTGGCTCGACGGGCTGACCCTGCTCGTCGGGCTGGGGGTTGCCGCCGGGCTCGTCGGCGTCGTGATCCAGGTGCTGCCGGGCGCCTTCCTGGTGGGCGGCGCCGTGCTGGCCTGGGGGCTGATCGTCCGCGGGCCCGTGGGCTGGACCGTCGCGGCGATCGCCGTTCTCGTCACCGCGGCCGCGCAGGTGGTGAAGCTCCTCGTCGCCGGGCGTTACCTCCAGCGGGGCGGAGTGCCCACCTCCACGCTGGTCTGGGGTGGGGTCGGCGGGTTGATCGGGTTCTTCGTCGTGCCCGTGGTGGGGGTGTTCCTCGGCTTCCCGCTGGCGGTGTACCTGGTCGAGCGCATCCGGCTGCGCGCGCACCGGCCGGCGTGGGCCTCGACGGTGCGGGCGATGAAGGCCTCGGGCCTGACGATCGCGATCGAGCTTGCCGGTGCGCTGGTCGTCGCGGTGGCGTGGGTGGCGGGCCTGTTCCTGCGGTGAACGGCGGTGGTCGGCGGTGGACGGCGAGGGTCGGCGGTGGACGGCGAGGCTCGGGCGTCGGTGCCGTCACCTACTCTGAGGGGGCCATGACGTCGCTGTTCGAGCACCCCAGCCGAGGTCCCCTGCACACCGGTGATCCCTCCGGCCTGCCCCTCGTCGTCCCGCCGCGCGGGGACGACTGGGCCGAACCCACGCTCGCCCCGGAGCGCGACACCGCGGCCGACGAGCGCGCCCTGCTCGAGGGCCTCAACCCCCAGCAGCGGCAGGCCGTGCTGCACGAGGGTGGGCCGCTGCTCATCGTCGCCGGAGCGGGCTCGGGCAAGACGCGGGTGCTCACCAACCGCATCGCCTACCTGCTGGCCACCAAGCGGGCCCGGCCGGGGGAGATCCTCGCCATCACGTTCACCAACAAGGCCGCCGCGGAGATGCGCGAGCGGGTCGCGTCGCTCGTCGGCCCCGCCGCGAACCGGATGTGGGTCTCCACCTTCCACTCGGCGTGCGTGCGGATCCTGCGCCGCGAGGCCGCGACGCTGGGCCTGCGCTCGTCGTTCTCCATCTACGACGCGGCGGACAGCCAACGGCTGCTGACGCTCGTGGCCCGCGAGCTGGATCTGGACCCGAAGAAGTACCCGGCCAAGGCGCTGGCGGCGCGCATCTCGAACCTCAAGGACGAGCTGGTGGACGCTGAGGCGTTCGCCGCGCGCCACGGGGACAACTCGTTCGACTCGGCGCTGGCGGACGTCTACACCCGATATACCGCACGGCTGCGCCAGGCGAACGCCCTCGACTTCGACGACCTCATCGGCACCACGGTGCACCTGCTCAACGCGTTCCCGGCGGTGGCGGAGCACTACCACCGCCGGTTCCGGCATGTGCTGGTCGACGAGTACCAGGACACCAACCACGCGCAGTACGTGCTGGTTCGCTCCCTGGTGGGCGACGGCTCGGACGGCGTGGAGCGCGCCGAGCTGACCGTCGTCGGGGACGCCGACCAGTCGATCTACGCCTTCCGCGGTGCCTCGATCCGCAACATCCTGGAGTTCGAGGCCGACTACCCGGACGCCTCGACGATCCTGCTGGAGCAGAACTACCGCTCGACGCAGACCATCCTGACGGCGGCGAACGCGGTCATCGCCAAGAACCCGGACCGCAAGCCGAAGCGATTGTGGACCGACTCCGGAGCGGGCCCCCAGATCGTCGCCTACGTCGCGGACGACGAGCGCGAGGAGGCGCGGTTCGTCGCCGAGGAGATCGACCGCCTCGGCGACTCCTCGGGCGTGCGACCCGGCGACGTCGCGGTGTTCTACCGCACCAACAGCCAGTCGCGGGCCATCGAGGAGGTGCTGGTCCGCGTCGGGCTGCCGTACAAGGTGGTCGGCGGCACGCGCTTCTACGAGCGGCGTGAGATCAAGGACGCGATCGCCTACCTGCGCGCCATCGCCAACCCGGACGACGACGTGAACCTGCGCCGCGTGCTCAACGTGCCGAAGCGTGGGCTGGGCGAGCGCTCCGAGGCGATGGTGGCGGCCTTCGCGGAGCGCGAGCGCCTCTCGTTCGGGGCCGCCCTGGAGCGGCTCGACGAGGTGCCCGGGCTCGGCACGCGTGCCCTGGTGGGCCTCGCCGCGTTCCGGGACCTGCTCGCGGGCCTGCGAGAGCTTGCCGGCGAGTCCGGGCCGGCCACCGTGCTGGGAGCGGTGCTGGACCGCTCCGGATACCTGGCCGAGCTGCGCGACTCCGAGGACCCGCAGGACGCCTCGCGCGTCGACAACCTCGCCGAGCTGCATGCCGTGGCCAGCGAGTTCGAGGAGTCGGACCCGGAGGGCGACCTCGTCGACTTCCTGGAGCGGGTGTCGCTGGTGGCGGACTCCGACCAGATCCCGACGCCGGACGGCGGCGACGACGGCCCGGTGGGGCCCGACCCCGGTGTCGTCACCCTCATGACGCTGCACACGGCCAAGGGCCTGGAGTTCCCGGTGGTGTTCCTCACCGGCCTCGAGGACGGCACGTTCCCGCACGTGCGCTCGCTGTCCGACTCCCAGCAGCTCGAGGAGGAGCGCCGGCTGGCCTACGTGGGACTGACGAGGGCCTGCGAGCGGCTGTACATCTCGCGTGCGGCGGTCCGTACGGCGTGGGGCGTGCCGAACGAGTTTCCCCCGAGCCGGTTCCTCGCCGACCTGCCCGACGAGCTGATCGACTGGCGGCGCCGAGAGTCCTCGACGTCGGCGATCCGCGGCGGCTGGGGTTCCGGTTTCGGCACCGGCCGCGGCGGCTGGTCGGGCTCGTCGTCGGGCCCGGTGACCAGGCGGCGGGCCGACGAGCCCAACGCGCCGCTGCCGAGCACGGGCGCGACCTTCGGCTCCGCCAAGCCGCGCGCGGACGTGCCGAGCCTGGACGTGGGCGACCGGGTGACCCACGACGCCTACGGGCTCGGCACGGTCGTCGCGCTCGAGGGTGCCGGCCAGAACGCGGTGGCGAAGGTGGACTTCGGCTCGGCGGGCACCAAGCGGCTGCTGCTGCGGTTCAGCCCCGTCACCAAGCTGTAGGCCGAGCCTGTAGGCCGAGCCCGCAGGCGGTCGCCGCGCCACGCGGTCGCGTGCGCGCTACGGGACCGCGTGGCGGCCCTCGTCAGGCTGCCCGGGACTGCTCCACGGCAGCGCGGAGCGCAGGCGTGTCCGTGCCCGCCTCGGCCAGCGCCCGCCAGAGTGCACGCTCGCCCGGGCTGCCTGTCGCGCGGAGGATCCCCAGGAGCAGCAGGCTGCCGTCGATGCCCGACGACCCGAGCCGCACGGCCTCGCGCAGCGCGAGCTCGAGTGCCTTCTTCGCGTCCGGCGTGAACGGGATGTGGCCCTTGCCGCCGCGGCGCCCGGCGCGTGCGAGTGCGCCCTCGCCGAACACCGACTCGGTGCGTGCCCGGACCGAGTCGAGGTCGATGCCCAGCGAGGCGAGCGCCTCGGCGTCGAGGCCGCCGGCGCGCAGGTCGTCACGGATCCGGGCCGCGAGGGTGTCCGGGTCGACCCCGACCGAGCGCAGGGCCGCGGGCACCGGGTCCGGCCCGGTGGCGAGCACCACGAGCAGGTGCCGGGTGTCGATGGAGCGCGAGCCGGCGTCGCGGGCCACGGTCTGAGCCGTGATGACGGCCGCGCGGGCCTCCTTGGTGAACCGCTCGAACATCTACAGCCTCCTGCCGTACTTCTTGTGGACCGCCTGCTTGGTGACCCCGAGCGCCTCGGCGATCTCCTGCCACGACCAGCCGAGGTCCCGGGCGCGCTCCACCTGGAGCGCCTCGAGGCGGTCGGCGAGCTCGCGCAGGGATCGCACGGCGCGCAGGCCTTCGTGGGGGTGGTCGCCGGCGGCGGCCAGCAGCGCTTCGGACATGCATGTCAACCTACGTTGACACCCTCCGAATGTCAACCCAAGTTGACGCAAGACCTCACGCCCGGCGCCCCCTCCTCGATCTCCCCCCACCGCCAGCGCAGAGTTGATAGTACGAACCGGGCCGTGATGGGGCCGGGGCGGTCGCGGTGGGCG
>JAEXPS010000247.1 GCA_023438885.1 Actinomycetes bacterium
GGCGCGGGCCGCGACCGCCCGCCGCTCGGCCAGCCGGGCGCCCCGGGCCGCCAGCAGCGGCGCCACCACACCTGCCAGCAGCAGGCACAACGCCAACGCGAGGGCGGCCGGCGGCCAGAAGAACGCCATTGCGGTGACCGTGCCGACGCCGAGGGCGAGCGCCACCGCGGCGGGCATCAGCCCGCGCACCACCACGTCGCCCACCGCGTCGACGTCGGCACCGACCCGGGCCAGCAGGTCGCCCCGGCGCAGTCGCAGCGTCGCCTCGGGCCGCCCGGCGGCAAGCCGCTCGTAGAGGGTGGTCCGCAGGTTCGTCATGCCGCGCAGGGCGACGTCGTGGGACACCAGCCGGTCGACGTAGCGCAGCACGCCGCGGCCGATGCCGAACGCCCGCACCGCCACCGTGGCGATGGTCAGCTGCATCACCGGCGGCATCTGCGACGCCCGCGCGATCAGCCACGCCGAGACTGCGGCCAGCGCCACCGCGCAGCCGAGCGCCAGCGTGCCGACGAGCACGGCCAGCGCCACCCGCCGAGGGTCGAGCCCCAGCAGCCGCACCGCCCGGCGCAACGTCCCGCGCGGCGCGTTCATCGCACCACCCCCTCGCCGAGCCCGGCAGTTGATGTCGAGCCCGGCACTCCGGACTGCCGGGCTCGGCGCGAACTGCCGGGCTCGGCGAAGGTGGTGGGGGTGGAGTGGACCGTCACCACCGCGTCGGCGGTCGCGACCAGGGACGGGCGGTGGGCCACCAGCAGCACCGTGCGGCCGGCCTCGCGCATCGCCTCCACGGTGGCCAGCACCACGCGCTCGCCGGCGGCGTCGAGGTGGGCGGTGGGCTCGTCGAGCACCACCAGCGGTGCCGGTGAGAGCAGGGCCCGGGTCAGGGCCACCCGCTGGCGCTGGCCCACCGACAGCCCGGCTCCGCCGTGCCCCAGCTCGGTGTCCCAGCCATCGGGCAGGTCGGCGACCACGGCGTCCAGCCCCGTGCGGGCGGCGGCGGCAGCCCGAGCCTCGTCGGACGCCCCGCCCACGAGATCGCGCAGCGTCCCCGGCTCGAGCACCGGCCGCTGGGGCAGCCACGCCACCTGGGGCCAGTAGGTCGCCGGGTCCAGAGCCGCCAGCGGCACCGGCCCGGCCCCGGGCGCGAGGAGCTCCGCCGTCCCCTCGTCGGGCCGCAGCAGCCCCAGCAGCACCTCGACGGTGGTGGTCTTGCCTGCCCCGCTGGGCCCGACGAGCGCGGTCACGCGGCCCGGCTCCAGCGTCAGGTCCAGGCCGCTCGGGGTCAGCCCGCCCGACGACCGCACGCCGACACCGCGCAGGCGCAGCGTCGCGCCGCCCAGGGGCGGGCAGGGGACGGTGCCGGCCTCGGCCGTGGGCTCCTCGATCACCGCGAACGCCGCCTGGGCCGCCGCGACGCCGTCCGTCGAGGCGTGGAACTGGACGCCGACCTGGCGCAGCGGGAGGTAGACCTCGGGCGCGAGGATCAGCGCCGCCAGCCCGGTGACGAGGTCGAGCCCGCCGTTGACCAGCCGCAGGCCGATCGACACGGCGACCAGCGCCACCGAGAGGGTGGTGAGCAGCTCGAGCACCATGCCCGAGAGGAAGGCGATGCGCAGCGTGCCCATCGTCGCGCGCCGGTGGGCGTCGCCGAGCGCCCGCACGCGGGCCGCGGGGCCGGCCTCGCGGCCGAAGGCACGCAGGGTCGGCAGGCCGGCCAGCAGGTCGAGCACCTGCGACCCCAGCCGCCCCATCGCCGCCAGCCCGCGCTCGGAGCGGCCCTGCGTCATGCGGCCGATCAGCACCATGAAGAGCGGCACCAACGGGAGCGTGCCGACGACGATCGCGGCGGACACCCAGTCCTGGCCGAGGATGACGAGGATCGTCGCCGGCGTCACCGTGGCGGAGAGCACCAGCTGGGGCAGGTACCGGACGAAGTACGGCTCCAGGGCGTCGAGTCCACGGGTGGCCAGCGTGACCACCTCGGGGCCTCGCCCGGAGGCGAGCCAGCGCGGCCCCAGCTCCACGGCGTGGGCCACCACCCCCGCGCGCAGCTCGCCGACGGCCTTCGTCGCCGCCCGGTGGGCGAACCGCTCCTGCACCGAGGTGACGGTGGCGCGTGCGACGACCACGACCACCAGCCACGCCGCGAGGGGAGCGAGGATCGGCAGCGTCGCGCCGTCGTGCACGGCGCGGCCCAGGGCGGTGGCCAGCAGCAGCGCCTGCGCGACGACGAGCGCAGCCAGGGTGATGCCCAGCGCCACGGTCAGGGTGAGGTACCCCCTGGCCGAGCGCGCGTACCGCAGCAGACGAGGGTCGAGCGGCTTCACACCGCCACCGGGGTCACTTGACGACGTTGACGTCCACGCGCGGGTCGGCGAACGTCACGTGGTCGTGGTCCGGGATGTGCTGCACCGCGATCCGCTTGCGGAACACCCAGTAGCTCCATGCCTGGTAGGCCAGCACGATCGGCGTCATCACGAGCGCGACCCAGCTCATCAACGTCAGGGTGTAGGCCGACGACGACGCGTTGTGGATCGTCAACGAGAAGTCCGGGTCGACGTTCGAGGGCATGACGTTCGGGAACAGCGACCCGAAGATCAGCACCACCGCCGCGACGATCGCCACGGCCGAGGCGGCGAACGCCTTGCCCTCGGAGCGCACGCGCGTGAACCACGCCGAGGCCGCCAGGCCCAGCGCCGCGACGACGAGGGGCGCCCATGTCCACATCTTGTCCGAGTACGCCAGCTGCAGCCAGATCGCCCAGACGGCACCGACGCCGAGGGCGACCAGCGCCAGCCGGTGGGCGGCAACCGCGGAACGGGCCTGGAAGGGACCGGCGGTCTTCAGCGACAGGAAGATCGCACCGTGCGCCAGGAACACCACGGCCGTCAGGACTCCGGTGAACAGCGCGAACCCGTTGCCGTTGGTCAGCAGGTCCCAGAACGTCCCGGTGTACTGCAGCGTGGTGCGGGTCACCTCACCGTCGACGTTGCTGATCGTGGTGGTCACCGGCTCGATCTTCAGGCCGGCGACCAGGTTGCCGAACGCCACGCCCCACAGCACGGCCGGCACCCAGGAGCCCACCACCAGGCCCCAGTAGTAGCTCCTCTGCCAGCGTGGCGACGTGATCTTGCCGCGCCACTCGAAGGAGACAATCCGCACGATCAGCGCCAGCAGGATGATCAGCAGCGCCACGTAGGCGCCCGAGAACAAGGTGGCGTACCACTCGGGGAACGCGGCGAACGTCGCGCCTCCCGCCGTGAGCAGCCACACCTCGTTGCCGTCCCACAGCGGGCCGACGGTGTTGATCGCCAGGCGCCGCTCGCGCTCGTCCTTCGGCAGGAACGGCAGCAGCATGCCGACGCCGAAGTCGAAGCCTTCCAGGACCAGGTAGCCGGTCCACAGCACGGCGATGAGGACGAACCAGATGATCTGCAGGGTCTCGTGGCTCATGTCGGGGCTCCGGATCAGTACGCGAAGGACAGGGGCTTGTCGGCCTCGTCCGTCCGGTTGGCGGGGTTGTCCGGGCTGGGGTCGACCGGGTCGTCCTCGACGCCGCCGATCGCATAGCGGTGCATCAGCCGGTACCAGGCGACCGCGAGCACCCCGTAGAGCAGGGTGAACAGCGTCAGGGACAGGATCACCGCCGTCGGGCCCACCTGTTGCGAGACGCCGCGCATCGTCAGCTGCCACACCATGTCGACGCCCTGCGGGTTGGGCGCCACCACCCACGGCTGGCGACCCATCTCGGTGAAGATCCAGCCGGCCGACGAGGCAGCGAAGATCGTCGGCAGCGCCCACACCGCCGCACGCGACAGCCACGGGTTCCCGGAGACCCGGCCCTGGCGGGTCAGCCACAGGGCGAGCAGCGCGAGCAGCGCCGCGAACCCCGCCAGCCCGATCATCAGCCGGAACGACCAGAACGTCACCGCCAGGTTCGGGATGTAGTCGATCCCGGCGCCGTAGCGCTCCTCGTAGAGCCGCTGGAGGTCGTTGACGCCCGGCAGCTCGGCATCCCAGCGGTTGGTGGCCAGGAAGCTGGTGACGCCGCGGATCTGGAAGAAGTGGCGCACGGAGTCGGGGTCGTTCGACAGGTCGCCGATCGCCAGAAGGGTCAACGGCACGCCGGAGGCGGTCTCCATCTGCGCCTCGGCGGCGGCCATCTTCATCGGCTGCTGCTCGTACATCAGCTGGCCCTGCCAGTGGCCGGACAGCCCCACGATCACGGCGGCGATCACCATCGTCACCAGGCCCAGCTGCAGGCCCGGGCGGTAGACCGAGCTCGCCTTCTCGCCGTCGCCCGCGCGCACCAGGCGCACCATCCACCACGCGCACACCGCGGCGACGAACGTGCCGGCGGTGAGGAACGCCGCGCCGATGGTGTGCGGGAACGCCGCCAGCACCGTCGGGTTCGTCAGCACCGCGACGAGGTCCACCATCTGCGCGCGCCCGGTCTCGGGGTCGAACTCGGCGCCGACCGGGTGCTGCATCCAGGAGTTGGCCGTGAGGATGAAGTAGGCGGAGACCGTCGAGGCGGCGGCGACCAGCCAGATCATCGCCAGGTGCACCCGCTTGGGCAGCTTGTCCCAGCCGAAGATCCACAGCCCGAGGAACGTCGACTCGACGAAGAACGCGACCAGCGCCTCCATCGCGAGCGGGGCGCCGAACACGTCGCCGACGAAGCGCGAGTACTCGCTCCAGTTCATGCCGAACTGGAACTCCTGCACGATGCCGGTGGCGACCCCGATGGCGAAGTTGATCAGCAGCAGCTTGCCGAAGAACTTGGTCAGCTTGAGCCACTTCTTGTCGGCCGTGCGCACCCAGAGGGTCTGCATGATCGCGACGAGGGTCGACAGCCCGATCGTCAGCGGGACGAAGATGAAGTGGTAGATCGTCGTCACACCGAACTGCCAGCGGGCCAGATCGAGTGCATCAGCTGCCACGAGGATCTCTCCGTACTTGGTCGCGGTGGACATCGGCGCAGGTCCGCCCTGACCTGCTTGAGCAGACGGTAGGACGATGGACCTGGGCCTTCTGCGACTTTAGTCCCGACCCGAGGGCAGTCGAACGTCCGTTCCGACATCCTCGGCCACGGCGGCTCGCCGGTGCCCAGCGCCTGGCGCCGACGACCGCGTGTGCGATACTGACCGCGGCGAGGGGGCGTTCCACACCGCCCCCGATCCAGCAGGGCCGCAGCTCCGAAGCGCGTCGAGCGCGCCAGCCGCCGCTCCGCCCCAGCCGGCTCCCGATCGGAGCCGCACCGGGGCGGGCACCGCAGGCGATGGCGCCGGACCGCGGGGGCCGCGGCGACACCGACGACTTCCGTCGCCACGCCAGGTGCGCGAGCGACGACCGACCGGCCCGAGCGGCACCGTGACAGTGTGGGCACGGTGAGCCGCCGGGCACCCAGGAGCACCCAGCGTGACCCCCGAGAACACCCCTGACGCCAGCACCGAGTCACCGGCCGACGGGGCGGCAGCCAAGCCCCGCCGCCGCCGCGCCACCCGCCCCGCCGCAGCCGCCGCGCCGGCCGAGTCGGCCGTCGAGGCCACGGCACCGTCCGACGAGGCCACGGCCGCCGCCGTGGAGGCGACCGCGGCGTCCGAGACGGCACCTCCCGCCCCGCGCAAGCGAGCGAGCCGCAGCCGCAAGCCGGTCGCCGCGCCCGAGCCGGTGATCGAGGAGCCGCCGGCCGTCGAGGCACCTGCCGTCGAGGCTCCGGTCGACGAGGTGGCCGAGGCCCCGGTCGAGGAACCGGCGGAGGACGAGGCGCCGGAGGAGGTCGTCGTCGAGGAGGCCGCCGAGGCACCCGTCGCGCCGGCCGCCCCCCGCCTGGCCACCACCGCCCTGC
>JAEXPS010000021.1 GCA_023438885.1 Actinomycetes bacterium
GGTCCGGGCAGGGGACGCGGCGCCTTCGTCGGGCACTGCTCGCTCGGCAACCGCCCTCGTCGGGCGGCGTGCCGGCCGGGCCAGGGGCTACTTGCCCTGGTTGGCGACCGCGGCGATGGCGGCAGCCGCAGCTTCGGGGTCGAGGTAGGTGCCGCCCGGGTTGGTGGGCTTCAGCGTCTCCTCGTCCAGGTGGTAGACGAGCGGGATGCCGGTCGGGATGTTGAGGCCGGCGATGGTCGAGTCGTCGACGTCGTCGAGGTACTTGACGATCGCGCGCAGCGAGTTGCCGTGCGCGGCGACCAGCACGGTCTTGCCCGCCTGCAGGTCCGGCACCAGGTCGGAGTGCCAGTACGGCAGCGCCCGCTCGAGCACCTGCTTGAGCGCCTCGGCGCGCGGGATCGGCTCACCGGCGTAGCGCGGGTCGCCGTCCTGGCTGAACTCGGAGCCGAGCTCGATGTCCGGCGGCGGCACGTCGTACGAGCGGCGCCAGAGCATGAACTGCTCGTCGCCGTACTCGTCGCGAATCTGCTTCTTGTCCTTGCCCTGGAGCGCACCGTAGTGACGCTCGTTGAGGCGCCAGGAGCGCTTCACGTCGATCCAGTGCCGGTCCGCGGCGTCGAGGGCGAGGTTCGCGGTGCTGATCGCGCGCCGCAGCAGCGAGGTGTGCACGACGTCCGGCAGGATGCCGGCCTCCTTGAGCAGCTTCCCGCCGCGGGAGGCCTCCGCCACGCCCTTCTCCGACAGTGCGACGTCCACCCAGCCGGTGAACAGGTTCTTCGCGTTCCATTCGCTCTCGCCATGGCGGAGCAGCACGAGGGTGTAGGTCATGGCGCCCATCCTGCCGCAGCCCGGCGAGGGGCGCCGGGGACGAGCGTCCCCCCGGTCAGCTCGTCCTGCGGGCCTCGGCGGCGACGTCGTAGACCTTGAGCACCTGGTCGGCGGCGGCGTCCCAGCCGAACCGCTCGGCGGCGGCCCGTGCGTGCGCGGCCCACTGGGCGCGGCGGTCGTCGTCCGCGAGCGCGGCGGCCAGGACGTCCGCCCAGAGCGCGGGATCGTGGCCGGGGACCAGCTTGCCGGAGACCCCGTCGTCGACGATCGTCTTCAGCCCGCCGACCGCCGCCGCGACCACGGGCACGCCGCTGGCCTGCGCCTCGGCCGCGACCAGGCCGAACGACTCGCTCCGGGAGGGCATCGCCACCAGGTCGGCCGCGTGGTACCAGCGCACCAGGTCGGTGCGTGCCGCCGGTGGGTGGACGACGAGGTCACCGGCGACGCCGAGCGTCGCGGCGAGCGCCTTGAGGTCGTGGACGGCCGTGGCCCGGCCGCTCGGCCCGCCGAGCACCACGAGCAGCGGCACCGCCCGCCCGGTGGCGCGCAGCACGCCGAGGGCTCGCACCAGGACGTCGGGCGCCTTGAGCGGCTGGACCCGTCCGGCGAAGAGCACGATCGGCCGGTGCCGCGGCAGGCCGAGCCGGGCGCGAGCCTCGGCGCGGGCGTCCGGGCCGCCGGGCCGGAACCGGTCCAGGTCCACCCCCGGCTCGACCACGTGCACCTTGGCCGGGTCGGCGCCGTAGTGCTCGACGAGCTCGCGCGCCTCCGCGGGGGTGCTGGCGACCAGGGCGTCCGCGGCGGCCACCACGGCCACCTCGCCGGCGATGCGCAGCTCGGGCTCGGGGGCGTCGCCGGGAGCGAGCGCGGCGTTCTTGACCCGGGCCAGCGTGTGCGCGGTGTGGACCAGCGGCACCTCCCACCGACCCGCGGCGACCAGGCCCACCTGGCCTGACAGCCAGTAGTGGGAGTGGACCACCTGGTACCAGCCCGGAGCGCGGGCGGCCTCGTGGCGCAGCGCGCCGGCGGCCAGGCCGCACAGCACGCCCGGCAGCTCCTCCTTGGCCAGCGCCTCGAACGGACCGGCCGGCACGTGGTGCACCAGCACCGGCGGAGTGACACCGGCCGGGACGATGTCGGCGCGCAGCACGGCGCGGGCGTCGTCGGGCGCCAGCAGGCGCCCGTGGGCGTCGTACCCCTCGAGGACCACGGTCTCGGGCTGCTCGGACGACGTGGCGCGGGTGAACACCTCGACGCGCACCCCGCGGGTGGCGAGCGCCCGCGACAGCTCGAGGACGTACACGTTCATGCCGCCCGCATCGCCCGTGCCGGGCTGCTCCAGCGGGGAGGTGTGGACGGACAGCATCGCCACGCGGGGGGCGTGCTGAAGGCTCACCGGGACATTGTCTGCCGTACGCGTGCTGGGAGGGCGCGGGCCTTCAGTCCTTGAAACGTCTACTGTCGGCACCCGCGGCGCCGGGGCTACTTCTGCGCGTCCGGCGTGAAGTGGAACGACGCGGCGGCGGGGGCCTCCCGGTGGGGCCAGCGCTGCGTCACCACCTTGCCGCGCGTGTAGAACCGCACGCCCTCGGGCCCGTAGACGTGGCTCTCGCCGAACAGCGAGGCCTTCCAGCCGCCGAAGGAGTGCCAGGCCACCGGCACCGGGATCGGCACGTTGACGCCGACCATGCCCACCTGCACCCGCCGGGTGAATGTGCGCGCCGCCTCGCCGCTGGCGGTGAAGATCGCCGTGCCGTTGCCGTAGGGGTTGGCGTTGATCACGTCGATCGCCGCGTCGAGGTCGGGCACGCGCACCACGTCCAGCACCGGGCCGAACACCTCCTCGCGGTACACGTCCTGGTCCGTGCGCACGTGGTCCAGGACGGTGGGCCCGACGAAGAACCCGCCCTCGCAGCCGGGCACCACGAGCCCGCGCCCGTCGACGACCACCGTGGCGCCCTGGCGTTCGCCGGACGTGACGAGCCCTTCGATCCGCTCCTTGGCGGCCGCCGAGATCACCGGCCCCATCTGCGTGCCGGGCAGGTCGCCGCGGGCCACCGTCACGGCTCGGGCCTTGGCGGCAAGGAGCGCGACGAGCTCGTCGGCCACCTGCTCCTGGACCACCGCGACGGAGAGCGCCATGCACCGCTCGCCGGCGGCACCGAACGCGGCGGCGGACAGCTGCTCGGCGGCGTCGTCGAGGTCCGCGTCGGCGAGCACCACGCCGTGGTTCTTCGCCCCGCCGAGCGCCTGGACCCGCTTGCCGGCGGCGGTGGCGGTGGCGTGCACGTGGCGTGCCACGGGGGTGGAACCGACGAACGACACCGCGGCGACGTCCGGGTGGGTCAGCAGGGAGTCGACGACCTCACGGTCGCCCTGCAGCACCGTGAAGACGCCGTCCGGCAGGCCGGCTTCCTGCCACATCCGAGCGAGGACCAGGGACGCCGACGGATCGCGCTCGGACGGCTTGAGCACGAAGGCGTTGCCCACGGCGATGGCGACGGGGCACATCCACAGCGGCACCATCGCCGGGAAGTTGAAGGGCGTGATGCCGGCGACGACGCCGAGCGGCTCCCGCATCGAGAACACGTCGATGCCCGTCGCCGCTTGCGCCGAGAACTCGCCGGTCAGCAGGTTCGGCACCCCGCAGGCGTACTCGACCACCTCGAGGCCGCGGCCCACCTCCCCCCGGGCGTCCGGGATGGTCTTGCCGTGCTCGCGGCTGACGATCGCGGCCAGCTCGTCGACCCCGGCGGCCAGCAGCTCGCGGAACCGGAACAGCACGGCGGCGCGGCGGGCGGTGCTGGTCTGGGCCCAGACCTCGGCAGCCGCGGCTGCGGAGGCGACCGCGCGGTCGACGTCGCCGGCCGTGCCGAGGCCCACCGTCGCGACCTGCGCTCCGCTCGCCGGGTCGAGCACCGGCAGGCTCCGGTCACCCGAGGCGGGGACGAGCTTGCCGTCGATCCAGTGCGTGACGAGCGTCATCTGCGGCCTCCCCGCGGTCCGATGCGCGGGAGGCTACCGCCCACATGCCGGTCAGGCATGCTCAGCGCGCGGGAGTCGCGGCCTCCGGCTCCACCGGCGCGCTGCTGGCCGGTGCGACGTTGCCCGGGGCGACGTTGCCGGGTGCGACGCTGGCCGCCGACGGGACCGGGACCGACGAGACGACCGTTCCCTCGCGGTCCAGGACGGTGATGGCGCCCGGCACCTGCTCCGCGACGACGGTCCAGCCGTCGACCACGGCAAAGTGTCGCGGCGTCGATGCCGGCAGCAACTGGTCGGCACGCCGGTCCACGAGTCCGCCCGGGCGGACGACGAACCGCGCCAGCATCCCCGCGCCCCGCACGGCCAGCACCAGCTCGTCCCCGTCGAGCGCCAGATGTGACGGCGAGGCCTCCCCCTCCGCGGCGGCCCACACGGCCCGCAGATCTCCGCGGAGCCCGCCGCCAGCACGCTCTCCCTCTCCCCCCGCTCCTCCCGCTCCCCTCTCTCCCCCCTCTCCCCCCGCTCCGCCCTCTCGGCGAGCCCGGCAGTTCGTGTCGAGACCGGCAGCTGGGACTGCCGGGATCGCACCGAACTGCCGGGTTCGGCGGGGGGTCGTGGTGGGGAGGGTGGGGAGGGTGGAGAGGGTCGGGAGGGCGGGGAGGGTTTGGGTCACCGTGCCCGTGTCCGTCGTCGGGTCCCAGGACAGGGCGTGCACGGTCGGGTCGAGCTCGCCGCTGACGTACGCCCACCACTCGCCGCCGGGGACGCCACGGGAGCCGCCCGTCGCCGGACCGCCCGGCAACTGCGCGAAGGCCAGGTGCCGGGGGCCGGTCCCCGGCGGGAAGGCCGCGGCGATCCCCGCGGGCACCGGGCCCGCCGGCGTGCGGGCGTACCGGCGGATCTGGTCGGTGCCGAGGTCGACGACGAGCAGGTGCTCACCCGGCGCGAGCGCGACGAAGTGCGCGTGCGGCCCGCCCTGGCGCTCGGCGTGGGGCCCGGACCCCGCGTGCGTGAGCACCACCGGAGGCTCGTCGGCCACCAGCGACCCGTCCGGAGCCAGGCGCAGCGCGCCGAGCGCGCCGTCCCCGTAGTTCGCCACGTACAGCCAGCCGTCGTCGGCGAGCAGGTGGCAGGGGTACGTGCCGCCTGACGGGGCGGTGCCGAGGGGCTCGAGGAGGTCGTCGTGCACCCGGAGCGCGGCGACCGCACCCGCGTCGCTCTCGTCGGTCGCGTACAGCACGTCGCCGCGCAGCACGACGAAGGACGGGGCCGGTGTCTCGACCACCCGCACCGGCTCGCCCAGAGCGCCCGTGGCCGGGTCAAGGGCGACGCGGTAGATGCCCTCGCCGCGGCCGGCCGGCGTGCCGATGCCGGCCGGGGGGTATGTGCCGACCCAGAGCGTGCGCACCGGCCGCGGCCCTAGATCGCCTGACCGGCCGGGGTGCCGAACCATGCCGACGGCGCCGCGACCAGCGGCCACAGGGCGGCGAGCGCGCCGCCGGTCATCGCCGGGAACTGCCCCGCGCGCGGCGCACTGACGACCGGCGTGGACCAGGGGGCGGAGATGACGAGCTCGTCGAGCGCGCGGCGCACGTCCTCGTGGACCAGGGCGTAGAGCTGCCCGAAGGTGCCGCCGAGCACCACCTCGTCGACGTCCACCGTGTTGAGCACCCCGGCGAGCGTGACGCCGAGCGCACGGGCGGCGGACTGGACGGCGAACCGAGCCCGCGGGTCGCCGGCACCCACGGCGGCGACGAGGTCCTGGACGGTCGCGGTCGCGGGCAGACCGGCACCGCGCAGCATCGCGTCCTGGCCGGCCCGGGCCTCGAGCGTGCCGCGCGACGGGCCGCCCGCCGCCCCGGGGTCCACCACGACGTGGCCGATCTCGCCGCTCCAGCCGTGGCGGCCGCCGAAGATCTCGCCGTCGATCACCAGGGCGCCACCGACGCCGACCTCGCCGGAGACGTAGACGAAGCTCGGCCGCGCACCGCCGTCGCGGCGGGCACGCGCCTCGGCGCGAGCGGCGAGGTTCGCCTCGTTGGCCAGGGCGGGCAGCAGGCCGGCCAACCCCGGGTGGGGGGCGAGCAGGCCGACGACGTCGACGTCGTGCCAGCCGAGGTTGGGCGCGACCCGCAGCGGGCCGTGGTGGGAGTCGACGAGGCCGGGCAGGGCGAGCGAGGTGCCGACGACGCGCACGCCGTCGCGGCGCAGCCGCCGGATCGCCTGCTCGGCGATGTCCGCCAGCCGCCTGAGCACGACGGCCGGGTCGCCGCGGCGCAGGTCGTCGGCCTCGACGCGCTCGACGAGGACCTCACCGGCCAGGTCGACGGCGCGCAGGCCGAGGTAGTCGACGTTCACCTCCATGCCGATGCCCGCGAACGTCCCCTGCGCCGGAGCGAGCGGCACGGCCGGGCGGCCGGCGCGCTGGGCGGGGCGCGGCAGCAGCTCGCGGACGATCCCGGCGCGCAGCAGCCGGTCGACGATCAAGGTGACGGAGGCACGGGCCAAACCGGTGCCCGCCGCGAGCTCCGCGCGCGAGGGCGGTTCGGTGGCATCCAGGACGTACGCGAGGGCGACGGAGAGGTTGTGCTCCCGCAGGTGCTCGCTGCGCGCGACGCCGACAGGACCGCGCCGCCCGGCGCGCGCCTGGCTCCAGGAGTCGTCCGCGGTCGGCACGGCTTGACCCTATCGCGCATCCGGCATAAATTCACGACGGGAACTAATCACCCACCCCTACTCTCTCGATGAGGAGACCTGCTGTGGCGGACAAGCCCGCGTTCAAGTTCTCGTTCGGTCTCTGGACGGTCGGCTGGCGGGCGCAGGACCCGTTCGGCGACCCGACCCGCCCCGTCCTCGACCCCACCGAGGCCATCCACAAGCTCGCCGAGATCGGCGCGTGGGGCTTCACGTTCCACGACAACGACGTGTTCCCCTTCGACGCCGACGACGCGGACCGCCGCGCCCGCATCGACGCGGTGAAGAAGGCCTCCGAGGAGACCGGCCTGGTTATCGAGATGGTGACCACCAACACGTTCACCCACCCCGTGTTCAAGGACGGCGCGTTCACGTCGAACGACCGCTCCATCCGCCGCTTCGGCCTGCGCAAGGTGCTGCGCAACGTCGACCTCGCCGCCGAGCTCGGCGCGCAGTCGTTCGTCATGTGGGGTGGCCGTGAGGGCGTCGAGTACGACAACTCGAAGGACCTCTACGCCGCGCACGCCCGCTACGCCGAGGGCATCGACACCGTCGCCGCCTACATCAAGCACAAGGGCTACGACCTGCGCATCGCGCTCGAGCCGAAGCCGAACGAGCCCCGGGGCGACATCTTCCTGCCGTCGATCGGCCACGCGCTGGCCCTCATCGACACCCTGGACAACGGCGACATCGTCGGCCTGAACCCGGAGACCGGGCACGAGCAGATGGCGACGCTCAACTACACGCACGGCCTGGCCCTGGCGCTGTACTGCGGCAAGCTGTTCCACATCGACCTCAACGGCCAGCACGGCCCGAAGTACGACCAGGACCTGGTGTTCGGCCACGGCGACCTGCTGTCGGCGTTCTTCACGGTCGACCTGCTGGAGAACGGCTTCCCGGGTGGCGGCCCCCGCTACGAGGGCGCCCGCCACTTCGACTACAAGCCGTCGCGCACCGAGGGTGCCAAGGGCGTGTGGGACTCCGCGGCCGCGAACATCCAGACCTACGAGCTGCTCGCTCGCAAGGCCGCCGAGTACCGCGCGGACCCCGAGGTCGTCGAGGCCATGAAGTACGCCGGCGTGCTCGACCTGTCGGTGCCGACCATGGCCGAGGGCGAGACGTTCGACGCGTTCCTGGCCGACCGCTCCACGCGTGAGGACTTCGACGCCGACGCCGCCGGTGCGCGCGAGTACGGCCTGGTGCGCCTGCACCAGCTGGCTCTCGCCCACCTGATCGGCTGACGCCCACCCCCACCCCCACCC
>JAEXPS010000034.1 GCA_023438885.1 Actinomycetes bacterium
CGTGGTGGTCGTCGACCACCACGAGCCTCCACCGCGGCCGCGGGACCCGCTCCACCTCGTCGTCCCAGGAGAGGAGCGCCTGCACCGCCTCGTCGACCACCACCGCCGGGTCGAGCCGCGGGCCCAGGTCCGGGGTGAGCGTGCGCAGGGACATCACGCCGAGGTACTCGTCGTACAACCGCGCGGCGGCCACCCACTCCGGGCGGCCCTGCTGCACGCCGAGCGCCGCGAGGTCCTCCGGCGCCAGGCCGCGCTCGGCCGCGCGCATCAGCAGGTCGCGCAGCTCGTCACGGAACGCCCGCAGGGTCAGTGCCTCGGGGCGCACGTGCGCCGGCCACTCGATCCCGACGCCCTCGCCGGCGGCATGCCCGGCCAACAGCTCGGCCAGCACCTGGTCCTGCTCCGGACCCGAGACCAGCACCGGCGGCGGCTCCCCCAGCGCCGCGGCGCGCGCCCGCAGCACCGCGAACGCCACCGCGGCCGGAGTCTGCGCGAGCGGGCGCCCGGCGGTGTGCGGCCAGCGCGCCGCGAGGCGTTCGCGCAGGTCGGCGGCCAGCCGGCGGCTCGCGGAGAGCACCAGCACGTCACCGGGGGCAAACCCCGCCTGGCCCGCCGCCACCACCGCCTCGAGCGCCACGGTCGTCTTGCCGGAGCCGGGTGCGCCGAGCACCAGCAACGCGGGGTCCGTCCCGGCCAGCACCGCCTCCACGACCGCGCGCTGACCCTCGTCGAGCGCCACCGCCGCACCCGGCCCGCGCACCGGCGCGGCGGCCAGCCGGGGCCGGGCGAGCGTGGAGACCATGCCGAGATCCCACCACGCCGCGCCGACAGCGGTGCTCACCCCTCGGCGAACGGATCCGGGTGCCGGCAGCACGACGACCTAGGATCGGGCCATCAGCACACGACAGGAGGCCAGGGGCGTGGAGATCACCATTGCCGTGCGGGACCTGCCCCGCGAGATCACCCTCGAGTCCGACCAGAGCGCCGACGAGGTCGCCGCCGAGGTCGCCGCAGCGCTCGCCGGCAAGCCCGCGCTGGAGCTCGTGGACAACCACGGCCGGCGCATCATCGTCCCGACGGCCGGCATCGGGTACGTCGAGATCGGCGCCGAGGCCCGCGCGCGAGTCGGCTTCGGGTCGCTCTAGCAGCCGCGCCGGCCGGTGCTCACGCCGTGAGCTTCAGCCGGCCCATCCGGCGGGCGTGCTCGGCCGTCAGCTTGCCGAACAGCGCCCCCCGGCCGATCACCGGTTCGAGGCCGGGCTTCTGCTCCAGCACGGACTGCACCACGGTCAGCGCCTCGCCGACGAGTCGGCGTCCCCACAGGGCGAGCCTCGCGGTCAGCACGTGGTCGCGCGTCACCACCTCGTCGAGCTCGCTCACCGCGAGGGCGGCGCTGGGCTGCTGGGCCATCACCGTGCACAGCAGCTCGCGCGACTCGTCGTCGAGCCCGTCCGCAGCCAGCCGGCAGAAGTCGTCGGTGACGCCGTAGCCGATGTACGGCACCAGCAGCCGCTCGGCCCAGGAGGTCGAGGTGGTACGGGCGTCGAAGCCGTCCATCACGTGCGTCCACGACGCCATCGCGGCCTCCGAGTCGCCCCCGAGCTGCGTGATGCGCTCCAGGAGCCGGTCGCACGCCTCGACGCGCTCCGCCGCGCAGTGCGCCAGGGCGAGGCGCTGCCCGGTGCCGGGCGCCACCCGCGAGTACGCCGCCAGCCTGGTGAACTGCGTGTGCTCCACCTGCGCGGCGAGCCCGAGGAGCTCGATGCCGGCGGTCCGGTCCGCGGTGTCGGCAGCGGGCATGGTGGGGAGGGCCATTCGGGGATGGTAACCCCCTGACGCCCCACTCGGACTACCGTCCAGGTCGTCGGATGATCGGCGAGACGTGCCTGAGAGACCTCCCCGTGGGCTCCGCCAGCGCGTTCACCGGCGGTTCTCCCCGGTCGTCCGACGACCTCCGCTAGACTGTGCGCGTACATCGGTTGCCCGGTCGTCCAGCCTTCTCGGCCTGATGGCCACCTCGCACCGCTCGCCAGGGCGTTGCTGCGAGAGAAATCCACGATCGGCTGCCGGCCAGATTCGCGTGGCGACGATGCCGCGACCCCGTCCGGGAAGCGCCGGGCTGGGGCCGCCGCTCCACGCCGCGCCGCACCGAAGGGTCCTCCGTGACCGAGCTCGAACTGCACACCGCCGCCGACGCCGTCCCCACCCCGGTCGGGGCCGCGTCCCGCGCCCACCACTCCGTCCAAGCGGTCGACGCCTCGTTCGTCGACTTCGACATCCGGCGCGAGACCGTCGCCGCGCTCGCGGGGCACGGCATCGTGCACCCGTTCCCCATCCAGGCGATGACGCTGCCCGTCGCCCTGTCCCGGCACGACATCATCGGCCAGGCCAAGACCGGCACCGGCAAGACCCTCGGCTTCGGCATCCCGCTGCTCGAGCACGTCGTCGCCCCCGGCGAGGACGGGTACGACGAGCTGCCCGCTCCCGGCAAGCCGCAGGCGCTGGTCGTCGTGCCCACGCGCGAGCTGGCCGTCCAGGTGGCCGGCGACCTGGCGATGGCGGCCGCCACACGCAAGGTCCGCATCGTCCAGGTGTACGGAGGCCGCGCCTACGAGCCGCAGATCGACGCGCTCGCCCGCGGCGCCGAGGTGGTGGTCGGCACGCCCGGCCGCATGATCGACCTGCTCAACCAGCGCCACCTGATCCTCTCCTACGCGCGGACCGTGGTGCTCGACGAGGCCGACGAGATGCTGGACCTCGGGTTCCTGCCCGACGTGGAGAAGCTGCTCGGCGCCACGCCGGCCTCCCGGCACACGATGCTGTTCTCGGCCACGATGCCGGGTGCGGTCGTCGCGATGGCCCGCCGCTACATGACGCAGCCGACGCACATCCGCGCCTCCGAGCCCGACGACGCCGGCCAGACCGTCAAGAACATCAAGCAGGTGGCCTACCGCGCCCACGCGCTGGACAAGGTGGAGCTGCTCGCCCGCATCCTCCAGGCGCGCGGGCGCGGCCTGACCATCGTCTTCACCCGCACCAAGCGCACCGCCGCCAAGGTGGCCGACGAGCTCACGGCCCGCGGCTTCGCCGCCGGTGCGATCCACGGCGACCTGGGCCAGGGAGCCCGCGAGCAGGCGCTGCGCGCGTTCCGCAACGGCAAGGTCGACGTGCTGGTCGCGACCGATGTCGCCGCCCGCGGCATCGACGTCGAGGACGTCACCCACGTCATCAACTACCAGTGCCCGGAGGACGAGAAGATCTACCTGCACCGCACCGGGCGCACCGGCCGCGCGGGCGCCACCGGCACCGCCGTGTCGTTCGTCGACTGGGACGACATGCCGCGCTGGGGCCTCATCGACAAGGCGCTGGGCCTGGGCATCCCCGAGCCGGTGGAGACCTACTCCTCCTCGCCGCACGTCTACACCGACCTGGACATCCCCGAGGGCGTCAAGGGCACGCTGCCGAAGGCGCAGCGGGTGCGCGCCGGCCTCGAGGCCGAGGTGCTGGAGGACGTCGGCGAGACCGGCAAGCACACGGCCCGCTCCGGCGGGAGCGGCGCCGGCCGCGGTGACGGCGGCCGGGACCGCTCGCGTGGCGATCGCGACGAGCGCGGAGGCGGCTCCCGCAACCGCAACCGCCGCGGGGGCAAGGGC
>JAEXPS010000235.1 GCA_023438885.1 Actinomycetes bacterium
ATCAGCGTGGCTCATCGAGGGGTAGGTCTCTTCTCGGCTGGACGGTTGGTCGCACTTCCATCCTGCCGCCGGGACCTACCCCTCCCTCACACCCCAGCCAGCGTCAACAACCTCACGAGCCACAACAGTTAGTCGCAAGTTGATCCCGACGCCAGACGGTTTCGCGGAGCATCCAGCAGCTTCGGGACTCTGATCGAGGGTGCCCCATCTCCTGAGTCTCGGTCATCTTTCGGGTTGTGAACGTGCCGCCGTAGGGCGTCGGCCGGTGCGCGAGTCGACCGCTGGCGCTGGCGCCAGCATGCAGGCCCCGACAGACCTGAGGGGCGACGAACCTGCATCAGTCACGCCAAGACATGCCCGATAGCCATGACGCCGTCGGGGTCGTAGGTGCGGATCGCGCGACGAAGGCGCGCGATCGTGACCTCGTCGTACGCGTCGACGTAGTCCTCGGGCGTGAAGGTGAAGTTCGGCAGTCGGTAGCCGCCGGTCCAGGGGCGCATCGCGTCCAGGATCGCGGCCGCGTGGTCCTGAACCCGGGAACCACGGCGATGCCGACGACGAGCAACGAGCGGGCCACGCCGCGCGACGCGAAGGCGGCGGGATGCGACCCGGTTTGGGAGAACGCCCCATTCAGCTGGCGCACCTCGACCAGCCCCTGCGGCGACGGGACGCCGGGGTCGGTCAGCGCGAGCAGCGCGTCGGCGGCCTCGGGCGGGGACTCCGTGAGCACGGCCGCCGCCTCGAAGGCCGGCACCAACTCGAGCGGATCGGTGTGCACGGAGTCGATCGCCGTGTAGGGCTTGTTGGACACGGCGTCGAGGATCACGGCCTGCCGCACGGATCGGGGCGAAGCGAGCCTCACCCTCGGCGGCGTCGCCGGTCCACACGTAGCGCACCGACAGCGTGAGCCGGCCGGCGAGCTGCGGGGGGACACCAGGCATCTCGGGCATCTGTAACAGCGCGAACGAAGTTCGGGGAGGTCGTCTGACAACGACCGCCACTGCGAGATGACGGCCGCGGCATCCGCGCCGTCGAACCACAGCGAGCCGCCGTAGAACATCGGCTGGTGCACCAGCTCGTCGATCGCGAGCCTGTAGCGCTTAGCGGTCTGCTCGCAACGGCAGCGCGGCAACCCCAGTGAGTCTGCGAATCGGCGAGAAGCGTGCTTTGGATCGGCGAGCAAAGTGGTGCGAATCGGCGAGTGCGCCCCACCAGCGAACCGCTCGGCGATCGCATCGCCGCCGTGCCCATCGACATTCCGTGGACTGCATGACGCCGCTCCGCCGAAGCCGCCTCTGACGTGGCGAACGGGAGTGGCGTCGTCGGGTGGTGATCTCTGTCAGCCCCCACCCGGAATGCAGACTCGAATCCGCAGGCCAGCGGTGGTTGCCCTGTGTCAGGATCGCCAGGTGCTCCTGACCCTGACCTCGCTCGCGTCCCCCGCGACCGATCTCGGGTTCCTGCTGCACAAGCACCCCGCCAAGGTCCAATCATTCGACCTGTCGGTAGGCCTCGCCCACGTCTTCTACCCCGAGGCCACCGAGGAGCGCTGCACCGCCGCCCTCCTCCTCGAGGTCGACCCTGTGGCCCTCGTCCGCGGCAAGGCGAAGAAGCAGCGGCTCGACTTCAGCCTTGCGCAGTACGTCAACGACCGCCCCTACGCCGCCTCCTCGATGCTCGCCGTCGCGCTGGGCCGGGTGTTCCGCACCGCCATCGCCAGCCGATGCGACGCGCGGCCGGACCTCCCCGAGGTGCCCATCCCGCTGGAGATCCACGTGCCGGCGGTGCCGTGCCGCGGTGGAGCAGCGATCGCGGAGGCGATGTTCGCTCCGCTCGGCTGGGCCGTCGAGGCGGTCCCGATCGCCCTCGACCCGGCGATCCCCGCCTGGGGCGACTCGCGCTACGTCGACCTCACGCTCCGCGGCACGCTCCGGCTCGCTGAAGCCCTCAGCCACCTCTATGTGCTGCTCCCGGTGCTCGACGCCGGCAACAAGCACTACTGGGTGGACGACGACGAGGTGGACAAGCTGCTCCGCGTCGGCCAGGGCTGGCTGGCCTCACACCCCGAGCGCGAGCAGATCGCCCAGCGCTACCTCGCCGGCAAGCGCCGCCTGGCGGAGTCCGCGCTCGAGCGGCTCGCCGAGCTCGATGACGTCGCGCCCTCGGCCGACGAGGCAGGCGACCCCGACACGGTTCCCGGTGACGCCCTCGAAGAGGCGCCCGACGACTCCGCGGGGATGGCGCAGGCCGCCGCAGCCGTCGTCGTCGGCCGACGAGTGAGCCTCGCCCAGCGCCGCCGAGACGCCGTCCTCGCCGCCATCGCCGAGTCGGGCGGGCGCTCCGTCGTCGACCTCGGCTGCGGCGAGGGTGCCCTGCTCGGCGAGCTCCTCGCGGACCCGCGCTACGAGCGGCTGCTCGGCATCGACGTGTCGCACCGGTCCCTGGAGATCGCGGCTCGCCGCCTGCACCTGGCCACGCTCGCCGACGCCAAGCGGCAGCGCATCGAGCTGGCGCAGTCGTCGGTCACCTACCGCGACGCCCGCGTCACGGGGTTCGACGCCGCCGTGCTCATGGAGGTGATCGAGCACCTCGACCTGCCGCGGCTCGGCGCGCTCGAGAGCGCGGTGCTGGGCGCGGCGCGGCCCGGCACGCTGATCGTCACCACGCCCAACGCCGAGTACAACGCGCGCTTCGAGATGCTCGCAGCCGGCGACTTCCGGCACCGGGACCACCGGTTCGAGTGGACGCGCGCCGAGTTCGAAGGTTGGGCAAGCGCCGCCGCACGACGGTTCGGCTACACCGTCGAGTTCCGTCCGGTCGGGGACGTGGACGGCGACCTCGGCGCGCCCACGCAGATGGCGATCTTCCGCCAGCAGGCAGACACGGCAGCAGACGACGAGACGGAGGCAGCCCGATGACCGAGCTCACCGTCCCGGACCTCTCCCTCGTGGTGCTGATCGGCGTCTCCGGCTCGGGCAAGTCGTCCTTCGCCGCACGCCACTTCGGGCCGTTCGAGGTGCTGTCCAGCGACTTCTGCCGCGGCCTGGTCTCCAACGACGTCAACTCGCAGACCGCCACCGCCGCGGCGTTCGAGGTGCTGGACTTCATCGCCGGCAAGCGCCTGGACGCCGGCCTGCTCACGGTGATCGACGCCACCAACGTCCAGCCCGAAGCCCGTAAGCAGCTGATCAACCTCGCCCGCGACCACGACGTGCTCCCGGTGGCGATCGTCCTCGACGTCCCGGAGTCGGTGTGCGCCGCGCGCAACGCGACGCGGCCGGATCGCGACATGGGCGCGCACGTGATCCGCCGCCAGCACCAGCAGCTGCGCCGCTCCCTGCGCGGCCTGGGCCGTGAGGGCTTCCGCACGGTGCACGTGCTCGACGGCGTCGAGGCGGTGGAGGCCGCGACGATCGTCCGTGCGCCCCTGCGCAGCGACCTGCGCACCGAGAACGGCCCGTTCGACGTGATCGGCGACGTCCACGGTTGCCGTGGGGAGCTCGAAGCACTGCTGGCCGAGCTCGGCTACCTCGTCGTGCGCGACGACGAAGGGCGCCCCGTCGACGCGAAGCACCCCGACGGCAGGCGGGCGGTGTTCCTGGGCGACCTCGTCGACCGCGGCCCGGACACCGTGGGTGTGCTGCGCCTGGTGATGGGGATGGTCGAGGCCGGCCACGCGCTGGCCGTGCCCGGCAACCACGAGAACAAGCTGGTGCGGGCCCTGGACGGCCGGGCGGTGCAGGTGTCGCACGGCCTGGGCGAGACCCTCGCGCAGCTGGCGGGCGAGCCCGAGGAGTTCCGCCGTCGCGTCCGCGACTTCTGCGACGGGCTCGTCGCGCACCTGGTGCTCGACGAGGGACGCCTGGTCGTCGCGCACGCCGGGCTCAAGGAGGCGTACCACGGGCGCGCGTCCGGGCGGGTGCGCAGCTTCGCGCTCTACGGCGACACCACGGGCGAGACCGACGAGTACGGCCTGCCGGTGCGGCTGCCGTGGGCGGAGGACTACCGCGGGCGGGCGATGGTGCTCTACGGGCACACGCCCACCCCGGTGCCGACCTGGGTGAACAACACGATGTGCCTGGACACCGGCTGCGTGTTCGGCGGGCACCTGACCGCCCTGCGCTACCCCGAGAAGGAGCTGGTGCAGGTTCCCGCGGAGCGGGTCTGGTACGAGCCCGCGCGGCCGTTCCCGGTGGCCGACGAGCCCGGGGTCGAGGCCGGCGGCCAGCGCGATCCCGACGTGCTCGACGTCGCGGACGTGCTCGGCAAGCGGATCGTCGAGACCCGCCACCACGGGCGGGTGACCATCGACGCGGCCAACTCCGCGGCGGCGCTGGAGGTGATGAGCCGGTTCGCGATCGACCCGCGCTGGCTGCTCTACCTGCCGCCCACCATGAGCCCGTGCGCCACCGCACCGGACGGCGACCTGCTGGAACACCCGCGTGAGGCCTTCGCGCAGTACCGCACCGACGGAGTGGGCCAGGTGGTGTGCGAGGAGAAGCACATGGGCTCGCGGGCCGTGGTGCTGGTGTGCCGGGACGAGGCCGTGGCGCGCTCGCGGTTCTCGATGCCGGAGGGCGTCACCGGGGCCGTGCACACCCGGACCGGCCGGCCGTTCCTCGCGCCCGCGCTCGCGGAGGAGCTGCTCGCCGTGGTTCGTCGGGCGGCCGACGAGGCCGGGCTCTGGGCCCTCGCCGGGCGGGACGACGAGCCCGCGGGCTGGCTGTTGCTCGACTGCGAGCTGATGCCGTGGTCGGTCAAGGCCGAGGACCTGATGCGCACGCAGTACGCGAGCGTCGGGGCGGCGGCGCGCAGCGCCTTGCCCGCGGCCGTCGAGGCGCTGCAGGCCGCGGACGCCGCAGGCCTGCCGGTCGGGGAGCTGCTGGCGCGCACGCGCTCGCGCGCCAAGAACGCCGAGCGGTTCGCCGAGGCGTACCGCCGGTACGTGTGGCCCGTCGACGGCCTGGACGGGGTGCGGCTGGCGCCGTTCCAGATGCTGGCCTCCGACGCCGCGACCTACGAGTCCCGCGACCACCTGTGGCACCTCGAGGTCGCCGCGCGCTTGGCGGCCGCCGACGCCACCGGACTGGTGCAGACCACCCGGCATCTCGTGGTGGACACGCAGGACGAGGCCTCGCTCGCCGAGGGCGTCGCCTGGTGGGAGGCGCTCACGGGCGCCGGGGGAGAGGGCATGGTGGTCAAGCCGCTGGTGAACCTCGACTCGCAGCGGCGCCGTCTGGCGCAGCCCGGTGTCAAGGTGCGTGGGCGCGAGTACCTGCGGATCATCTACGGCCCGGACTACACCGAGCCGGCCAACCTCGAACGGCTGCGCGCGCGGAACCTGGGCCACAAGCGCACCCTGGCGCTGCGCGAGTACGCCCTGGGGCTGGAGGCGCTGCACCGTGCCGTCGCGGGCGAGCCGCTGTGGCGGGTGCACGAGGCGGTGTTCGCGATCCTCGCGCTGGAGTCCGAACCGGTGGACCCCCGCCTGTAGCGCGACGGCCGGCCGTCGCCGTGGCCTGCCTGAACATCCGTACCCCCGGCCCTAGGCTCCGAGTGTGGCGGTGAGCCGGAGTCCGAGGGCCCGTGCCGCACGCCGCCGCAAGCGCCGGCTGGACCGGGTGGTCAACGACCTCACCGCGGGGCAGTGGGCCACTCTTCAGGCCGCGTGGGGTGGCTGCGCGTACTGCGGCGCGACCGGCGTCCCGCTCCAGCGGGACTGTGTGCTGCCGGTCTCGCGCGGCGGGCGGTACACGGTCGAGAATGTCGTGCCCGCGTGCCGGGCCTGCAACACCAGCAAGTGCAACGACGAAGTCACCGGGTGGCTGCGTCGCAAGCGGCTCGACGAGCGCGCGTTCCTGCTGCGGCACCTCGAGATCCGCACCGAGCTCGGCAGCCTGGAGACCGTTCCCGAGTCGCGGGCCTGAAGAGCGTCAGTGGCTCCAGCCGGCAGCGGCCAGCCGGTCCTGGGACGGGACACGTCCACCGGGGATCGACGCTCGCGCGTCGCGGACCGCGAGCACGCCGAGTGCGACCACCATGACCGCGCGCAGCAGCTCGATCTGCAGCCCGCTCACCACGGGCGTGGCGGGGATCGGGACGAGCATCACGAGCCCGCCGGCGACGCCGGTCCAGCCGATCCAGCGCGGGACGGCACGGCTGCGCACGAGCGCGACCCCGAACACCAGCAGGCCGATCATCAGGGCGAAGCCGCTCACGAGCTGTTCCGCCTCGAACGCGGGGACGCCGAGCACGGCGTCGTGCGCGGAGACCAGCTCGGCGTGGTGGTGCGCCACGTCGCCGGCGGCGAACGTCATCAGGACCAGGTGCGGGACGGCCGAGAGCAGGTTCCCGAGGAAGTAGAGGACGTAGCCGACCAGCCCGAGCACGCCGAGGCGTGCGCCGATGCGGCCGTAGACGCCGGGCAGGCCGAGCAGCAGGAGGACGGTGCCCGCGAGCAGGGCTCCCGACCCGAGCGCGTGGGACGTGGCGAGGGCCTCGGGGCTGTGCGCCTGGCCCTCGACGACGGGGTGCAGCAGGCCTCCGATGACGCACAGGGGCCCGGCGGCGATCGTCGCGAGCCCGCTGAGGCGGCGGAGCGTGGATGCGTTCATGAGGGTTCTCCTTCGAGTCGAGTAGTGGGTGGCAGGGTGCCGTCAGGAAGCGTCAGCCGACGCGCTGGTGGGCGGCTGGTGAGTGGCTGGTGGGCCGAAGCGACGCACGAACACCACGGCCGTGACGACCATCGCGAGCGCGTAGGCGAGGCCGGTCTCGGTCGCGATCCAGGGGGTCGCAGGGCCGGTCGCCGCGGTCGCGGGCTCCACGAACTGGTAGAGCATCGCGTTGACGGTCGCGTGCGCGACGACTCCGGGCCACATGCCCCAGCGCAGCTGCATCACCGCGAGGATCGCGCCCAGCGCCGTCGTCGCGACCGTGAACGTCACCGCCGCGTACAGGGGCGAGACGCCCTCGGGTGTGCCCCCCAGCAGCACGATCAGCCCGACGTGCGACAGGCTCCAGAGCAGGCCGCTGACCAGGTACACGGTCCGCGGGCGGGCGAGCTGCGCGAGCCGCGGCACCAGCAGCCCCCGCCAGCCGAGGTCCTCGGCCAGCGCGAGCGGCGCGTACGCGACGACGAACGCGGTCGCCGCGAGCAGCCCCGGCAGGGCGCCGCCGGTGAACCGGCCCGCACCGGAGAGCCAGACCACGGCGGCCGACACGAGCACCGGAACGAGGCCGACGGCCCAGGCCAGCGCGAGCGTGCGCGGACGGACGCGCCGCAAGCCCCAGCCACGCGGGGTGCGCGCGGTGCTCCAGCGGGCGGCGAGCGCCGCGACCAGCGGCGTCAGCGCCATGCCGTAGGTGGCGGCCTGGCCGAGAGCCGTGGCGTCCTCGATGTGCAGCACGTCGACGCCCTCGCGCAGGGCGACGATCGTCAGGGCGAGCGAGAGCAGAACCTGCACCGCGACGAAGCGCAGGATCTCGCGACGGGCGATGGAGTCGGATGCGACGGCCGGGCCGCCGGCCGTGCGGGGAGCTGTGGTTGTCATGCGGGCAGCGTCGTCGGCGCCGGTGGTGAGCGGCTGGTGCGCCGCTGGTGGCGCTCGCGCCCAGGTCAGGCGGGCGGCGCGTCCAGCAGGAGCCGCGCCCGTTCCACGAACGGCGTCGCGCCCAGTGCAGTGGCCTGCGCGTGGGCCTCGAGCAGCGCGGCCCGCGCCTCGTCGTGCCGTCCCGTCACGGCGAGCGCGCCGCCGAGGTACAGCCGCGCCGGGCCCAGGCACACCACCCCCGGCCAGAGCACCACGAGCCGGCCGCCGTAGGCGCGTAGCTCCGGGATCAGCGACTCCAGCCGTTCGGCGTCGCGCAGCGCGACGAGCGCGGCGGCCAGCATCACGGACCACGACGAGCGCCGCTGACCCACCGGCGGGCTCGCCAGCAGCCGGTCGATGATCGGCAGCGCGGCGTCCCGGTCGCCCGCCTCGGCGTGACCGAGCGCGACGACGAGGAGGAACGCGGGCTCGGTCTCGTCGGCCAGCTCCGCCGCGTCGCCGACGAGGTCGACGAGGCGCCCGGCGTGCCACGCGGCGATGCCCTGCACGGTCGCGCGGGAGATGGCGTCGAGAGCGGCCGCCGCCGGGGAGGCGGCGGAGGCGATCGCGGCGCCCTCCTCGGCCAGGGCGAACGCCTCGTCCGACCGCCCGCGCACCAGCTCCAGGCCCGCCCGCCACCAGATGTCGAGCAGGGCGAGGTCCGGGTCTCGCGTGCGCTGCGCGATCGAGGTGAAGCGGCGCGACGCCCGCTCGGAGTCGGCGAACCGCCCCAGCTCGAGCAGCACGCAGCGGTGCAGGTGGGCCGCCGTGGCCTCGAGCCCGGGGACTCGTGCCGCGATCGCGCCGAGCTCCTCGACCTCGGCCAGGCGGGCCGGTGCGGTGTCGGGCGTCCAGCGCGCGAGCACGTCGGCGACGAGCGCCCGGGCCCGGGCCTCGACGTCGTCGCCGGCCTCGGTGAGCGCGCGTGCGGCGAGCTCGGCACCGCCGGGAACGTCGGTGCCCGCACGCTGGATGGCTTCGGCGGCGAGGAGCCGCGCCCGCACGGGCGGCGCGACGTCGGCCAGCCGGGTCAGCGCCTCGTCGAGCAACGCGTTGCGGCCCAGCAGGGGAGTGAGCAGCGACCAGTAGCCGCCGACGCCTCCCGCCGCCGAGTCGAGTGCGGCTTCCGCCAGCCGCGTCCAGTCGCCCCGCTCGCGGGCGATGCCGACTTCCCGCTCCAGCTCCTCGCGGCTGAGCTCCAACCGGCGGGCGCGCGGGGCGGCGACTCCGGCGGCCCGGTGCAAGTCCGCGCGGACCACGGGCTCGGCCGCGACCTGTGC
>JAEXPS010000084.1 GCA_023438885.1 Actinomycetes bacterium
GTGGTGGTTCTAGCAGCCACTTCCTCGGACGCTGCGTCGGGGGTGGGCGGCGTGGGGGCGGCGCTCGCGGGGGTGGGTGGGGTCAGGGGGCGGTAGCGGATCTCGACCGGGTAGGTGCGGCCGGTCACCTCGACGACGGGCGCGGGCGTGCCTGACGAGTCCGCGAAGTGAGCCGCGAACCGGGCGGAGTCGATGGTCGCCGAGGTGATGATCAGCTTGAGATTTGGCCGCCGGGGCAGCAAGCGGGTCAGGTACCCCAGCAGGAAGTCGATGTTCAGCGACCGCTCGTGAGCCTCGTCGATGACGAGCGTGTCGTAGCGCCGCAGCAGCGGGTCGCGCTGGATCTGCGCCAGCAGCACGCCGTCGGTCATCACCTTGACGAGCGTCGAGTCGGCGGACTGGTCGGTGAACCGCACCTGGTACCCGACGGCCTCACCGAGCGGCACGCCCAGCTCGAAGGCGATCCGCTCCGCGACGGTGCGGGCGGCGATCCGCCGCGGCTGCGTGTGCCCGATCTGACCGGCGCGCCCCCGGCCGAGGTCGAGCAGGATCTTCGGCAGCTGCGTGGTCTTCCCCGAGCCGGTCTCGCCGGCGACGACGACCACCTGGTGCGCGGTGATCGCGTCGGCGATGTCCGCGCGCCGGGCGCTGACCGGGAGGTCCTCCGGATAGGTGATCGCAGGCAGCAGCACCGCCGCGCGGGCGGCCGCGGCGCGCTGCAGGGTGCTCACGTCGCGCCATCCTCCCAGCCCTCGCTGGGAGCGCCGAAGGCTTTGACCTGGGCTGGGAACCAACGGGGCTAATTCCTCGTTCAGGTCGAGGGAAAGTCAAGAGGGTGCAAGGCGTGACTTCCTCGGCAGGACGTCGTAGGGTCGCATTCGGTCGGCCCATCGACGTGCCGATCGACCTTCGCGAGGAGCGCGGTATGGACGACGTGCGAACGGCCGACACCATCGGAGTCGAGGTGGTGGACGGCAGCACGGTGGTCAGGCTGATCGGCGAGATCGACGCCGACCTGCGCACGCAGGCCAGCGACTGCATGGGCATCGCGTTGATGCACGGCCTGCCGATCGTGGTGGACGCGGAGCGCGCGACGTTCGTCGACTCCTCCGGCGTCGCCTTCGTGCTGCAGCTGTACATGGCGGCGCGCGAGGCAGCGATCCCCGTCACGCTCCGCGACCCGCACGGCGTGCTGCGCGACGTGCTCCAGGCGGTTCACGTCCCTTCCGGCGAAACGCCGGACGACGACTGGGTCTGACTGTCACCTGGCGCGGTTAGTTTCGGGGCATGCGGCTGCTGCACACCTCGGACTGGCACCTGGGCCGCAGCCTGCACGGCGTCGACCTGCTCGACCACCAGGCCGCCTACCTGGACCATCTGGTGGAGTTGGCGCGCGCCGAGCGCGTGGACGCGGTGCTCGTCGCCGGAGACGTCTACGACCGCGCGATCCCTCCCGTCGAGGCGGTGAGCGTCCTCGCCGACGCGCTCGCCCGCCTCGCCGAGGTCACCACCGTGATCCTCACGCCGGGCAACCACGACTCGGCGGCCCGCCTGGGCTTCGGTGCCGCGCTGATGCGCGAGCGCGTGCGGCTGCGCACGGCCGTGGCCGGGGTGGGCGAGCCCGTCGTCGTCGGCGACACCCTGGTCTACGGCCTGCCGTACCTGGACCCGGACTTCGCGCGGGCACAGTTCAGCGAGGAGCGGGACGACGAGGGCACGCCCGTGCTCCTCGCGCGCTCGCACGAGGCGGTGCTCTCCGCCGCGATGCGGCGCGTCCGGGCGGACCGCGCCGCGCGCCCGCAGGCACGCGCGGTGGTGATGGCGCACGCCTTCGTCGTCGGAGGAGAGGCCAGCGAGTCGGAGCGCGACATCCGCGTCGGCGGGGTGGACCACGTGCCCGCCGGGGTGTTCGCCGGCGCGGACTACGTCGCGCTCGGCCACCTGCACGGCCCGCAGCAGATGGCCCCGGGCGTCCGCTACTCCGGCTCGCCGCTCGCCTACTCGTTCTCGGAGCAGTGCCACCACAAGTCCACGGCGCTGGTCGACCTCGCGCACGACGAGCCCCGGGCGGAGCTGATCCCGGCACCGGTGCCCCGGCGGCTGGCCGATGTCGCAGGGACGCTCGACGAGCTCCTGTCGACCGACGCGCACACGGCGGACTGGGTGCGCGTCACCGTCACCGACGAGCACCGGCCGCAGGAGCTGCAGGCCCGCCTCCGCGCGCACTACCCGCACGCGCTGGCGATCCTCCACGTGCCGGCCGGCGGGGCGCGGGGCGCCGCCCGGTCGGTCGCCGTGAGCGCCGCGTCCGATCCGATGGCGGTCGCCGCGCAGTTCGTGCGGCACGTCACCGGCGGCGATCCGACGCCGGCGGAGGCCGACGTGCTGCGCCGTGCCTACGAGCACGCGGCCGCCGCGGAGCGGAGCGCCTGATGTACCTGCGCACACTCACCCTCCAGGCGATCGGGCCGTTCGTCGGGCGGCACACGATCGACTTCGCGGACCTGGCGGCCTCAGGGTTGTTCCTGCTCGAGGGCCCGACGGGCGCGGGCAAGTCGACGCTGATCGACGCGGTGGTGTTCGCGCTGTACGGCTCCGTCGCGTCGGCACAGGCGTCCGACGAGAGGCTGCGCTCCACCGCCGCGGCGCCGGACACCGAGAGCTTCGTCGACCTGGTGTTCGAGGTGCCGGCGGGCGTGTACCGCGTGCGGCGCACCCCGCAGTACGAGCGCGCCAAGCGGCGCGGGCTCGGTACCACCCTCCAGAACTCGACGGTGCGGGTGTGGCGCAACCTGCCCTCCGACACCCCGGCCGGCGCGCTGCCGGAGGAGCTCGACGGCTACGGCGAGCCGCTCACCCTGCGGCCCGACGAGGCCGGCATGGCGCTGGCGCAGGCGGTGGGGCTGGACCGCGCGCAGTTCGTGCAGACGGTGGTGCTGCCGCAGGGCGAGTTCGCCGCATTCCTGCGGGCGAAGCCCGAGAGCCGCAAGGACCTGCTGGAGAAGATCTTCGGCACCCAGGTGTACGAGCGGATGGTGGAGCGCCTCGCGGCGATGCGCCGGGAGGCGGCAGCGGCGGTCGCGTCGGGGCACGGTGCCCTGGGAGACGCGGTGTCGCGGTTCGTCGGCGCGGCCCGGCTGACGGACGAGGACGCGCACGCGATGCGCGCACAGGCTGATGCGCTGGTGGTGGCGGCCCGGGGCGTGGCAGGCGTGGACGGCACCGGCGATCCGGTCGAGCTGACCGTCACCGCCGCACAGGCCGCCGTCGAGGAGTGGACGGACCCCCTGGCGGCGGTGGCGGCCGAGTCGGCGGAGTCGGCGCGGGTGGCCGACGAGGCGCGGGCCGCCGCCCGCACCGCGCTGGATGCGGCGACCGCGACGGCCGCCCTGCTGGAACGCCGCGACCGGCTGCGTGCCGAGCCTGTCG
>JAEXPS010000115.1 GCA_023438885.1 Actinomycetes bacterium
GTCCGCAGGCCCGCGCCGCGACGTCCAACCCGCTGGGCGAGGCGACCGCCCGGCTGCACTACGCGGCCCGGTTCGAGGACGCGGTCGACCGCCGCATCGCCCAGGCGCTGCGACGCCGCGGCTGGACCGTGCGCATCGAGGCCTACCCCGGCTACGGCGCGGCGGGCTGGGTGCGGGTGATGGCCCGCACCGTGCTGGCCGCGCCGCAGGTGAGCGACGACGAGCTGCCGGGAGCGGGCGCGACGCAGGCCGGCGGCCAGTGGCACGGCGAGGCTCACGCCGTACGTGGCTGGAGGTCGTTCCTCACGGCATCGGTCGCCGGCGCCACGGTCGAGGTGAGCCACGGGGACACGGTGCACCGGCTCGTCACCGACCGGGGCGGGTTCCTGGACGACGTGCTGGCGGTCGACCTGCCACCGGGCTGGCACGACCTGCGGCTGCGCACCCAGGACGGCTTCACCACCACGGCGCCCATCCAGGTGGTGGATCCGGCGGTGCGCACCGGCATCGTCGCCGACATCGACGACACCGTGATGGTCACCCGCCTGCCTCGCCCGCTGGTGGCCGGCTGGAACGCCTTCGTGCGGCACGAGAGCGCGCGCGAGGCGGTGCCCGGCATGGCGGCGCTGTTCGGACGGCTCCTGGCGGACGACCACAGACTGCCGGTGCTGTACCTGTCCACGGGCGCCTGGAACGCCGCGCCTGCGATCGGCCGCTTCCTGCGCAGGCACGGCTTCCCCGCCGGCACTTTGCTGCTCACCGACTGGGGTCCGACGAACACCGGCTGGTTCCGCTCCGGCACGCGTCACAAGGTGGCCCAGCTGCACCGGCTGTTCACGGAGTTCCCCGGCATCCAATGGGTCCTCGTCGGTGACGACGGTCAGCGCGACCCCGAGATCTACGCCGGTGCCGCCCACCGGTACCCCGACCGCGTGCGCGCGATCCTGCTGCGGCAACTGACCTTCGCCGAGCACGTCCTGGCGCGCGGCATGCCGGTCCCCAGCCCGGAGGCCGCACCGGCGGGCCGGGCGGCCCGGGCCGAGCACGTGCTGGTGCTGCAAGGCCCCGACGGCCACGAACTCGTCTCCCAGGTGGACCAGGCGGACCTCCACCTGCGCTGAGGGCGCTACAGCCGCTCCAGGTCGTCCCAGCTCTCACCGCTGGCCAGCGCCTCGTCGTCCGGTTGGAGCGCAGCGTCCCGGAGCGAGTGCGGTGCCCGGCGAGCCTCCCCGCCCGACCGGACGTCCGTCCCCGTCAGCTCGGACTCCTGCGGCTCGGGCGTGGCGAGCCGCTCCGCTGCGGGGTCGGAGGTCAGGTCGCGCGGTCGTCGGGCCATACCTCGGTTGTACTCGCCGCAGGCGCCGCGCGCATCAGCCGCGACGTCTGCGCGGCGTTACTGTTCGCCCATGCCGGAGCCAGCCCAGTCCAGCGTCGTCCCGGTCAGCGCCGCGATGCGGCGGGCCAAGGTTCGAGCCGCCACCGAGCACACCACGGTCGGCCAGGTCCGCACCGGGCCCGGCGGCACCGTCACGATCGCCTGTGCGTGCGGCATGACCCTGACGAACGGGCCCACCTGGTCGCTCGACGAGCACATCCGGCTGCATCGCGCCGAGGCCCGCTTCGTCGCTCTGGCCCAGGCCGCGCCGGCGGGGATCCCGCGACTCGTCGAGTGGCCCCTGCCGGCGGCCGCGCGCCTGTGACGACGACCGGCCCGTGGCGTTTCCCGCTCTCGGGCAGCCCTACGATCGGGGCGTGCGACGAGGAGGTCCCACTGTGCATCTGACGCGGCGAGCGGCCGGTCTGGCAGCACTGCTCGTGCTGGCGGGCTGCTCCGCCCTCGGTGGCTCCGGGAGCGGCGAGGCAGACGCTGCGGGGGCCGAGACCTCGTCGGTCATGTCGGTGGCGCCGGGCGAGACCGCGCCGCCGGTCACGACGACCGCACCACCGACGCCGCTGGCCACCGGTGAAGCCGTGGAGTCCGACGACGTCGGCGTCGCCTTCCTCGCGCCGGAGGCGACCGCCACTGCCGAGGCGTCCGACGGCGCCCGCTTGACCGTGACCGGCATCCGTGTGGGCTCGCACCCGACCTTCGACCGTGTGGTGTTCGACGTCGCCGGGACAGGCACCCCGGGCTGGCTCGTCCAGCACGTCGCCACGGCGAGCGAGGACGCGTCCGGTGAGAAGGTCCCGATCCTCTCCGACGGCATCGTCCAGGTGGTCCTCACCGGGATGGGCTACCCCAGCGACACGGGCTACGCCGAGTGGGCCGGCGACCCGATCAGCATCGAGGGCTTCGCACAGCTCTGGGAGGTCCACTTCGTCGGCACCTTCGAGGGCCAGACGCAGGCGTTCCTCGGCACGAAGGACGACGACGCGGCGTTCCGGGTCTTCTCGCTCGCCGATCCCGCCCGCGTCGTCGTCGACGTGCGGCACTGACAGCGCCCCGGAACGCTGTGCCCATGCAGATGTGGCCAGGCCGGGCGTACCCGCTCGGCGCGACGTACGACGGCGTGGGCACCAACTTCGCCCTCTTCTCCGAGGCGGCCGTTCGCGTGGAGCTCTGCCTCCTCGACGCCGACGGCACCGAGACGCGCGTCGACCTCACCGAGGTCGACGCCTTCGTCTGGCACGGGTACCTGCCGGGCGTGGTTCCCGGTCAGCGCTACGGCTACCGCGTGCACGGCCCGTACGACCCCGCGTCCGGACACCGCTGCGACCCGGCCAAGCTGCTGCTCGACCCCTATGCCCGAGCGATCGACGGCCAGATCGACGGGCACGAGTCGCTCTACTCGTACCGCTTCGCCGACCCGAGCGCGCGCAACGTGCTGGACTCCGCCGGCCACACGATGATCGGCGTGGTCACCAACCCGTACTTCGACTGGGGCCACGACCGCCCGCCGCAGCACGGCTACGCGGAGTCGGTGATCTACGAGGCGCACGTCAAGGGTCTGACCAAGCGCCACCCCGGCGTGCCGGCCGAGCTGCGCGGCACCTACTCCGCCCTCGGGCACCCTGCCGTGATCGAGCACCTGGCGACGCTGGGTGTCACGGCGGTCGAGCTGATGCCCGTGCACCAGTTCGTCCAGGACCCGGCGCTGCGCCAACGCGGGCTGACCAACTACTGGGGCTACAACACCATCGGCTTCTTCGCGCCGCACAACGGCTATGCCGCGTACACCACCGGCGGCCAGCAGGTGCAGGAGTTCAAGGCGATGGTCAAGGCCCTGCACGCCGCGGACATCGAGGTGATCCTCGACGTCGTCTACAACCACACCGCCGAGGGGAACCACCAAGGCCCCACGCTGAGCTTCCGCGGCATCGACAACGCCAACTACTACCGGCTGGTGGACGACGACCCCGCCCACTACTTCGACACCACCGGCACCGGCAACTCGCTCCTGATGCGATCGCCGCACGTGCTCCAGCTGATCATGGACTCGCTGCGGTACTGGGCCGACGAGATGCACGTCGACGGGTTCAGGTTCGACCTGGCCGCGACGCTCGCCCGCCAGTTCCACGAGGTGGACCGCCTGTCGGCGTTCTTCGACCTGGTGCAGCAGGACCCCGTGGTGTCCCAGGTCAAGCTGATCGCCGAACCGTGGGACCTCGGCTCCGGCGGTTACCAGGTGGGGGGCTTCCCGCCGCTGTGGACCGAGTGGAACGGCAAGTTCCGGGACACCGTGCGGGACTTCTGGCGGTCGCAGCCGGGCACGCTCGGCGAGTTCGCGAGCCGGCTGGCGGGTTCGTCGGACCTCTACGGGCCCACAGGCCGCCGCCCGCTGGCGAGCATCAACTTCGTCACCGCCCATGACGGGTTCACGCTCGCGGACCTGGTCTCGTACAACGAGAAGCACAACGAGGCGAACGGCGAGGGCAACCGCGACGGGGAGAGCCACAACCGGTCCTGGAACTGCGGGGTCGAGGGACCCACCGACGACCCGGACATCCGCGCGCTGCGCGCCCGCCAGCAGCGCAACTTCCTGGTGACGTTGCTCCTGTCGCAGGGCGTGCCGATGCTGGCGCACGGCGACGAGCTCGGCCGCACCCAGGGCGGGAACAACAACGTCTACTGCCAGGACAACGCCACCGCCTGGGTGGACTGGGACCTGGACGACGAGCGGGCGGCGCTCCTGGAGTTCACCCGCCGCCTCGTCCGGCTCCGGCGCTCCCATCCCGTGTTCCGGCGGCGGCGCTTCTTCGCCGGGCATGCCGCGCACGGCGGCGAGTCCGACCTCCACGACATCGCCTGGCTCTCCCCCGCCGGCACCCCGATGGACGACTCCGCCTGGCGCGACGGCGAGGCGCGCGCGGTCGCCGTGTTCCTCAACGGAGAGGCGATCGCCGAACCGGACGCCCGCGGCGCCCACCTCGTCGACGACTCGTTCCTGCTGCTCCTCAACGGCAACTACGACACGACGCGCTTCGCCCTGCCACCCGTGCAGCTGGGTCAGCGCTGGTCGGTGGTGCTCGACACCGCCGGGCGCCTGGCCGCCGGACGGTCCTTCCGGCCGCGGGTGCGTCTGACGCTCGCGCCGCGCTCGGCCGTGCTGCTCACCCGCCCGCCGACGACGCCTCAGCGGGCGACCAGCGCCCCGAGCCTCGACAGCGCGCGGTAGTACTTCTTGCGGTAACCCCCGGCGAGCATCTCCTCCGGGAACAGGCCGCGCTCCCCGGCGCCACCCAGCAGCACGGGCACGTCGCGGTCGTAGAGCCGGTCGACGAGCACCACGAGCCTCAGCGCGACGTCCTGCGTCGGCACGGGCCCCACGCCGGTGAGCGCGACCAGGCGTACGCCGTCCAGCAGCGCGCCGTAGCGGCTCGGATGAACAGCCGCCAGGTGGCCCAGGAGCTGGCCGAAGTCGTCGAGCGTGGCGTCCGAGCGGCCCGCCACGGCCATCCGCACCTCGTCGTCGGCGAGCCCGGGGCGATCGGTGACCGCATGCCGGTGGCGGTAGTCCGGCCCGTCGATGCGCAGCACCTCGAACCGCTCGGCCAGGCCCTGGATCTCGCGCAGGAAGTCCTCGGCGGCGAACCGGCCCTGGCCCAGTGACTCCGGCAGCGTGTTGCTCGTCGCCGCCAGCCCGACCCCGCGGTCGGACAGCTCGCGCACCAGCCGCGCCATCAGCAGGGTGTCGCCCGGGTCGTCCAGCTCGAACTCGTCGACGCACACCAGCGCATGCTGCGCGAGCGCCTCGACCGTCCGCGCGAACCCCAGCGCGCCGACGAGGTTCGTGAACTCCACGAACGTGCCGTACGCCGTGCGCTGTGTGCCGACCGCGTGCGCGAGCGAGGCGAGCAGGTGGGTCTTGCCGACGCCGAACCCTCCGTCGAGGTACACCGCGGGCCGGGACGGCGGCCGCCGCCGGAACCGCGGCAGCGCCCGCGGCGCGGTCACCGCCTGCGCCACCTCGCGCAGCCGGTGCAGCGCCGCCACCTGCGACGGGTGCTCCGGGTCGGGGCGGTAGGTCTCGAAGCGCTCGGTCGCGAAGTGCCGCGGTGGCACCAGGTCGGCCAGCAGGCGCTCTGGCGCCGGGCTGGGCGCACGGCCGACGAGCGAGCCGGGCG
This sequence comes from Actinomycetes bacterium, assembly GCA_023438885.1. Classification (GTDB taxonomy): domain Bacteria; phylum Actinomycetota; class Actinomycetes; order Actinomycetales; family Cellulomonadaceae; genus Cellulomonas. Next base: position 5,566 of record JAEXPS010000115.1, read on the forward strand.
AGCCTGCCGGCCCCGCCGCCGGCCCCGCCTCCGCCGCAGTCACGATCGCCCATGCTAGGTCGCTACCGTGGGCGGATGAGCGATCGTCCGGCGCTGGAGGTGCTGGCACCGCCCACCCTGGCGGGGACCGTCGTCGCGCCCGACGACGACGCCGCCCTCCTGGACCTCTTCGACGACCCGGCTCCGAACCCCGCCACCGGCGCTCACGTGCGCGCCGTGATGCTGTCGTCACTCGACGGAGCGGCCACCGGGCCAGGGCACCGTTCCGGGGAGCTCGGCGACGGCGCGGACCGGCGCGTGTTCGCCGCGCTGCGTGCCTTGGCCGACGTGGTCCTCGTGGGCGCCGGGACGGTGCGCGCCGAGGGGTACGAGGACGTCCAGGCCCCGTCGCACCTGCGGGCGTACCGCGCCGACCGGGGACGGGCCGAGCGCGTCGAGCTCGCCGTCGTCACCTCGTCGGGCGCGATCGCGGACTCCGTGCTCGACGGGGGCGCGCTCGTCGTCGCGGCGGCGGGGGCGCCGGGGCTCGGCGCTCTACGTGAGCGAGTCGGGCTGGACCGCCTGGTGCTCGCCGAAGGCCAGGGGCCCGGGCGCGTCGACCCGGCAGCGGCGGTCCGGGCGCTGGCCGCCCGCGGCCTCACCCGCGTCCACGCCGAGGGCGGGCCCCGCCTGCTGGCCGGCCTGGCCACGGCCGGAGCGGTCGACGAGCTGAGCGTGACCCTCGCCGCGCGGCTGATCGGCGGCGGGGCCACACGGATCCTCGACTCTCCCGTCTGGATCGACTCCCACCTGGAGCTGGCGCACCTGCTGCGTTCCGGTTCCACCCTGCTCGGTCGGTGGCTGGTCGCCTAGGCTCCCTTCGTGGCCGACATTCTGGTCCTCGCCGAGGACGCCCTCACCGCCGACGACGTCGCGCACCTCCTGGCGCTGCACCCGGACGAGGACCTCGCGTACCGCGTCCTGGTGCCCGCCGACACCGATCGCCCCCTGCTGCCCTGGGTGGTCGACTCCCTCAGCCTCGGGGGGCTGCGCGAGGCCTGGGACCGCATGCGGGGCAAGGAGCCGAGCCCGCGTCAGGCCAAGGCGACGGCGCAGGAGCAGATCGACGAGACGATCGCCGCGTTCGACGCCGCCGGCCGTGCCGCCACGGGTGCCATCGTGGCCGACGACCCGCTCCCCGCCCTGCGCGGGGCGCTGGCCGAGGACGACTCCGTGCGCGAGGTCGTCGTCGCCACCTATCCGCACCTGGTGGAGGACACGCTCCACCGCGACTGGGCGTCGCAGGCTCGCGAGGAGCTCAAGGTGCCCGTGCTGCACCTCTACATCGGCACCAGCGAGCTCGGCTAGTCGCGCAGCACGTGCCCGGCGCGCACCACGGTGCGCCGGGCGAGCACGTCGAGCGAGTCGACGTAGCGGCGGTCGGCCAGCAGGTTCGCCTCGTCGGCCACCACGGACAGCTCCGTGCAGCCGAGCACCGCGACCTGGGCGCCGCGCGCCAGGAGAGTCTCGACGATGCCGGTCAGCGCGGGCACGTCGGCCGGGAGGCCCGCCTTCACCTGGTCGTAGATCACCGACATCACCACGGCCTGCTCGTCCGGCGACGGCTCGACGACGCGCAGCCCGCGCGCCTGCGCGGCGCGCTGGTACACGCCTGAGGCGAGCGTGCCGCTGGTGGCCAGCAGGGCGATCGTGTCGACCCCTCCCCGGGCGAGCACCTCGTCCAGCGTCTCGTCGACGATCGACAGCACCGGCACACCCGAGGCAGCCTGGACCTCCGCGGTGAAGTAGTGCGCGGTGTTGCACGGCACGGCGATGAAGTCGACCCCCATCGCGGTGAGCCGGCGGGCGTCCTCGGCCATCACGGGACCGGGGTTCGCGTCGTCGGTGCCGAGGATGTACGCGGTGCGGTCCGGGATGCTCGAGTGCTGGAGCACGACGAGGTCCACGTGGTCCTGGTCACGCGCCGCGACCGTCAGCCGCACCACCTTGTCGAGGAAGCACACCGTCGCGGCGGGACCCACCCCGCCGATCACGCCGACCGTCATGGCGTCACCTCCGGGACCGCGTAGTGCCGGCGGAACTTGCGCACCTGGTTCACCTGGTTGGCCAGCACGTAGGCCAGGCGCCGCGGCGAGCGCTCGGCGCGGTACCACAGCGGGTTGGTGGCCCGGCGCGTGCGGCCCATCCGGGTCACCTGCGCCCGCAGCGCCCGGGAGGCGACGTAGCGCTTGAGCAGCCACCGCGGCAACACCGTGTACAGGTGCGAGCCTTCAAGATGTACTGGAGCACCCTCCGGCATCGGATCCAGCCCTTGGAGGTACTCGCGGACGTACAGCTCGGCGGTGTTGCGCCCGCCCGCCGTGACGTACAGGTTCGAACGGCCGAGCCGGGGGTTGAGCTCGAAGAACACCGTGCGCCCGTCCCGCGGGTCGAACTTCAGGTCGAAGTTCGCGTACCCGGTCCAGCCCAGGTGCTCCAGCAGGCGCGTCGCCTGCTCCACCACGGTCTCGTCGTGCCCGGTGATGATGCCCGCCGGGTTCCCCAGCGCACCGGGCGTGTGCTCCTCGAGGAGCACGTGGCCGAAGGCGCTGAAACGCACCTTGCCGTCACGGTCGCAGTAGCACGTGAGGATCCGCATCCCCGAGTCGTCGCCCGGGATGAAGTCCTGGATGACGAAGGTGCCGGCGTACCCGGCCACGCGCACGCGCTCCAGCAGCGCCGTCAGCTCGTCGGGCGTGTCCACCGTGAAGACCTTCTTCTTCCCGGCGAACTCGACGTGGTGGTAGGCCGTGGTGTCGGCGGCCTTGGCGATCACGGGGAACCGCAGGTGGGCCACGTCGGGTGCGCCACCGGCCTGCACGTCGTGGAACACGGTCGTCGGGTGCGGCACGTCGAGGGCCGCGCACAGCGCGCCGAAGCGCTCCTTGTCGGTCACCCGGTCCAGCGTCTCGCGGCGCACGTACGGGATCGTGTAGAGGTCCTCGAGGTGCTCGCGCTGCTCGACGATGGTGCGCACCAGCCAGTCGGCGCTGCCGAGCAGGATCAGCCGGTCGCCCGCGTGCTCGGCGGCGATCGCGCGCAACCGCCTCACGATGGTGGGGCCGTCGTCGATCCCGGGCTCGACGACGTTGTCGGTGGCCACGGAGTCACGCACCAGACCGGTCGAGGCCGACGAGACGACGACCGAGCGCGCCCCGTACGCCTCGTGGAACGTGCGCGCCAGGGAGTAGGCGCCGATGTCGCCGCCGAGGATCACCGGCTGGAGCCGCTGGATCGCAGCGGTCGCGCGGCTCATGCCTCGCGCTCGGCGCGGTCGCCGGACCAGTCCGTGTGGAAGGTGCCCGCACGGTCGGTGCGCCGGTAGGTGTGGGCGCCGAAGAAGTCGCGCTGGGCCTGCGTCAGCGCAGCCGGCAACCGGTTCGCACGTACCGCGTCGTAGTACGCGAGGGACGACGAGAAGGCGGGTGCCGGGACCCCGTGCGTCGCCGCGGCCGCCACCACCCGCCGCCACGCGCCGAGGCCATCTCCGACGATCGCGGCGAAGTAGGGATCCGCCAACAGCAGCGGCAGCTGAGGGTCGCGCTCGTACGCCTGGGTGATCCGGTCGAGGAACCGGGCGCGGATGATGCAGCCGCCGCGCCAGATGCGGGCCATGGCGCCCCGGTCGATCCCCCAGCCGTACTCCGCGGACGCGGCGGCGATCTGGTCGAAGCCCTGCGAGTACGCCACCACCTTCGAGGCGTACAGGGCCGCGCGGACGTCGTCGATGAACGCTGCCTCGTCGGGCACCGACCACTCCTGGACGTGCGCCGGCAACGCCGCCCGCGCCGCCTCGCGCTGCGGCACGGCGCCGGACAGGCCGCGGGCGAAGGTCGCCTCGGCGATCCCGGTGACGGGCACGCCGAGGTCCAGCGCGTTCTGCACCGTCCATCGGCCGGTGCCCTTCTGCTCGGCCTGGTCGAGCACCACGTCCACGAAGGCGGCGCCCGTGCGAGGGTCGGTGTGCGCGAGCACCTCCGCGGTGATCTCGATGAGGTACGACTCCAGGTCGCCCTCGTTCCAGGACGCGAACACCTCCCCCACCCGCTGCGCCGACAGGCCGAGTCCCTGGCGCAGCAGGTCGTACGCCTCGGCGATCAGCTGCATGTCGGCGTACTCGATGCCGTTGTGGACCATCTTGACGAAGTGCCCGGCCCCGCCCGGGCCGACGTGCGTGCAGCAGGGCACGCCGTCGACGTGCGCCGAGATCTTCTCCAGCACGGGGCCCAGCGTGGCGTACGCCTCCGCGGTGCCTCCCGGCATGATCGACGGTCCGTTGAGTGCGCCCTCCTCGCCACCGGAGACGCCGGTACCGACGAAGTGCAGACCCTGTGCCCGCAGAGCCGCCTCACGGCGCACCGTGTCCGGGAAGTGGGCGTTGCCGGCGTCGACGAGGATGTCGCCTGCCTCGAGCAGCGGCGCGACCTCGTCGATCACGGCGTCGGTCGCAGCCCCGGCCTTGACCATCACCACCACGGTGCGCGGCCGGGCCAGGCTGGCCACGAACTGCTCGACCGACTCCGAGGGCACGAACGTCCCCTCGTGCCCGAACTCCGCGACCAGCGCGTCGGTGCGCTCCTTCGACCGGTTGTGCACCGCGACGGCGAACCCGTTCCGCGCGAGGTTCCGGGCCAGGTTCCGGCCCATGGTCCCCAGACCCGTCACGCCGATCTGCGCGTTCGCCATACCTGGGCTCCTTCTCCTCGGTGGCACGCCGACGGTCAGCCTAGTGCGGGTGCCCGCGACGCCCCGGCGTGCCGGATGCCCCGTGAGTCGTGCGACGCCTACTGTCGAGCCGTGCCCGTGCCCGAGGACGTCCCGGCAGAGTTCGTCCGCGCCTTGCGCTCGTTGAGAGCCGTCCAGGTGCGCCCCGAGGTCGCGCTCGACGAGGTCCCGGGGCCGGCCCGCATCGCTCCTTACTCCGCCGCCCTGACCGCCGAGGTCCGCAGCGCCCGGCGGTCGGTCGCCGCCGACGAGCTGGCCTCCGGTCGCTTCGTCGTGCTGCACGACCCCGAGGGCCAGGAGGCGTGGGAAGGACGGTTCCGGCTGGTCACACTGGTCCGTACGGCGGTCGAGCCCGAGGTCGGCACCGACCCGCTGCTCGCCGAGGTGGCGTGGAGCTGGTTCCTGGACGCGCTGGCCGCCGCGGGGCCGGGCGCCCATGCCGCGGCCGGAACGGTGACGCGCGTCCTCTCGCACAGCTTCGGCTCGCTCGAGCGCCGCGAGGAGACCAGTGAGCTGGAGATCCGCGCGTCCTGGACCGCCGACGGTGACGATCTCGGCCCGCACCTGACCGCCTGGACCACACTGCTGTGCACCGCGGCCGGGCTCGAGCCGCTCCCGGAGGGTGTGACGCCGCTGCCGCCCCGGCGTTGACGGTGTACCGATCGCCCCTCACCGGTTAAGGCGTGTCGCTGACCTGCCGATGGGCCGATGTGACCATCGAACCGCTGCGCGACGACGTCGTCACCGCGCGGGCGATCGTCCCGCAGCAGGCACCGCCCGAGTCGCGACAGCCGATGTGCATCGTCGTCGGCGAGATCGGTGACGGTGAAGGCGACGCCCTGGTGCGGACGCTGCACCGCCGAGGGCTGCCACGCGTCGTGGTGCTCGCACGCCGATCGCGCGACACCGAGCTGGTCGCCCTCCTCGCGGGGGGAGTCCGCGGCGCGGTCGTCGGCGAGACCGATGCCTCGGTCGAGCTCGTCGCTCGTCGCCGCGACGACACCCGACCCGAGCTCTCGGAGCGGGAGATCGACGTTCTGCGCCGCGTCGCCGAAGGCCGCTCGAACCGTCAGATCGGCAACGAGCTCGGCCTGTCCGCCCTGACCGTCAAGAGCCACCTGGCGCGCATCTCCCGCAAGCTGGGGACGGGCGACCGCGCCCAGCTGGTCGCCATCGCGATCCGGGCGAGCCTGCTGGACTGACGGCGCGGGTCCGCCGAGCCGGCAGCCTGTGCCTCTACGGTGATCGGGTGGATTTCCCTGCCGTGGGCGAGAACGCGGCCGACGACCAGGTCGCGGGCGCGTTCGAGCCCGGCGTCGTCCCGCTGACCGAGCCCGTGGACGGCGTGCCGGACGTCATCGACACCGCCGCCGCCCTCTCGGCCGCCGTCGCCGCCTTCGAGGCCGGCACCGGGCCGGTCGCCGTCGACGCCGAACGAGCCTCGGGCTACCGGTACGGCCAACGCACCTATCTGGTCCAGCTGCGCCGGGAGGGCGCTGGCACGGCGCTGATCGACCCGGTCGCGCTGCCGGACCTCTCGGCGCTGTCGCGGGCGCTTGTCGGCGTCGAGTGGGTGCTGCACGCGGCGTCGCAGGACCTGCCGGGCCTGCGGGAGCAGGGCATGTACCCCTCGCGCGTGTTCGACACAGAGCTGGCCGCACGGCTGCTCGGGATGGACCGCGTGGGTCTGGCAGCCGTCGTCGCCGACACCCTCGGGTTGGGCCTGGCCAAGGAGCACTCGGCCGTCGACTGGTCGACGCGCCCGCTGCCGCGCGAGTGGCTGCGCTACGCCGCGCTCGACGTCGAGCTGCTGGTGCCGGTGCGCGAGGTCCTGGCCGACCGGCTCGCCGCGGCCGGCAAGGCGCTGTGGGCGGCTCAGGAGTTCGAGGCGATCCGCACGGCGCCCCCGCCCGCTCCCCGGGCGGAGCCCTGGCGCCGGGTCTCGGGCCTGCACCAGATCCACAACGCGCGCCAGCTGGCTGTCGTGAAGTCGCTGTGGGAGACCCGCGACAACAACGCCCGCCAGCGCGACATCGCGCCGGGGCGCGTGCTGCCGGACCGGGCGATCGTCGCCGCAGCCGAGGCGATGCCCCGCTCGGTACCGCAGCTCGTGGCCATCCCCGCGTTCTCCGGAAAGGGGACGCGCCGCCGCGCGGCGCTGTGGCAGGCGGCGATCGATCGGGCGCTCGCCGCTCCGGACACGGAGCTGCCGTCGGTGCGCGGGCCTCGCACGGAGGCCCCTCCCCCGGCCCGGGCCTGGGTCGACCGGGACCCGGACGCCGCCGCACGTCTCGCCGCGGCACGCACGGTGATGACCGAGACGTCCGCCACCTGGAGCACCCCGGTCGAGAACCTGCTCCAGCCCGACCTGCTGCGGCGCCTGTGCTGGTCCCCTCCGACGCCGATCACGCGCGAGTCCGTGGAGCAGGTGCTCGTCGGCGGCGGTGCGCGGCCGTGGCAGGTGGAGCTGCTGGCAGACCGCCTGTCGGCCGCACTGCGGGCTGCGACCTCCTGACGTAGCCTGCCCGGCGTGCCCCTGTCCGCGCCGCAGTCCGAGTCGGTCACCATCGCCACGGTGCGCGACCTGCCGTTCCGGGGCGGAACCCTCGCCCTCGTCGAGCTCGACAACCCCGACGCGCCGAACACTCTGGGGGCCCAGGGGCTCGCGTCGCTGAATGCCGCCCTCACCGAGGTCGCCGCGCGCGCCGGTGCCGGCGAGATCGCCGCCGCGGCGGTGACCGGACGCGGTGGCGTGTTCTGCGGAGGCGCCGACCTGGCGGCGGTAGCGTCCGTGCGCACGCGCGACGAGGTGCTCGGGCTCGCCCGCGCGGGGCACGATGCCTTCGGGCTCCTGGCAGGTCTGGGCCTGCCGACCTTCGCACTCCTCGACGGTGCGGCGCTCGGCGGCGGGTTCGAGCTGGCGCTGGCGTGCGACTACCGCGTCGCCGCCGACGACGTCCGGGCACTCGGCCTGCCCGAGACGGCGCTGGGCCTGGTACCGGGCTGGGGTGGCGCCTACCGGCTGCCCCGGCTCGTCGGGGTGGATGCCGCGCTGGACGTGATCCTGCGGCGGCCGGCCGCCGGCCGTCCGTATCCGGCCGAAGAAGCAGCGGAGGTCGGTCTCGTCGACGCCGTGCTGCCCGCGGACGGATTCCGGGAAGCGGCGCTCGCCTGGGCCGCAGCCGTGGCTTCCGGCGAGCTGGCCGTGTCCCGCCGTCACCTCGACGACCATGCCTCGTGGGACGCCGCCTGCTCCCGCGCCGGCGCGATGCTGGACGCCACCCCGCTGGGCGCGCGCCCCGCCGCGCGGCGTGCGCTCGCGCTGGTGGCCGCAGCCCGGGACGCGGAGCCTGAGGACGCGTTCGCCGCCGAGGACGAGGCGCTGGCCGATCTCGCGATGTCGGACGAGGCGCGGGCCGCCGTCTACACGTTCCGGCTGGTGGCGGCAGCGAGGCGGCCTGCGGAAGCCCCCGACCCTGCTCTGACCCGGCCGGTGGCGAAGGCAGGCGTCGTCGGCGCCGGGCTGATGGCGGCACAGATCGCCGCGCTGCTCGCCAGCCGTCTGCGCGTCCCGGTGGCGATGCGTGACATCGACGAGGAGCGCGTCGCCGCCGGTCTGGCGGCGGTGCGGTCCGGCCTGGAACGCCAGGCGCGCGCCGGACGGCTGGCACCCGACGAGGCCGATGAGGTCGCCGGGCTCGTGTCCGGCTCGACGGACGCGGCAGTCTTCTCCGGTTGCGACCTCGTCGTCGAGGCGGTGACGGAGGTGCTCGACGTCAAGCGGCGGGTCTTCGCCGAGCTCGAGACGCTCGTCGGCCCGGACGCGGTGCTCGCCACGAACACCTCGGCGCTCTCCGTCACCGCGATGGCTGACGGGCTGGGCCATCCCGAGCGGGTGGTGGGCCTGCACTTCTTCAACCCCGTGGCGGCGATGCCCCTGGTCGAGGTGGTCCGAGCCGAGCGGACGGACGACGCGGCGCGCGCGACCGCGTTCGACGTGGCGGCGCGGCTGGGCAAGACGGCGGTCGTGGTGCGCGACCGGCCGGGCTTCGTGGTCAACCGGCTGCTCGTGCTGCTGCTCGGCGTGGTGCTCGACCAGGTGGAGCGCGGCACCCCCGTGGAGGTCGCCGACCGGGCGCTCGACCCGCTCGGGCTGCCGATGCCCCCGTTCGAGCTGCTCGAGCTGGTCGGGCCGGCCGTCGGGCTCCACGTGCTGACCTCGCTGCGCGAGGACCTCGGTGATCGCGTGCCCGCCTCGCCCGGTCTCGCACGGCTCGTCGCCGAAGGCCGTTCGCTCGTCGTGCCCCCCGCTGCCCCGGGACTCCCCCGGCGCGTGGATCCCGCGATCCAGGCCGCCTTCGCCGCGCAGCCCGGGACCGGGGCCGACGAGGTGGGCGTCCGCGACGCCGTCCTGACGGCGCTGACCAGGGAGATCGGTCTGATGCTCGACGAAGGCGTCGTCGCGAGCCCGCAGCAGATCGACCTGTGCCTGGTGCTGGGTGCCGGGTGGCCGGGGCACCTCGGAGGTATCACGCCGTACCTCGACCGCTCCGGATACAGCGAGAAGGTGCTCGGCCGGCGGCTGCTGCCGGACGGGCTGGCGAACGTCCCCGGCTGAGGGAGGCCGACATGACGGTGCACGGACACGACTACGACGCCGCCCTGGCGGCCGCACTGACGCACGCCCGGGCCTGGCTCGACTCGGTCGGCGAGCGGCCGGTGCCGCCACGCGCGGCCACCGACGAGGTCGCCGCCATGCTCGGCGGAGCACTTCCGGACGACGGCGCCGACCCCGCCGCCGTGGTCGACGAGCTCGCGGCGGCGGTCGAGCCGGGCCTGATGGCGATGGGCTCGGGCCGCTTCTTCGGCTGGGTGATCGGCGGCACGCTTCCCGCTGCGCTCGGCGCCGACGTGCTGGTCAGCGCGTGGGACCAGAACGCCGGGATGCGGGCGGCGACACCGGGTGTCGTCGCCGCGGAGGAGACCGCCGCGCGGTGGCTCCTCGACCTGCTGGGCCTGCCGGCCGGTGCCGATGTCGGGTTCGCCACTGGCGCCACCGCCGCCAACTTCGCGTGCCTGGCCGCGGCGCGCGGCGCCCAGCTCGCCAAGGCCGGCTGGGACGTCGAGGCGCGCGGCCTGATCGGCGCGCCGCCGCTGCACGTCATCGCCGGCGCCGAGCGCCACGAGTCGGTGCTCCTGGCGCTGCGGTACCTCGGCCTGGGTGCGCCGCGCACGGTGGCCGCCGACGACCAGGGACGGCTCCGCCCCGACGCGCTGGCCGAAGCGCTCGCGGCCGTGCCGGCCGGCGAGCCCGTGATCGTGGTGCTGCAGGCGGGGCACGTGCACTCCGGTGCGTTCGACCCGTTCGGCGAGGCGGTCGCCCTGGCACGCGCCGCCGGTGCCTGGGTGCACGTCGACGGCGCGTTCGGGCTCTGGGCGGCCGCGGCGCCCGGGCTCTCGCACCTGACCGCCGGCATGGCCGGTGCCGATTCCTGGGCCACCGACGCGCACAAGACGCTCAACGTGCCGTACGACTGCGGCATCGCGATCGTCGCCGACCCCGCCGCCGCGCGCGCCGCCCTCGGCATCACGGCCAGCTACCTGCTGCTCGGAGAGGGGCCGGCCAGCCCGTCGGAGAAGGTGGTCGAGATGTCCCGGCGCGCCCGCGGCGTGCCGGTGTGGGCGGCGTTGCGCTCGCTCGGCCGGTCCGGTGTCGCCGCGCTGGTCCAGCGTCTGGCGGACAACGCCCGCCTCACCGCCAAGGGCCTCGGCGAGATCGACGGGCTGGAGGTGCTCAACGACGTCGTCTACACGCAGGTCTGCTTCGCGCTGGACGACGACGAGCGCACCCAGGCCGCCGGTGCTCGCCTCGTGGCCGACGGGGAGACCTGGATCTCCGGCGGCCGTTGGCACGACCGCGCCATGCTGCGCATCTCCCAGAGCAACTGGTCCACCGACGAGTCGGACGTCGCACGCACCGTCGAGGCGGTGCGGCGCGCCGCCTCGAGGTCCTGAGACGCCGATCCCGCCGCACTCGTCTCGCGGACGGTGCGGCGGGATCGGGAGGCAACCGCGGGAACGCTCACCACCCGCGGGCGCGACGGCCCACCGGGCAGGGCAGGCCGGGTCTGATCAGGCCGACGTGTGGAACGTGCGGGACAGCACGTCGAGCTGCTGCTCCTTGGTCAGCTTGACGAAGTTCACGGCGTAGCCGGACACGCGGACCGTCAGGTTCGGGTACTGCTCCGGGTGCTCGATAGCGTCGAGCAGCGTCTCGCGGTTCAGCACGTTGATGTTCGCGTGGTAGAGGCCCTCGCCCATGCCGGCGTCGAGGATGCCGACCAGGTTGGTCACCTGCTCGTCCTTCGTCCGGCCCAGGCCGGCGGGGGTGATCGTGTTCGTCAGCGAGATGCCGTCGAGCGCGTCGTCGTAGTCGAGCTTCCCGACGGAGAGCATCGAGGCGACCATGCCGTGGGTGTCGGCGCCGTTCTCCGGGTTGGCCCCGGGCGCGAACGGCGTGCCGGCGCGGTGGCCCGAGGGGAACGAGCCGGTCGCCTTGCCGTAGACCACGTTGGAGGTGATGGTCAGCACCGACTGCGTCGGCACCGCGTCGCGGTACATCGGCAGGTTGCGGATCTTGTCCATCACGGTCTTCACCACGAGCGCCGCGATCTCGTCGGCGCGGTCGTCGTCGTTCCCGTAGACCGGGAAGTCGCCCTCGGTGACGTAGTCGACCACCAGGCCGGTCTCGTCACGGACCGGGAACACCTTGGCGTACTTGATGGCCGCGAGGCTGTCCGCGACGATCGACAGCCCGGCGATGCCGCAGCCCATCGTCCGGATGATCTCGTCGTCGTGGAGAGCCATCTCCATCGCCTCGTAGGCGTACTTGTCGTGGCTGTAGTGGATGATGTTCAGCGCCTCGACGTAGGTGGCCGTCACCCAGTCGAGCATCGCGTCGTACTTCGCCCAGACGTCGTCGAAGTCGAGCGCGCCGTCGCCCGTCACGGCCTCGTGGCCGGGGACGACGAGCTTGCCGGACATCTCGTCACGGCCACCGTTGATCGCGTACAGGAGCGACTTGGCGGCGTTGACCCGTGCGCCGAAGAACTGCATCTGCTTGCCGATGCTCATCGGGGACACGCAGCACGCGATGGCGGCGTCGTCACCCCAGTGGCACCGGATCTGCTCGTCGGACTCGTACTGGATCGCGGAGGTCTCGATCGAGATGGCGGCGCAGAAGTCCTTGTAGCCGGCGGGCAGCGACTCGTCCCAGAAGATCGTGATGTTCGGCTCGGGGGCCGGGCCGAGGTTCCGGAGCGTCTGCAGCAGCCGGAACGAGGTCTTGGTGACGAGGGTGCGGCCGTCCTCGCCGAGGCCGCCGTCGCTCCAGGTCGCCCAGTAGGGGTCGCCGGAGAAGATCTGGTCGTAGTCGACGGTGCGCAGGAAGCGCACGATCCGGAGCTTGAGCACCAGCGCGTCGATGATCTCCTGCGCTGCCTGCTCCGTCAGCGTGCCGGCCGCGAGGTCGCGCTCGGCGTAGATGTCGAAGAAGGTGGACAGCCGGCCGATGCTCATCGCGGCGCCGTCCTGGCTCTTGACGCTCGCCAGGTAGCCCATGTAGGTCCACTGCACGGCCTCCTGGAAGCTCCGCGCGGGGCGCGAGAGGTCCAGGCCGTAGATCTCGCCGAGCTTCTTCAGCTTCTTGAGGGCCTTGATCTGCTCGGCGTGCTCCTCGCGGTACCGGGCCCAGCTCTCGCTGAACGGCTGGTCGGCCACCGAGTCCTTGTCGGCCTGCTTCGCGGCGATCAGCGCGTCGACACCGTAGAGGGCCACGCGACGGTAGTCGCCGATGATGCGGCCACGGCCGTACGCGTCCGGCAGGCCGGTGATGATGTGGGAGCTGCGCGCGGCGCGGATGCGCGGGGTGTACATGTCGAAGACCGCGTCGTTGTGGGTCTTGCGGTACTTCGTGAAGATCTTCTTGACCTCGGGGTCGATCTCCTTGCCGGCCTCCTTGATCGCGGTCTCGACCATGCGCCAGCCGCCGTTGGGCATCATCGCCCGCTTGAGCGGCACATCGGTCTGCAGGCCGACGATCACGTCGTCGTCGGCGCTGATGTAGCCCGCGGGGAAGGCGTCGACGTCGGCAGGGGTGTGGGTGTCGACGTCGTACACGCGGCGCTGCCGCTCCACCGAGAGGTAGTCACGCTCGAGCGTCTCCCAGACCCGCAGGGTCTTGGCGGTAGGCCCGGCAAGAAACGACGCGTCCCCGGTGTAGGGCGTGTAGTTCCGCTGGATGAAGTCTCGGACGTCGATCGCGTCCATCCAGGGACCGGCGGCGAAGCCGTCCCAGGCAGTCTCGGCGGTGGCGGTGGCCGGCAACTCGGTGATCGTCATGACCCCTCCTCGTGGGATGAATCCAGCGTAGGAAGCGGTCATGGGATGACTGCGGACTAAAGTCCCAGACGCCATATCTGACCAGGTGAGGCCCTTGTGACGTTCATCACAAGTACTCGGCGCCCCCTACGCCACGCGGGTGATGGTGCTTGACGGCTAGATCCAGGCTTAGCCACTCTCGGTTCACGCTGGCGCAGGGGGCATCAGCGTGAATCCCGGGTCGCGGAGGACCCGGAAGGGAAGCTGACAGCGTGATTCGAGAGGGCCGCACTCGGCATCTGACACGCCTCACGGGGTGCGCGGCCGTGCTCGTGCTCCTTGCGGGATGCGCGGCCTCGGGCCGCCCGGACGCGTCCGAGACGCACGAACCGACCCCCACCCTGACCCCGGCGCCGAGCGTCAGCCAGACGCCCGTGACACGTGCGGACTACCTCGCCCAGATGGCCCGCATGTTTCGGGTCGAGGACCCGCCCACGGTCGAGGTCGTGCGCGTCATCGAGCCGGAAGAGGCACTCCCTCTCGTGTATCAGTGCCTCAGTGAGGCCGGCTTCCCCGTCTCTGCCAACGGCGCCATCTCGGTCCCCAATGATCAGCTGGTGACGCTCAACCTCAACTACTACATCTGTTTCGCTAAGTACCCCGTGGACGAGCGCTACCTCCAGCCGATGACTGCTGACCAGCACCGTTTCGTCCGGACCTACGTCATCGAGTCCGCGATCCCTTGCCTGGCGGGCTTGGGCTATTCGATCGCGCCACCGCCGACGGAGGAGACATACCTGGAGAGTGTCGGCACGAGTGAGCAGTACTCGACCTCTTCCGAGCTCAGCAAACTCGGCCTGTCCTCGGGCGAAATCGAGTCCGCAATTACCAGATGCCCCGAGACGCCACCAGCACGGGAGGTGTACCGGCGGTAGAGACTCCGGGTGACTGTATCCGGACAGAGGAAGCGCACAACGAACGATGGGAAGGGAGAGGCAGATGCGGAATCGCAACGGAAGGTGGCGGAGCGCCGTGTGCCTGGGGCTCCTTGTCGTGGGAGGTCTCGCGATCGCGGGTCCGGCCTGGGCGGCCGAGCAGGTTGGGAGCAAGAGCTGCGGCTCGGCGTACTCGCCCTACCTGACGACGACGCGAGGGACGAACATCAGCAACGCGGTGACCCTCCACCAGTGGAGCAAGGACGGCGTGGCTGCGCAGTCCCGCACGGGCTACACCGCTACCTTCACGTCAAGCTTCGCCAACCAGTCCTCCGGGGACTGGTACGCAAGCACATCTGCCAACTCGCTCACGGTGAACTCGGTAACCTGCGGACTGAAGGCAACCTAGCGAACGGAGCGTGCGCGAGGTGCGATAGGTACTCTCGGAAACCGGAGACATCACACCTCGCGCACGTTCTCGGCGCCATGCCATCCCCCCTACCCGAACCGCAGTCCTGGCAGTAGACCGTCGATCAGCTTGGTGACATTCGAGATCGGTGATGAATGATTGAAGATGGGCGCTGGTGGCGGCGGCTGCTCCTTGTGGTCGTCTTGGCGGCTGCGGTGGCAGGCGGTTGGTGGGGTGGGCGAGTGACCCTCGCGCCGCAGACAACGGGCGCTGCGGAGCAACCTGCGCTCGTAACGGCCACCGTCCGGCAGGCGTCGGTGGGTAGGACGGTGACCTACGCCGCAACGGTCACGCAGCCCTTCACGTCAGTCGCGACGAACAGCCTCGCGGGCATAGTCACCGAAGTCGGCCCCGCCGGACGGGTGGCGGCGGGCGCTCGGTTGTACGCCGTGGCTGGCCAGGGCGTTTTCGCCGTGAGCGGCTCGATTCCGTTCTACCGGGACTTGGGCTTGAATGCGTCGGGAGCCGACGTCAGCCAACTGCAAACTGCGCTGGTCGACCTCGGCTTCGACACACCAACGAGCGGGACGTACGACCGGGCCACCGCGGCTGCGGTGAAGGCGTGGCAGGTCAGTACGGGCCAGACCAAGACCGGCACGGTACGCCTGGGAACCGTGCTGGCGATCCCGAGCCTGCCTGGAGTGGTCCGGCTCGGAGAAGCGATCGTCCGCGGGAACCAGTTGGTCGGCGCCGAGCAGGCGGTGCTAGCGCGGGCAGGCGAACCCACGTTCGCCCTGGTGCTCACTACTGAGCAGGCGAGCCTTGTGCCCGCTGATGCCCAGGTAGACGTGCAGTCCGGGACAACGACGTGGCCAGCGTTGGTGGCCGGCTCGGCGGTGGACCAGAACGGCTACACGGTGCTCACATTGACAGCACCGGACGGCTCCGTGGTGTGTGGCACCGACTGCGCGGGCTTGGTTGATCAGGAACGCATAACGCTGCTGGCCACGGTGCACGTGGTGCAGCAGACTCGCGGACCCGCCGTGCCGGTGGCGGCTGTGCACACGGCCGCCGACGGCTCGACATACGTGCTGACTGCGGACGGCGCGACGGCGCCTGTGACGGTCCGTGCGTCCGGGGACGGGCTGGCGATTGTCGACGGCGTCGACATCGATACGCAGGTGGTGCTCATCGACGTTGCTTCCGCGGCTCAGCCCGAACCTCCCGACGCGGGTGGGAGTTCCGATGACACCACCCGCTGACTCGCCGACGCTGGCGGTGTCAGGGCTGCGCTTCGCATACCGTCACTCCGGCGGGGAACTGTTCGGCGGCTTGAGCCACGAGTTCGCTACCAATGCCGTCACGGCGGTGACCGGACCGTCGGGACGCGGCAAGTCGACTCTGCTGTACGTGCTGGGGCTGATGTTGCGGCCCGCGGCAGGGCAGGTGCTCCTTCGCGGTGCACGGGTCGACGACCTCTCCGACGCGCAACGCTCCTGGATCAGGGCGACCCGGATCGGTTTCGTGTTTCAGGATGCCGTGCTCGACCCCGCACGCACCGTGCTGGACTCCGTCATCGAGCCCGCTTTGTACGGCGGCTGTAGGCGCCGGGCGGCGCGCGGACGGGCCCGCACGCTCCTCGCCGACCTCGGGGTCGCGGAACGTGCCGACCATAGACCTGGCCAGGTCAGCGGCGGGCAGGCTCAACGGGTGGCCGTCGCTCGAGCACTGATGGTCGAGTCCGCCCTGATCCTGGCCGACGAACCCACCGGGAACCTCGACGAGGCCAACGCCAGCGTGGTGCTCGACGCCCTGCACCGCGTCGCAAGATCCGGCTCTTTGGTCGTCATCGCCACCCACGATCCCGCCGTCCTGGCGCGGTCCGACCAGGTGCTGGAACTGTGAGGCTCGACCAACTGCTCGGCGAGGCCTGGGCCGCCGCGCGCGCACAGAAGGTGCCGACACTCCTGGTTGCAGTCCTGGTCGCCGCCATGTGCGCCACCACGGGCCTTACGGTCGGGCGAGCGGCCGCCGCCCAGGACCAAGTCGTCGCCCGGCTCGACGATGCCGGCTCCCGACACCTGACGCTCACCGACACCAGGGGCGTCGGCTTCCTGACCGAAGCCGTCGTAGAACAGGCTGCGGGCCTCTCGACGGTCGAGCGCGCCGTCGGCCTCACGGGAGCCGTCGACTCCACGAACACGGCCGTCGGGGCCGGTGGCACGAGGGTGCCCACGTGGCGGGTGGTGGGTGACCTCCACGCCGCCGTCACGCTCACGGCCGGGCGCTGGCCCGGTCCCGGTGAGGCCCTCGTCTCTCGCGCCGCGCAGGCCGCACTTGGCCTGGACGCTCCCGTCGGGGCTGTCACCACGGTCGCGAACACGTCACCTGGGGTCACCTTCCCGATCGTCGGCAGTTTCACACCTCGCACGCCCTACGCCGAGATTGCGGGCGGGGTCGTCGTGGCGGCCCCGCCCGGCACCGCTGCGCGCCGCCTGGACATCGTTGCGGCCTCGGCCGCCGCGGCCACGGTCACGCAGGACGCGGCGCTGGCACTCCTGAACCGCACGGACCCTGCGGACCTGACGCTTACCTCCCCCGAAACGCTCGCCCAGATCCAGGCCGAGGTACTCGGTGATCTGACCCGCTTCAACCGCTCGCTCGCGCTGCTCGTCCTGGGCGCCGGTGCCGTCCTGGTGGCCGTGGTCGCCCTCGCCGACGTCCTCATCCGCCGCACGGAGATCGGCCGCCGGCGCGCGCTCGGGTCGCCCCGCTGGGCCTTGATCTGGATCGTCATCGCCAGATCGCTCGTCGGCGCCCTCGCCGGCGCTCTCGCCGGCACCGAGGCGGCCGTGATCCTCGTCGTCCGCACAGGGCAGCGCCCCGACCCGGCGTTCACCACCGCCACGGCAGTGCTCGCGCTCTTGGCTACCGGGCTCGCCGCCACGGTCCCAGCCCTCGTCGCGGCCCATCAGGACCCCGTGAGGGTGCTGCGCACACCCTGATCAGTGGGTCTGCAGGCCCCTGGCCCGGAACTGACCGCGGACCCGCTCGACGAGATCGGGCGTGGGCGGCCGGGTGTCCCCCAGCTCGTACCGCATGCCGAGGGCCTCCCACTTGTCCTGACCCATCTGGTGGAACGGCAGCACCTCGACCCGCGCCACCGTCGGCAGCGTCGCCACGTAGTCGGCGACCGCCTCGACGTTGTCCCAGGCGTCCGTGAGGTCGGGCACCAGGACGAACCGGATCCACATCGTGATGCCGTGGTCCGCGAGCCGCCTGCCGAAGTCGAGCGTCGGGGCGAGCTCGCGACCGGTCACGCGCGTGTAGGTCTCCGGCAGGCCGGACTTCACGTCCAGCAGCACCAGGTCCAGGTCGTCGAGCATCGCGTCCGTCGCCGCCGCACCGAGGTAGCCGGAGGTGTCGAGCGCGGTGTGGACGCCCATCTCCTTGGCCCCGCGCAGCACCTTGCCGACGAACGCCGGCTGGAACAGCGGCTCACCGCCCGACAGGGTGAGTCCCCCGCCCGTCGCCCGGAACACACCGCGGTACCTCGCCACCTTCTTCAGCAGCTCGTCGGCCGTGATGTCCGTGCCGCGGCGCATCTCCAGCGTGTCGGGGTTGTGGCAGTAGAGGCACCGCAGCGGGCAGCCGGCCAGGAACACCGTCAGCCGCGTCCCGGGTCCGTCCACGGCAGTGACGAGCTCCCACGAGTGCAGCGAGCCCAGCTCGCCCGAGCGCCAGGCGGCGAGCCGCTCGGGGCGCTCGAGGTCGACGTCGGCCAGGCCCTGCGTGCCGTGGCCGGTGGTGCGCACCGTGGACCCCCCGACCAGCGGGGTCCGCAGGTCGACGACAGGCGCTCCGTCGGCAGACATGCTCACCCCTATACGGTCGCGTGGAACGTCCGCGTCAGCATGTCGAGCTGAGCCTCGCGGGACAGCGAGGCGAAGTTCACCGCGTAGCCGGCGACCCGGACCGTCAGGTTCGGGTACTTCTCCGGGTGGTCCATCGCCTCGACCAGCGTCTGACGGTCCACGACGTTGAGGTTGAGGTGGTAGCCGCGCGACAGCGTGTAGGCGTCGAGCAGGCCGATCAGGTTGTCCACCTGCTCCTCCCGCACGCGACCCAGCCCGGCGGGCGAGATCAGCGAGGTCAGCGAGACGCCGTCCTGCACGTCGTTGTGCGGCAGCTTCGCCACCGACATCGCCGAGGCGAGCCACCCGTGGGTGTCGCGGCGCGCCATCGGGTTGGCACCCGGGGCGATCGGCTCGCCGGCCCGGCGCCCGTCCGGCGTCGAGCCGGTGACACGGCCGTAGACGACGTTCGACGTCAGGGTCTGCACGCTCTGCGTGTGCAGGGCGTTGCGGTATGTGGGCAGGCGCCTCATCCGAGCCATGAACGAACGCAGCAGGTCCGCCGCGATCTCGTCGACGCGGTCGTCGTCGTTGCCGAAGGCTGGGTAGTCACCCTCGATGGCGAACTCCGTGACGAGGCCGTCGGTGGTGCGCAGCGCGTGGACCGTCGCGTACTTGATCGCGGACAGCGAGTCGGCGACCACGGAGAGCCCGGCCACCGCGCACGACATGGTGCGCAGCACGGTCCGGTCGTGCAGAGCCATCGTCAGGCGCTCGTACGCGTACCGGTCGTGCATGTAGTGCACGCAGTTGAGGGCGTCGACGTAGGTCTCCGCCAGCCAGTCGAGCACTCCGTCGAGCTTGGCGCGCACGTCCTGGTAGTCCAGGACCTCGCCCTCGACCGGCGCCGCGATCGGCGCCACCTGACGGCCGGTCATCTCGTCGCGCCCGCCGTTGATCGCGTAGAGCAGCGCCTTCGCGAGGTTCACACGGCCGCCGACGAGCTGCATCTGCTTGCCGACACGCAGTGGAGACACCGCGCACGCGACGGCGGCGTCGTCGCCCCAGACCGTGCGAATCATCTCGTCGGACTCGAACTGCAGCGCCGAGGTGTCCAGCGTGACCCTGGCGCAGAACTCCTTGAAGCCCTGCGGCAGGCGCTCGCTCCAGAGCACCGTCAGGTTCGGCTCGGGGGCGGCACCCAGGTCGTAGACCGTCTGGAGGAACCGGAAGGAGGTCTTGGTGACGAGCGGCCGGCCGTCCTCGCCGATGCCGCCGATGGTCTCGGTGATCCACGTCGGGTCGCCGGCGCAGATCTCCTCGTACTCCACCGTGCGCAGGAAGCGCACCAGTCGGAGCTTGATCACCAGGTCGTCGATGAGCTCCTGCGCCTGCACCTCGGTCAGCCGCCCGGTGACGAGGTCGCGCTGCAGGTAGATGTCGAGGAACGTCGAGGTGCGCCCGAGCGACATCGCCGCGCCGTTCTGCTCCTTCAGCGCCCCGAGATAGGCGAAGTAGAGCCACTGCACCGCCTCGCGCGCGCAGGCCGCGGGGCGGGAGATGTCGTGCCCGTAGGCGGCGGCCATCGTCGTCAGCTCGCCGAGCGCGCGGATCTGCTCGGCGAGCTCCTCACGGTCGCGGATGACGTCCTCCGTGGAGCGCTCCATGCTCAGCGCATCCCGCTCGAGCCGCTTGGCCGCGATGAGCGCCTGCGTCCCGTAGAGCGGCACCCGCCGGTAGTCGCCGATCAGCTGGCCCCGGCCGAAGTCGTCCGGCAGGCCGGTGATCACCCCGGCGCCCCGAGCGGCGCGCACGCTGGGCGGGTAGACGTCGCCGATGCCGTCGCCGACGGTCTTGCGGTAGGTGGTGAACGTCTCCTCGACGGCCTCGGAGGCATCGATGCCGTGCTCGCCGAGCGCCTCCCGTACGGCGAGCCAGCCGCCGGTCGGCATGATGGCGCGCTTCAGCGGCTCGTCGGTCTGCAGGCCGACGATGATCTCCAGGTCGGCGTCGACGTAGCCCGGCCCGTGCGAGGTGATCCGCGACGGCGTGTGCGCGTCGACGCGGTACCGGCCGGTGCGCTCGTCGGCGACGAGCCGCTCGACGGCCTCCCACAAGGCGCACGTCCGCGCGGTCGGGCCCTCGAGGAAGGCCGCGTCGCCGGTGTACGGCGTGTAGTTGCGCTGCACGAAGTCGCGCACGTCGACGTCATCGACCCACGGCCCCCCGACGAAGCCCAACCAGGCCCCGGGCAGGGCGTCGACCCCGTCGCGCGCCAGCGAGTTCAGGGTCATGAGGACTCCTCAGCTCGGCATAAACCCAGTTCACGACGGTATCGCCACAATTCGTGGGATGACTGGGGACTATCGTCCCAAGGAATGGGTCAGCGGGAGGGGTCCAGCGCCGTGAGCACATCCGCGGCGAGGTCGTGCGGACGCAGGCGCAGCTGGTCCACCAGCTCCTCGCGGCTGGCGTGCGGCAGGAACGCGCGCGGCACGCCGAACGCCTGGACAGGCGTGCTGAGCTGCTGCTCACGCGACCGCTGGGCGAGCAGGGCGCCCACTCCCCCGTCCACCAGCCCGTCCTCGACGCAGACCGTGTGGTCGTGCTCGCCGACGAGCTTGACCAGGCTGGCCGGCACCGGCACCACCCACCGCGGGTCCACCACGGTCACCGCAAGACCGTGCGACGCGAGCAGGCGCCCCGCCTCCAGCGCCGTCGGCACCATCGCCCCGACGCCGACCACGAGCACGCGGGTCGCCTCCGGCCGGCCCTCGTGGCGGGCCAGCACGTCGACACCGTCGCGGTCCTCCACCGCCGGGACGGCCTCCGGCACCGGTCCCTTGGGGAATCGGATCACGGTGGGGGCGTCGTCGACGTCGACGGCGGCGCGCAGCGCCGCGCGCAGCGTGTCCTCGTCGCGCGGCGCCGCCAGCCGCAGGCCGGGGACGGCGCCGAGCACCGCCAGGTCCCACATGCCGTTGTGGCTCGCACCGTCGTCGCCGGTCAGCCCCGCCCGGTCCAGGACGAACGTGACACCGGCGCGGTGCAGTGCCACGTCCATCAACAGCTGGTCGAACGCGCGGTTGAGGAACGTGGCGTAGACCGCGACGACGGGATGCAGGCCGGCGAACGCCATCCCGGCCGCCGAGGCTGCCGCGTGCTGCTCGGCGATGCCGACGTCGAACACCCGGTCGGGGAACTCCGCCGCGAACGGCGCCAGCCCCACCGGCTGGAGCATCGCGGCGGTGATCGCCACGACGTCCGGCCGGCGCCGCCCGATGCGCACGATCTCGTCGGCGAAGACGCCGGTCCAGCCGAACCGCGACGGCGCCAGGGGCAGGCCCGTCTCGGGGTGGATCTGCCCCACGGCGTGGAAGTGGTCGGCGACGTCCTGCTCCGCCGGTGTGTAGCCGCGGCCCTTCTCGGTGATGACGTGCACGATCACGGGCCCGCCGTAGGCCTTGGCGTGGCGCAGCGCCTGCTCGACCGCTGCCTCGTCGTGGCCGTCGACCGGTCCGACGTACTTCAGCCCGAGGTCTTCGAACATCCCCTGCGGCCGCAGTACGTCCTTGACGCCCTTCTTCAGGCCGTGCAGCGCGTCGTAGGCCAGCCGTCCGGGCGGGCCCGAGCGGCGCAGCGTCGCCTTGCCCCAGGAGAGCACCGACTCGTACGAGCGGTTGGTCCGCAGCGCGTCGAGGTGGCGTGCGAGGCCGCCGATCGTCGGCGCGTAGGAGCGGCCGTTGTCGTTGACGACGACCACCAGTCGGCGGTCCGCACCGGCCGCGATGTTGTTGAGCGCCTCCCAGGCCATACCGCCCGTCAGCGCGCCGTCACCGACGATGGCCACGACGTGCCGTTCGGCGCGCCCACGCAGCTCGTTGGCCTTGGCGATGCCGTCCGCCCACGACAGTGCGGCCGACGCGTGGGAGTTCTCCAGCACGTCGTGGACCGACTCGTGCCGGTTCGGGTAGCCGGACAGGCCGTCCTTCTTGCGCAGCCGCGAGAAGTCGGTGCGCCCGGTCAGCAGCTTGTGGACGTACGCCTGGTGCCCGGTGTCGAACACGATCGTGTCGCGCGGCGACTCGAAGACGCGGTGCAGCGCGATCGTCAGCTCCACGACGCCGAGGTTCGGCCCGAGGTGACCTCCGGTACGCGACACCTGGTCGACGAGGAACGTCCGGATCTCCGCGGCCAGCGCGTCCACCTGCCGCGGCGAGAGCCGCCGCACGTCGGCGGGCGAACGGATCGCCTCGAGCAGCCCCATCGCCACCTCCCACGTCCGCGGCCGACGCCGATGTGACGCCCGGCCGTCCACTGTAGGACGTCAGCGGCGCTCCCGCGTACCTGCCACCCTCACCTCCACCGGCGCGTCGGTGACGACGGTCGCCGAGCCGTCCCGCTCGAGGCGCACCTCGAGGGGACGGCCGGCCAGGCTCAGGCCGCGCACGTCCAGCGGACGCGGGGTCGTGGCCGCCGGTGAGACGTGCAGCGTGCCGGCGGGCACGTCCGGTACCAGCCCGAGCGCGGAGGTCAGCACGGTGACCACCGACGCCGCCGACCACGCCTGCGGCCGGCACGCCGCGGGGTACGGCACCGTGCGCGGTGCCTCGCGGAGCGAGTCGCCGCTCCACAGCTCGGGCAGCCGCCAGCCGAGGTCCACGGAGGCCGCCAGCAGGCCGTCCGCCAGGAGGGCCGCAGCCTCCTCGTGGCCGGTGCGGGCCAAGCCCGCCACCGCGATCGCCGTGTCGTGCGGCCAGACGGCCCCGCCGTGGTACCGCAACGGCCAGTAGCCCGCGGACGACGACGACATGGTGCGCAGGCCGCGCCCCGAGCACAGGTCGGGGCGCATCAGTCGGGTGGCGACCACGTCCTCTTCCTGTTGGGACAGCAGGCCGGTGCCGAGCAGGTGCCCGATGTTGCTCGTCGCCGAGTCCACCAGGCGCTTGCGGCCGTCGAGCGCGATCCCGGGGTAGTCCCCGTCGGGACCGTGCACCCAGAACTGCTGCCGGAACCGCTCCGCGAGGCGGGCCGCCCACGCGCGCCACCGGTCGGCGCCCGGCCTGCCGAACGCCTCGAGCAGGGCCGCTCCGTCGAGCGCGGCCTCGTGCGCGTACCCCTGGACCTCGACCAGGGCGATCGTTCCTTCGGCGAGCCGCCCGTCACGCCACTGCACCGAGTCGCCCGAGTCCTTCCACCCCTGGTTGGCCAGGCCGTGGCCGGACTCGTCGACGTACTCGAGGAAGCCGTCCCCGTCCGCGTCGCCGAAGTCGGCCATCCACGCCAGTGCCGCCTCGGCCGCCGGGAGCAAGGCCTCGACATCCGCGGGCGCCATCCCCCAGCGCCAGGCGTCGTGCAGCAGGCACACCCACAAGGGCGTCGCGTCGATCGTGCCGTAGTACAGCGGCGGGAGCGTGACGCCCTCGCCGACGACGAACGACGAGCGCCGCAGCTCGTGCAGGATCTTGCCCGGCTGCTCCGCCGTCGTCGGGTCCGTGCGGGTGCCCTGCCGCGCGGCGAGCGTCCGCAGCGTGCCTCGCGCCAGGTCGGTCCCCAGCGGCAGCATCATGCGGGCCGCCCACAGCGAGTCGCGCCCGAACAGCGTGAAGAACCACGGTGCGCCGGCGGCGAGGAACACCTCGTCGGGAGCGAACGTCGCCGACATCCGCAGCGCGGCCAGGTCGCCGAGGCCGCGCGCGACGAGCTGGGGAAGCCGGGCGTCGACCGCCTCGACCTGAGGCACCGACCATTCGACGTCCACCGCGACGGGTGCGCTGACCACGGGCTCGGTCGGCCACGCCCGCAGGGACCACGCCACCTCCGCCGGATGCCCGGTGCTGGCGTCGAGGTCCCACTCGAGCACCGCCTCGGCCTCGTCGTGCCCGGGCGCGATCCGGGCGCCGGGCGCGGAGACGACCACCTCCACCGAGGCGGCGGTCCACGCGACGCGACCGGGCCCGATCCGGATCGCCGGGGCCGGCCCCGCGAGCCCCCGCTTAACCTGCTCCAGACCGGAGGAGTCCGAACGGAGGGTCAGTGCCAGGCGTCCCGTCACCGGCTGCGTGGTCGAGCACGAGAGTCGCAGCACCTCGTCGATGCCGTCGGGCCGGGCCGTGCGGACGCGGTCCAGGCGCGTGGTCGGGTCGGCGCCGGGCCCGTCGACGGCGCGTACCGCTGCGGCGACGTGGACCTCCTGCACGCCCGACGGGGCGCCCTGCATCGTCTCCGGCTCGACGCCCGCGACAGTGACGACGGCTCCCGCCAGGACGCGGACGTCGCCGTGGTAGAACCCCTGGGCGCCTCCGTCGGCGCGCACCTGCCCGTCGCTCGCGGACCATGCCTGCGTCGGGGCCTGGACGGCCGCGAGCAGCACGTGGAGGAACGGCTGCAGGTCCATCGGCGGCTCCCTGGCGGCGGGTGCCACCAACCTAGGTGGGCCCTCGCCATCCTGCCGGTCGGTCGTCGCCAGGCGCTCGCCGTGCGGGTTCGAGGACGCCGCCATAGCGTCGTGGAAGCAGGGGCAACCGCACGGACGCCGCGGCGCCGAGCCCACGAAGGAGCGGCACCATGTACTCACGTCACCCATCCCGTCGTCTCGCGGGCCTGGCCGGGGCTCTGACCGCCGTCCTCCTGCTCGCCGCCTGTGGCTCGGGCTTCTCCGGCGACGAGTCCCCGACGAGCGGCGACACCGGGACCGGAGGCGGAGGAGGTGCCGCGGGCGAGCTGACGGTGCTCATCGGCAGCAGCGGCGAGGCCGAGACCGCGGCGGTCACGGCGGCCGTCGACGCCTGGGCGCAGTCGACCGGCAACACCGCCACGGTGCGCAACGCCTCGAACCTGATCCAGGAGCTGAGCCAGGGCTTCGCCGCCGGGCAGCCTCCGGACCTGTTCTACGTCACCGGGGACCAGTTCGAGACGCTGGCCGCCAACGACTCGCTCTTCGCGTACGGCGACCAGCTCGGCTCGGTCAGCGACTTCTTCCCCTCGCTCGTCGAGCTCTTCTCCCGGGACGGCGAGTTCTACTGCGCACCCAAGGACTTCTCGACGCTCACCCTGGTGATCAACACCGACGACTGGACGGCCGCCGGACTGACGGACACCGACTACCCGACCACGTGGAACCAGCTGGCCGCGGTGGCGGAGAAGCTGACGGTCGACGGCAGGGTGGGGCTGGCGCTCAACTCGCAGTACGAGCGCGTAGGAGTCTTCCTCGCCCAGGGGGGTGGCTCGATGATCAGCGACGACGGCACCACGGCAACGGTGGCCTCCCCGGAGAACGTCGCAGCGCTGCAGTACGTCAAGGACCGGCTGAACGCCGGCTCGTTCGCGTGGTCCTCGGCCGTCGGCGCGGGCTGGGGCGGGGAGGCTCTCGGCACGCACAAGGCCTCGATGACCATCGAGGGCAACTGGATCGCGGGTGCGATGGCCACCGACTATCCGGAGATCAACTGGAAGGCGGTCGAGCTTCCGGGCGGCCCGGGCGGTGAGGGCACGCTCCAGTTCAGCACCTGCTGGGGCATCGGCACCGACTCGCCGAACCGCGACACGGCGGTCGACCTCGCCGAGTACCTGACCGACACGGCGCAGCAGGCCGAGTTCTCGAAGGCGTTCGGGGTCATGCCGTCGGTGCAGTCGGCCGCTGCGGCCTACACGCAGGCCTTCCCCGAGATGAGGGCATTCATCGAGTCGGCGGACTTTGCGCAGAACATCGTCACGGTCCCCGGCTGGTCGGCGGTGCTCAACGACTTCAACGCCCAGCTCGAGGCGCTGGCGACCGGGGACCCGCAGGCCATCCTCACGTCGGTCCAGACCAACTTGCAGGCCCTGCTGGACGAGAACAACGCCTGACGGCGCGACCTGACCCTCCGAGGGAGCACCGATGAGCGCCGCCGCCACGACGGTCGCCGTCCGGGCGCCGCGCCGGCGGCGCCGGTCCCTGTCCCGGCGCAACGGTGCCGGGTGGGCGTTCGTCGCCCCCGCAGTCGTGCTGCTCGGGCTGTTCGTCGTCATCCCGGTGCTCATGGCGCTCTGGGTGAGCGTCTCGGACTGGAACGGCCGGGGAAGCCCGCTCGCCCCGACCGTCGAGTTCGTCGGCGGCCGCCACTACACCCAGCTGCTCCTCGGCGGCGGCCTGGCCACCCAGGACCTCGGCGTCTCCGTGCGCAACACCCTGTACTACGTGCTCCTGGTGGTGCCGATCCAGACCCTGGTGGCGCTGATCCTCGCGGTGCTGGTCAACAGGCGGATGCTGCGAGGGAAGGGCCTGTTCCGCACCGCCTACTACTTCCCCTCGGTGACCAGCTCGGTGGCGATCACGGTGCTGTGGCTGTTCCTGTTCAGCATGTCGGGCGCCGTGAACGGGGTGCTGGCCTGGTTCGGCTGGCAGGGACCCAACTGGTTCCAGGACCCCAACGGCCTGATCCACCTGCTGCTCCGCAAGCTGGGCGTCGACACCGCGCCGGCCGCCCTGACGGGCCACGGGTTCCTCGCCAACAGCTGGTGGCAGTGGCTGTCGGGGCCGAGCGTGGCCATGACGGCGTTCATCCTCATGGCGATCTTCACCACGTCCGGCACCTTCATGCTGCTGTTCCTGGCGGCGCTGCAGTCGATCTCGGCCGACATCGACGAGGCGGCGACGATGGACGGCACCACCGGTCTGCAGCGGTTCCGGTTCATCACCGTGCCCATGCTGCGGCCGACGGTCACCACGGTGGTCACCCTCGGCCTGATCGGCTGCTGGCAGGTGTTCGACCAGATCTACACCGGCACGCAGGGCGGCCCCTCCAAGACCACGTTGACGCCCTCGTACCTCTCGTACGACGCCGCGTTCAACAACCAGCAGTGGGGCCGCGGCGCCGCCATCGCCTTCATCCTGTTCGCGATCATCGTGGTGTTCACCATCCTCCAGCGCTGGCTCCAGCGCGAGAGGCCGGTCCCCCGGCGCAAGCGCTTCAAGCTGTCCGACGAGGCGGTGACCCGATGAGCGCGACGACGACCGCGGCCCCTGCGGCCACGCGACCGGCGCTGTCGGCGCGGAGCCGGCCCAGCCGGCCGGGATCGGTCCTCGTCCTCGTGGTGCTGGTCGCCATCGCGGTGGTGTACATCTACCCGTTCCTGATCCAGGTGGCGACGAGCTTCAAGACCGACGCCGAGGCGGCGAGCGACCCGCTCTCCTTGATCCCTCAGACGTTCACGACGGCGGCGTACGAGCGCCTCTTCCGGAACTCGGACTTCCCGCTGTGGACGCGCAACTCGGCGATCGTCACGGTGCTGGTGACGGTGGGCCGGGTGGCGATCGACTCTCTGGCCGGCTACTCGCTGGCGCGGCTGCGGTTCCGCGGCCGTGGGCTGGTGTTCGCGCTGCTCATCGCGGTGATGGCGGTCCCGGGCGTCGTGCTGCTGATCCCCAAGTTCCTCGTCATCAACCAGCTGGGCATGTACAACTCGTTCTCCGCCCTGGTGATCCCGCTCCTCGCCGACGCGGCCGGCATCTTCATCATGAAGAACTTCTTCGAGTCCATCCCGCCCGCCGTCGAGGAGGCCGCGCGGATCGACGGCGCGAGCACGTTCCGGGTGTGGCGCTCCATCGTGCTGCCCATGGCGGTCCCCGCCCTGGTCACCGTGACGATCCTGGCTTTCCAGGGCTCGTGGAACGAGCTGTCGCACTTCATCGTCGCGTCCTCGCGGGCCGACCTGTTCACGCTGACGAAGGGAGTGGCGCAGCTCGCCTCCGGTGCGCTGGCCTCCGGTCAGCAGTACCCGATCAAGCTGGCCGCCGCGGCGCTGATGACGATCCCGGTCGCCGTGCTGTTCTTCGTCTTCCAGCGCCGCATCATGAGCACCGGGACGGGCGCGGTGAAGGAGTAGGGCGGGTGTCCGATCCGGGCCTCGCCGTTCGTCGTCCACATGAGAGGCGGCCGCCCGGCCGCCGGAGCGAGGAGCAGATGATGGCGCGCTACCTGATCTCGTTCGACCGCGGGTGGATGCAGTTCCCGGCCGAGGACCTCCCGGACGTCGCCAGGGCCGCCCGCGCGGTGATGCAGGAGGCCGCGAACGCCGGCGCGTTCGTGTTCTCCGGCGGGATCGACGACGAGGAGCCGACCACCCTCGTCGGCACCGACGGAACCGTCACCGACGGCCCGTACCCCGAGACCAAGGAGATGGTCGGCGGCTTCGCCGTCCTCGACGTCCCCACGCGGGCCGACGCCGTCGCCTGGGCGTCCAAGATCGCGGCGGCCTGCCGCTGCGCTCAGGAGGTCCGGGAGATCCTGTACGACCCGCTCGTCGACACGCTGATGCAGCAGCCGTGACGCAGCCTCAGCTCGCCGAGGAGACGATCGTCCGGGCCCACCGGGAGGAGTGGGCCCGGGTGGTCGCGACCCTGGCGCGCCGGTTCGGCGACCTCGACGTCGCCGAGGACGCCGCGGCCGAGGCGTTCGCCACCGCGGTGGCCCGCTGGCCGCGCGACGGCGTCCCGGCGAATCCCGGCGCCTGGCTGACCACCACCGCAGCCCGCAAGGCGATCGACCGCCTGCGCCGGGAGTCGCGCCGTGACGAGAAGCACCAGGAGGCGGCGTTGCTGTTCCACGACGCCTCTCACGAAGCCCTGGGCGCCGTCGACGACGACCGGCTCCGGCTGATCTTCACCTGCTGCCACCCGGCCTTGGCACCTGAGGCGCGGATCGCGCTGACGCTCCGGATGGTCGGCGGGCTGACCGTGCCCGAGATCGCCCGCGCATTCCTGGTCCAGGAGGCCGCGATGGGCAAGCGCATCACCCGCGCGAAGTCCAAGATCAAGGCCGCCCGCATTCCCTACCGGGTGCCGGCGGCGGACGACCTGCCCGCGCGCCTCGACACCGTCCTCGCCGTGCTGTTCCTCGTCTTCAACGAGGGGTACCTGGCGACGGGCTCGACCACGGACCCGGTCCGGGCGGACCTGGTCGCCGAGGCGATCCGGCTCGCCCGCCTGCTGCGCGAGCTCCTGCCCGGCAGCGGCGAAGTGGCCGGGCTGCTCGCGCTGATGCTCCTGACCGAGGCCCGCCGCCCCGCACGGCTGTCCGCTACAGGTGAGCTGGTGACGCTCGACGAGCAGGACCGGGGGGCATGGGGCCGCACGCTGATCGACGAGGGCCACCGCCTGGTGCGCGAGCGCATCGCGGCCGTCGCCGCGGGTGCAGCGGCGCCGGGGCGGTACCAGCTCCTGGCCGCGATCAACGCGGTCCACACCGACGCCCGGGACGCCCGGGACACGGACTGGCCCCAGATCGTGGCGCTGTACGACCGCTTGCTCGCCGTCGACCCGTCCCCCGTGGTCGCACTCAACCGGGCGGTCGCCGTCGCCGAGGTGGACGGACCGGACGTCGCACTCGCACTGGTCTCGCCCCTTCCGCTGGCGGACTACCACGCCTTCCACGCCACCCAGGCGGAGCTGCTGCGCCGCCTGGGCCGCAGCGACGAGGCACGCCGGGCCTACGGCCGCGCCATCGAGCTGGCCGGCAACACGGCCGAGGTGGCCCACCTCACGCGCCGCCGGGACCAGCTCGGTGCGGCCGGACGCGGCTAAGGCGCGAGCTCGTCGGGCAGCGGCTCGGCCTCGGCTCTGCGCTTGCGGCGACGGCGCAGCGCGACGAAGCTCCAGATGAGCGCGACGATCCCCAGCAGCACCAGGATCGGGACGAAGATGGCGACGAGCGACAGCCCGACGCTGGCGCCGTCCTCCGCCGTCGAGACCGCCGGGGCGGCCAGCCCGAGGGTGGTCGCGTTCACCACCGGCCGGGTGGTCGCCTTGCCGGCGTGGACCAGCCCGGCGACCGCGACGCCCGCCAGCACGCTGACCCAGGAGTGCTCCTGCACCCACGTCGACGACTCCAGGTCGGCCGCTGCGCTGCTCGCGGCGAACACCAGGCCACCTGTCGCCGGGCGGATGAAGGTCTGGATCGCGTCGTTGACCGTGTCGACCGCGGGCACCTTGTCGAGCACGATCTCGGCGAGGAGCAGCACGGTGCCGATGCCGATCGCCCACCAGCTCGACATCCACTCGTACCCCACCGGGAGGGTGATCACGTCCGTGAACTTGTCCAGCAGCGCGACGACGAGAAAGGGGATGTACGCGTTGAGGCCCGCGGCAGCCGCGAGCCCGATCCCGGTGAGGGCGGCGAACATGACCCGACGGTAGCGCGGGGGTCCCGGTTACGATGGCGCGAAAGGGGTGCGACATGCGCTTTCTGCCCGGCCACGAGGCCACCCACGACCTGACCTACGGAGACGTGTTCCTCGTCCCGTCCCGCTCGGAGGTGTCGTCCCGGTTCGACGTCGACCTCGCCACCGCGGACGGCACCGGCACCACCATCCCCGTGGTGGTCGCCAACATGACCGCGGTCGCCGGCCGCCGGATGGCCGAGACGGTCGCCCGGCGCGGCGGGCTCGCGGTGCTCCCGCAGGACACACCGGCAGACGTCGTCGCCGAGGTGGTGGCCAAGGTCAAGGCGTCCCACCCCGTGGTGGAGACGGCGGTGACCGTCACCGGGCACGACACCGTCGGCGAGACCCTGGCACTCATCGGCAAGCGATCCCACGGCGCGGCCGTGGTGGTCGACGACGGGCGACCCGTCGGGGTCGTCGCCGAGGCCGACTGCCTCGGAGTCGACCGCTACACGCAGGTGGCCGAGGTGATGGCCCACGAGCCGACCACGCTCGACCTCGCCGTGGTGGAGTCCGGCGGAGCCGGTGGTCTGCGCGCGGCCTTCGAGCAGCTGCACCACGCGCGGCGCCGGTTCGCCCCCGTGGTGGACGGCTCGGGACGCCTGGTCGGCGTGCTGACGCAGGTCGGCGCCCTGCGGTCGTCGATCTACTCCCCCGCGCTCGACGCCGGCGGGCGGCTGCGCGTCGCCGCCGCGGTCGGCGTCAACGGCGACGTCAAGCGCAAGGCGGCCGATCTGCTGGAGGCGCAGGTGGACGTGCTCGTCGTCGACACGGCGCACGGCCACCAGCGCAAGATGCTGGAGGCACTCGCCGCCGTGGCGTCGCTCGGGCCGCAGGTGCCGGTCGTCGCGGGCAACGTCGTGTCGGCCGAGGGCGTGCGCGACCTCGTCGCGGCAGGTGCGGACGTCGTCAAGGTCGGCGTCGGGCCAGGGGCGATGTGCACCACCCGGATGATGACCGCCGTCGGGCGGCCCCAGTTCTCCGCCGTCCTGGAGTGCGCCGCCGAGGCGCGCCGGCTGGGCCGGCACGTCTGGGCGGACGGCGGGGTGCGCTACCCGCGCGACGTCGCACTCGCACTGGCCGCCGGCGCGTCGCAGGTGATGATCGGCTCCTGGTTCGCGGGCACGCACGAGTCCCCCGGAGACCTGCACGCCGACGCTGACGGCCGGCTCTACAAGGAGAGCTTCGGGATGGCCTCCGCGCGGGCCGTCGCCGCCCGCACCCGCGGCGGGTCGGCGTTCGACCGCGCGCGCAAGGGCCTCTACGAGGAGGGCATCAGCTCGTCGCGGATGTACCTGGACCCGAAGCGACCCGGCGTGGAGGACCTCCTCGACCAGATCACGGCCGGGGTCCGTTCCGCGGCGACGTACGTCGGCGCCGCCACGCTCGCCGAGTTCT
The DNA here is from genome assembly GCA_023438885.1 of Actinomycetes bacterium. GTDB lineage: Bacteria > Actinomycetota > Actinomycetes > Actinomycetales > Cellulomonadaceae > Cellulomonas. The sequence continues at coordinate 37,506 of JAEXPS010000115.1, forward strand.
ACGAGCGCGCGGTGGTGGGCCTGCAGTCCACGGCGGGGTTCGACGAGGGGCGCCCGCTCCCGGACGGCTGGTGACCGTGAGCCGGAGCGTCCTGCTGCTGACCCACGTCGCCCACGAGGGTCCCGGCCTGATCTCGCGCGCCCTGGACGGCGTCCCGGTCACGGCTCGCACGGTGGTGGACGACCCCGCACCCCACCTGCCGCCGCTCGAGGCGCTGGCAGGCGTCGTGGTGATGGGCGGGCCGCAGGACGCCGACGACGAGCGGGGCCATCCGGGTCTGGCCGCCGAACGGCGTCTGCTGTCCGAGGCCGTCGACGCCGACGTGCCGGTGCTGGGCGTGTGCCTGGGGATGCAGATCCTCGCTCTGGCGCTCGGTGCGCGGCTGCACCGGCGTCACGGCACCGAGGTCGGCTTCCTGCCCGTCGACGTCGTGGCCGGCGACCCGGTCCTCGCCCCGGCGGGCCCGCGGCCGGTGGTGCTGCACTGGCACGACGACGCGGTCGACCTGCCCGCGGGTGCGACGCTGCTCGCGTCGACGCTCACCACACCCGTCCAGGCGTTCCGCGCGGGCAGCGGCATCGGCATCCAGTTCCACCTCGAGATGGAGGAGCCGCTGCTCGACCTGTGGCTCGGAACCCCGGCGATGACCTCTGGGCTGGAGCCCGGGCAGTCGAACGCGATGCGGCTGGAGTCACGCCAGCACCTCGGCGCGCTGCGACCGGCGGCAGCCCTCGGCTTCGCCGCGTTCGGCGATGCCGTGCGGGCGCGCGCGTGAGCTCCGCGCAGGGCGACCTACGGGCGCTCGTCGCCAGCCGCCCGGCCTGGGGGCCGGGCGGGAGCCTCACCGACGGGCTACGGCGCTCGGCGGTGCTGCTGCTCTTCGGAGTGCTGGACCAGGTCCCGGCCGCCAGTCACGCGGCGGCTGTCGCCGACGACCTCGACGTGCTGCTGACGCGCCGCTCCCCCGGGCTGCGCCACCACCCCGGTCAGGTCGCGTTCCCCGGCGGCGGCATCGACCCCGACGACGCCGGACCGGTGGCGGCCGCGCTGCGCGAGGCGGCCGAGGAGACCGGGCTGGACCCGCGGGGCGTCGACGTGCTCGGCACCCTGCCGGACGTGCCGGTGACGGCGAGCGGCAACCTGGTGACGCCCGTGGTGGCGTGGTGGGCGCAGCCGTCGGCCGTCGCGGCCGCCGACCCGGCCGAGACGGTCGACGTGTACCGGGTCCCCGTCGCCGACCTGCTCGCGCCCGGGTCCCGGGTCACGGCCGTGCTGCACCGGGCAGGGCGCACCTACCGCGGGCCCGCGTTCCTGCTGCCCGACACGCTGCTGTGGGGCTTCACCGCGATGCTGCTGGACCGCGTGTTCGACGAGGTCGGCTGGTCGGTGCCCTGGGACACCGGCCGGGAAGTGCCGGTGCCGCTGTGAGCGCACCGCCCCACCCGCTGCACGAGGTGGCCCTCGACGCGCCGCTGGTCCACCGCCTGCTGGCCGAGCAGCACCCCGACCTGGCGCACCTGCCGCTCGTGCGCGCCGGCCACGGCTGGGACAACGTGACGTTCCGGCTCGGCGACGCGCTCGCCGTGCGGCTGCCCGCCCGCCAGGCCGCAGCCGCCCTCGTCGAGCACGAGCAGCGCTGGCTCCCCGCGCTCGCACCGCTCCTGACGGTCGCCGTGCCCACGCCCGTGCGCGTGGGCCGGCCTGGAGCCGGGTACGCCTGGCCCTGGAGCGTGGTGCCGTGGCTGGCCGGCACGACGGCCGACGAGCTGACCGCGCAGCAGCGCGACCGGTGGGCGCCCCAGCTCGGCTCCGTGCTGGCGACCCTGCATCGCCGCGCCCCGGCAACGGCACCGCTCAACCCCGTGCGCGGGGTGCCCCTGCGCTCCCGGGCGGCCGCCGTCGAGGAGCGCCTCGTCGCCGCGGAGGAGCACCTGCGGACCGCCTGGCGGGACGGGCTCGCCGCTCCGGAGTGGGACGGCCCGCCGGTGTGGCTGCACGGCGACCCCCACCCGGCCAACCTGCTCGCGACGGACGGCGACCTCGCCGCACTCCTGGACTGGGGCGACGTCACGGCCGGTGACCCCGCCAGCGACCTCGGCACCGTGTGGGCGGCGTTCACGGCCGCCGGCAGGGCACGGTTCTGGGCGGCGTACGCCGCCGGCTCGCCGTACGCCGCCGACCAGGCCCGGTTCGCCGCTCTGCGGACCCGGGCACGCGCCTGGGCCGCGGCCTACGTGCCGGTGTACCTCGCCCATCCCGACGAGCATCCCGGGCTGGCCCGCGCGGGCGCCCACGCGGCCCGCGAGCTGGCCACCGCCTGAGCGGTGACGCTACTGCCGCCGCCTGCCGCGCCGCACAGCCCAGATCGAGACCAGCGCGAACACCACCACCCACACCACGTAGTTGAGGACGAGCGCCCACAGCGGGTCCGTCGGCGGCGCCGCCGCGCTGGTCTGCAGCAGCTCACCTTCCATCTGCGGGTAGCGAACCAGCCCGGCGTACCCGTACATCGGGGTCCAGCGGGCGAGCGCGAGGATGGTGCCCGACAGCGGGACGAACAGGTTGCCGAGGAATCCGAACAGCACCAGCGACGCCGCCCCGACGCCGAGGGCGCTCTCGCTGCGGAACAGCTGCGCCACCGCCAGGCCGTAGAGGGCGAACAGCGCCGAGCCCAGCCACGCGATTAGGAACGTCGCGAGCCACCGCCCGCCCGTGTCCACCGTGGCACCCGTCGCCAGGCCGGCGGCGAACACGGCGGCCACCGCGGCGAGCGCGATGGTCATCGAGACGACGACCTTCGTGGCGATGAACCCGCGCGGTCGCAGCGGCGTCAGCGCGAGCTGGCGGCCCCAGCCCTGCATCTGCTCGATGGCTGCGGAGCCCGAGATCGACGTCGCCGCGACGCTGGCGCCGTACGCCGCCATCGCGCACAGCACGTAGAACCGCGCGTTGCCGTGGCCCACCGCCTCGTCCCCGGCGGCGAAGGTCGAACCGAACACGATGTACATCACCACCGGCAGGCCGACGGCGAAGGCGACGTTCATCACGTCGCGCAGCTGGCGCACCAGGTCGATGCGCAGGTAGGTGGCGTTCACGCGGCTCCCCCCGTGAGCGCGAGGAAGGCCGACTCCAGGGTCGGCGCGGTGATCTCCAGGTCGCGGGCGTGCAGCTCGGTCAGCAGCAGCCGGGCGACGTCGTCGGACGAGGTGCCCGTCACCGTGACGCGGTCGCCCTCGTGCAGCACGTCGCGGACGCCCGGCACCGCACGCAGCCGGTCCACGACGCCGTCCGCAGCCGGCACCGTCGCCACCACCGTCCGGTCGCCGACGAGGCCGCGCAGCTGAGCCGTCGGCCCGTCGGCGAGGATCCGGCCGTGGTCGATCAGCACCGTGCGCGGCGCGAACGCCTGTGCCTCCTCCAGGTAGTGCGTGGCGAACACCACCGTGCGGCCCTCGCGGGTCTCCTCGTGCATCGCCTCCCAGAACGCACGGCGTGCCGCGACGTCCATGCCGGCCGTCGGCTCGTCGAGCACCAGGAGCGCGGGGTCCGGGAGCAGCGCGAGGGCGAACCGCAGCCGCTGTTGCTCTCCGCCGGAGCACTTCTGCACCCTGCGGTCGGCGAGCTCGGTGACCCCCGCACGGTCCATGACCGCCGGGACGCGGTCGGTGACGCCGTGCAGCGCCGCGATGACGCGGACCGTCTCGCCCACCGTCAGGTCACGCAGCAGGCCGCCGGACTGAAGGACCGCCGAGACCTGGCCGCCGGTCACCGCCTCGCGCGGGGAGCGGCCGAACACCTCCAGCGTGCCCGACGTCGGCGGGACCAGGCCGAGGCACATGTCCAGCGTGGTCGTCTTGCCGGCGCCGTTGGGGCCGAGGAAGGCGACGATCTCGCCGGACCCGACCTCCACGTCGATCCCGTCGACGGCGACCACCGGTTGGGATCCTGCCGAGTACACCTTGCGAAGGCCGCGAAGCCGCAGCGCGGGTGAAGGGGGCACGGGACGACGTTAGCCGCGCGGGTCCCGCACCGCCGCCAGGAACAGCGGCAACCCGCTGACCGTGTCGCCCACCGCGAACAGGTACGGGCGGTCGACCAGGAGCTCGGCGGGCGGCGTCACCGGGGCGCTGCCCGCCTCGAGGCCGATCTCGGTCACGGCAGCCGCGCGGGTGCCCTCTTCGTCGACCTTCAGCACGGCCTGCTGGACCGCCTGCCCGACGAACGGCGGCCCCGGCGGGTCCACGAGCAGGCCGCCCAGGCCGGCCGTCTCGGGCGAGGTCAGATGCCCCAGGCCCAGGGCCTCCAGAGCGTCCAGCAGGTCCGTGGTGCTGGTCAGGTCCAGCTTCGGCAACCCGACGAGCACCTCCCCCGGCGTCGCGACGTCGAGCTGCGCCACCAGGGTGGCCACCACGGCGGGGTCGGCCCCGGCCGGGTCGCGGGCCTCGGGCGAACCCTCGGGTGGCAGCAGCACGTCGGCGTGCAGGTCCTCGCCGTAGGGAAGCCGCACCGCCTGCCAGCCGTTCAGCTCCGCGTACGCCCACGAGCCGGTGGCGTGCATCCGCGGCACGCTCACGTCCTCGCCGGACGCCAGCGTGAACTCCCGGTCGCTCGTCGCCGCGCTGTCGAAGGGCTGCTCCCAGGCCGCGGCCAGCGCGATCGCGTTCTGGAGCACCACGGCCAGCGCGGGATCGGGTCGCACCGCCGACTCCTCGACGAGCCCGCCGGTGTGGTGCTTCACCCACGCGTCAAGGTCCCGCTTCCCGGTGCTCGACCCCAGGTCGGTCACCAGGACGCCGGCCCCGAACGCTCCCGTCAGCCGGTCGAGGTACGGCTCGGCGAGCGTCTGGCCGTCGTCGACCACCACCTGGTTCGCCACGTGCACCATCGGCGTCGCGGGGAGCTCGTCGGCCCTGACCAGAGCGGGATCGCCGTCCAGCCGAGCCAGCCGGGTCAGCAGCGCGCCGACCGCGTCGGTGCGCGCGTCGCCGGCGGCGCCCAGTGCCTCGTCGAACGCGGCGGCGCTCTCGCCCTGCGCGGCCTCCGCCAGCATGGCCAGCGCCAGCACCAGACCTGCGGGCGAGACGACGGCGCCCGCGGGCTCGTCGTTCGCGGCCAGGATCGCGAAGCCCGCGCCCCAGGCCGCGTCCACCACCGCGGGCGCCTCCGACTCGTCGAGGGGTACGGGCACCCGCGGCGTGTCCGAGCCGACCTGGAGCCCACGCGCGGCACGGTCGCCGCCCGGCCGGATCGTCGTCAGCTCGTCGGGTCCCCCGCAAGCCGCGAGCGCCAGCGCACCCACGACGACCACGCCCACCACCGCTGCTCCGCGTGCCATGCCCAGATCATCTGGGCTGTGAGCCCTCGATGCTGACGGTTCGGGTCACGGTTCGGCCTCAGGCGACCGAGGCCACCTGCCGCAGCACGTACTGGAGGATGCCGCCGTTGCGGTAGTAGTCCGCCTCGCCTGGCGTGTCGATGCGGAGCACCGCGTCGAACGACACCACCGAACCGTCCCCCTTCGTCGCGCGCACCGCCAGCGTGGCCGGCGTCACGCCGTCGTTGAGAGCCGTGACACCCGCGATGTCGAACACCTCGGTGCCGTCCAGGCCGAGCGAGTCCGCGTTCTGCCCGGCGGGGAACTGCAACGGCAGCACGCCCATCCCGATGAGGTTCGAGCGGTGGATCCGCTCGAACGACTCGGCGATCACGGCCGAGACCCCGAGCAGCCGGGTCCCCTTGGCCGCCCAGTCGCGCGACGATCCGGAGCCGTACTCCTTGCCGCCCAGCACCACGAGCGGCACGCCGGCCGCCTGGTAGGCGACCGACGCCTCGTAGATGGTCGTCTGCTGCCCGTCGAGGAAGTTGACGGTGTAGCCGCCCTCGACCCCCGGGACCAGCTGGTTGCGCAGCCGGATGTTGGCGAACGTGCCCCGGATCATCACCTCGTGGTTGCCGCGCCGAGAGCCGTAGGAGTTGAAGTCCCTGCGGTCCACGCCGTGCTCGGCGAGGTACCGGCCCGCCGGGCTGTCGGGCTTGATGGAGCCGGCCGGGCTGATGTGGTCGGTCGTGACCGAGTCGCCGAGCTTGGCGAGGACCCGCGCGCCGGTGATGTCGGCCACCGGCGCGGGCGTGGCGCCCATGCCCTCGAAGTACGGGGGCTTGCGGACGTAGGTCGAGTCGTCGGCCCAGGCGAACGTCTCACCCTGCGGCGTCGGCAGCGAGGTCCAGCGCTCGTCGCCGGCGAACACGTCGGCGTAGTCCTCGGTGAACATCCGCCGGTCGATCGAGGCGTCGATGGTCTCCTGGACCTCCTGCGGGCTCGGCCAGATGTCGCGCAGGAACACCGGCCACCCGCCTTCGGCGAAGCCGAGCGGTTCGGTCTCGAAGTCGAAGTCCATCGTGCCTGCCAGCGCGTACGCGATCACCAGCGGCGGGCTGGCCAGGTAGTTCATCTTGACGTCGGGGTTGATGCGGCCCTCGAAGTTGCGGTTGCCGGAGAGCACGGACACCACGGCGAGGTCGTGGCCGTTCACCACCTCCGACACCTTCTCGTCGAGCGGGCCGGAGTTGCCGATGCACGTGGCGCAGCCGTAGCCGACCAGGTGGAAGCCCAGCTTCTCCAGGTAGGGCCACAGACCGGCCTTCTCGTAGTAGTTCGACACCACCTGCGAGCCCGGGGCCAGGGAGGTCTTCACCCACGGCTGGACGGACAGGCCCTTCTCCACGGCCTTCTTCGCCAGCAGGCCGGCGGCGAGCATCACCGACGGGTTCGACGTGTTGGTGCAGCTGGTGATCGACGCGATGGCGACCGCCCCGTGGAACAGCTCGAACTGCTTGCCGCTCGAGTCGGTCACGGGGACGGTGGTGCGGGCGTGGACGCCCGTCGCCGGCGAGTCCGACGCCGGGAACGACTCCAGCGACGCCTCGTCGACGCCGTTGCCGACCTCGGGGGCGTACGTGGGCAGGTCGCGGCCGAACTGCTCCTTCGCGCGCGAGAGCTCGATGCGGTCCTGCGGGCGCTTGGGCCCCGCGATCGACGGGACCACGGTCGACAGGTCGAGCTCCAGGTACTCCGAGTACACCGGGGCGCGGTCCGGGTCGTGCCACATGCCCTGCGCCTTCGCGTACGCCTCGACCAGCGCCACCTGCTCGTCGCTGCGTCCGGTGAGGCGCAGGTAGTCCAGCGTGACCTCGTCGATCGGGAAGATCGCCGCCGTCGAGCCGAACTCGGGGCTCATGTTGCCGATCGTCGCGCGGTTGGCCAGCGGCACGGCGGCCACCCCGGCCCCGTAGAACTCCACGAACTTCCCGACGACGCCGTGCGCGCGCAGCATCTGCGTGATCGTCAGCACCACGTCGGTCGCCGTCACGCCGGGCGGGATCTGCCCGTCGAGCCGGAAGCCGACCACCTTCGGGATGAGCATCGACACGGGCTGACCGAGCATCGCGGCCTCGGCCTCGATGCCGCCGACACCCCAGCCCAGCACACCGAGGCCGTTGACCATCGTCGTGTGCGAGTCCGTGCCGACGCAGGTGTCCGGGTACGCCTGGACCACACGGCCGGCCGCCGAGTCCACCTCACGGGTCATCACCACCCGCGCCAGGTACTCGATGTTCACCTGGTGCACGATCCCCGTGCCCGGCGGCACCACCTTGAAGTTGTCGAACGCGGTCTGGCCCCAGCGCAGGAACTGGTAGCGCTCGTGGTTGCGCTGGTACTCGATGTCGACGTTGCGCTCGAACGCGTCGGGGCGCCCGTACACGTCGATCTGCACCGAGTGGTCGATCACCAGCTCGGCCGGCGCCAGCGGGTTGATCCGGGCGGGGTCGCCGCCGAGCTCCGCGACCGCCTCGCGCATGGTGGCCAGGTCGACGACGCAGGGCACCCCGGTGAAGTCCTGCATGATCACGCGCCCGGGCGTGAACTGGATCTCGGTGCTGGGCTCGGCGCGGGGCTCCCACGCCGCCAGGGCCCGGATGTGCTCGGCGGTGATGTTGGCGCCGTCCTCGGTGCGCAGCAGGTTCTCGGCGAGCACCTTGAGGCTGTACGGCAGCCGCTCGGTTCCCGGTACCGCGGCGAGTCGGAAGATCTCGTACGAGGCCGCCCCGACCTCGAGCGTCCCCTTCGACCCGAACGTGTCCACGCTGCTCACTGCGGCTCCTTCTGCGGGTGCAGTTATCTCGACGTCAAGATATCAGCGTACCCCTCGGGAACGGACCTGTGCGCGCGGGCGTTGACGGGCCCGTGGACCTCCTTGCGCAGGCCGAGCACCTGATCGCGCTCGGTGCGCTGACGGGCATCCTGGGGGCCGACGAGGCGCGTGCCGGCGCACGAGCGCTGGCCGGCGCCGCCCCTGGCGGCTCCCTCCTGGTGGTGCATCCGCGCCTGCTCGCACCCTCCACCCTCGTCGGGCACCTGCGACTCGGCGACAAGCCCGGCTTCGTCGTCGAGGACATGGGCGACGTCGACGACTTCGCTCCGACCGTCGACGTGCCCGATGCGCCGCTCTACGCGCTGGCCGCGCCGGACCGTGGCGACGACCTCGCCAACCGCTCGCCCGAGGAAGCCGTCCCGGCGCTGGCGGCCCGTGGCCGCACGCCGATGCTCCTGACCGAGGGGCTGATCTGGGCGATCCAGAGGCCCGAGGTGCTCGAGCGCAACCACTGCTACATGACGGCCGGTTCCCGGCTGCGCCGGCCGAACGGCTCCTTCGACGCCCGCACGCCCGCGCTCTGGATCGCCAACGGCACGGGCCGAGACGGCGCCGCGCGCCGCGGCGCCCCTAAGGTCGGCTGGTGCTGGTGGGGCAACCGCCACACCTGGCTGGGGTTCGCCTCGACGACGGCGCGCGTCGCGGCCTGAGCGAGCTCAGGACTTGTCGGCAGCCAACTCCTCGGTGGCCTTGCGCTCCTCCTCGACCGCGCGCTCGTAGGCGCGGTGGTCGTACTCCGGTGTCCCCTGCTTCGCCAGCTCCTCGGTGACGGTCTTCTTCGCCCGCACCAGGCGCTCGACGATCTCGTCGTGCGTGGTCATCGCCCTGCCTCCCTCCGGCGCGCCGGACCGGCCGCCTGGGACCACCGTAGGCGTCCGTCAGCGCGTCAGCAGCGCGACGGCTTCGACGTGATGGGTCATCGGGAACAGGTCGTAGCCCCGCAGCGAGTCCAGGCCGTACCCCTGCTCGGCGAACAGGGCGACGTCCCGGGCCAGCGCCGCCGGGTCGCACGCGACGTACACCACCCGGGCGGGACCCAGAGCGGCGATCTGCTCCACGACACGGCGCCCCGCACCGGTGCGCGGAGGGTCGAGGACGACGACGTCGGCGCCGCCGAGACCGGACGCCAGCACCCGGGCGACGTCGCCACCCCGCAGGGTCACCTGCGGGCGGTCGTGGACGGCCCGGCGAGCGTCGCGCACCGCACGGTCGTCGCCCTCCACGGCGAGCACCGCACCGCCCTCGCCCACCCCGTCGGCGAGCGGGAGCGTGAACAGGCCGGCCCCCGAGTACAGGTCAAGGACGCGCGCGCCGGCCAACGGGCCTGCGGCCGACAGCACCGCGTCGACCAGCACGCCCGGCGCCTCGCGGTGCACCTGCCAGAACCCCGCCGCCGCCACGCGGTACGTCCAGTGCCCCTGCGGGGTGCGGACCTCCTCGCGCACCGTCGTGCGAGCGTTCTCGCGCGGGTCCACCCGGCCCCTCGCCAGGTCGAACGGCACGCCGTCCAGGAGTACCACGCCCGTGTCGGCCCCCGCGGGCACCACCGCCTCGATCCGCGCGCCCCCGGGCCACCGCCGCTCGAACAGGCCCATCGCCGCGATCGGCTCGCGGGCCAGCGGCATGTCCGCCAGCGCGACGACGTCGTGCGAGCGGTGGCGGCGCATCCCGGCGCGGCCCGAGGCGTCGGCGACGAGGTCGATGCGGGTGCGCCAGCGCAGGCCGCCGCGTTCGTCGTCCCCCGGCGCGGCATCGACGGCCACCGCGCGCTCGTCGTGCGCGAGGCGGCGCAGCTGTTCCTCCAGGACCGCCTGCTTCCACGCGCGTTGAGCGCCCAGGGCGACGTGGGCCAGCTCGCCGCCGCCCACCCCGCCCGGACCGGCCGCCGGCCAGGGCGACTCCACACGGTCCGGCGAGGCCTGGAGCACCTCCACGGCGTCGGCGCGCCAGAACGACTTGCCCTCGGGAGCCTCGGTCAGTCGCGCTCGGACCCGCTCGCCGGGCAGCGTGTGACGCACGAAGACCACCCGGCCGTCCAGCCGCGCGACGCAGTGCCCGCCGTGCGCTACGGGGCCGATCTCGAGCTCGACCAGACCCGCCGCGTCAGTACGCACCGGGGATCGTCCCTGGTGCGTACTCCTCCAGGCCGGTCTGCCCGGCGGAGGAGGCGAGCTGCCACGGCACGGAGGCCACGAGGACGCCCGGCGTGAACAGCAGCCTGGCCTTGAGCCGCAGGGCACTCTGGTTGTGCAGCAGCTGCTCCCACCAGTGCCCGACGACGTACTCCGGGATGTAGACGACGACCAGGTCGCGCGGGCTCTCCCGGTGGATCGAGCGCACGTAGGCGATCACCGGGCGCGTGATCTCCCGGAACGGCGAGTCCAGCACCTTGAGCGGCACAGGGATGTCCAGCTCGTTCCACTGAGCCCGCAGCCGCTCGACCTCCTCGGGGTCGACCCCGACGGTGACGGCCTCCAGCTCCTGGGGACGGAACGCCCGCGCGTAGGCCAGCGCGCGCATCGTGGGCCGGTGCAGGTGCGACACCAGGACGATCGCGCGCACCCGGCTGGGCAGCGCCCGCGCCTCGGCGGGGTCGTCGCCCAGGGCCAGCTCCTTGCGCACCTTGGAGTAGTGGCCGTTGATGGCTTTCATCAGCACGAACACGATCGCCATCGCGAGGATGGCGATCCAGGCACCGCGCAGGAACTTCGTCGCCAGCACGACGACGAGCACCACCGAGGTCAGGAAGAAGCCGAAGCCGTTGATCGCGCGCGATCGGCGCATCTTCGACCGCTTCGCGGCGCTCGGCTCCGTCCGCAGCTCGCGGGTCCAGTGCCGGGTCATGCCGAGCTGGCTCAGCGTGAAGCTGACGAACACGCCCACGATGTACAGCTGGATCAGGTGCGTCACCTCGGCGTGGAACGCCCAGATCAGCGCGATCGCGCCCGCGGCCAGCGTGATGATGCCGTTGGAGAACGCCAGACGGTCGCCGCGCGTGTGCAGCTGCCGCGGCAGGTAACCGTCACGCGCGAGCACCGAGCCGAGCACCGGGAACCCGTTGAACGCCGTGTTGCCGGCGAGCATGAGGATGAGGCCCGAGATCACCGAGATGAAGATGTAGAGGAAGCCCTGGCCGCCGAACACCGCCGCGGCGAGCTGGCTGATCACCGGGTGCTGCTCGTAGCCCTCCCCCACGGGAACGCCGTCGATCAGCAGCTGCTCGGACGGCGTCTCCGCGAACACCACGCCGGTGGCGCGGGCCAGCAGCAGGATCGACATCATCATGAAGATCGAGATGCCGCCGAGCAGCGCGAGCGTCGTCGCCGCGTTCTTCGACTTCGGCTTGCGGAACGAGGGCACCCCGTTGCTGATCGCCTCGACACCCGTCAGCGCCGCCGAGCCCGAGGCGAACGCGCGCAGCACGAGGAACAGCCCCGCGAGCCCCTGGAGGCCTTGTTCGTAGCCCGCCTCCGGCAGCAGCTCGAAGCCGGCGCTCTCGGCCATCGGCAGCGAGCCGGCGAAGTACCGGACCGCCCCGACGACCGCCATCGCGCCGATCGAGGCCATGAACAGATACGTCGGCACGGCGAACGCGGTGCCCGACTCCCGCACGCCGCGCAGGTTGACCAGGGCCAGGAGGATGACGATCGCGATGGCGAACGTCGTCTCGTAGCCCCGCAGCGCGGGGAGGGCAGCGGCCGCGTACTGGGCGCCCTGCGAGATGGAGACGGCGACCGTCAGCACGTAGTCGACCAGCAGCGCGGACGCGACGGTGACGCCGGCGTTCGGGCCGAGGTTGACCGTGGCCACCTCGTAGTCGCCGCCGCCGGAGGGGTAGGCGTGCACGTTCTGCCGGTAGGAGGCGACCACGGTGAGCATGACGACCGCGACCGCCAGGCCGACCCACGGCGACACCAGCAGGGCCGAGGCGCCGGCGATGGACAGGGTCAGCAGGACCTCGTCGGGCGCGTAGCCGACCGACGACAACGCGTCGGAGGCGAACACGGGCAGAGCGATCCGCTTCGGCAGCAGGGTGTGACCCAGCCGTTCGCTGCGCATCGGACGGCCCAGGAGCAGCCTTTTGGCCGCGTCGGAGAGGTCGGACACGGAGCCCGATGCTATGCCGAACGGCGCCAGCCCACATGATGCACCGCGCCAACCGCCGTGCAGGTAGCGTGAGGCCCCGTGCACTTCGTCATCATGGGCTGCGGCCGCGTGGGCGCGACGCTGGCGATGTCTCTCGAGAGCCGCGGCCACTCGGTGGCCGTGATCGACCAGAACGCCGACGCGTTCCGCCGGCTCTCGTCGAGCTTCGAGGGCAGGAAGGTCACCGGGCTCGGGTTCGACCGCGACACCCTGCTCCAGGCGGGGATCGAGGACGCGTACGCGTTCGCCGCGGTCGCCGACGGCGACAACTCGAACATCGTCGCCGCCCGTGTGGTGCGCGAGACCTACGGCGTGCAGAACGTCGTCGCCCGCATCTACGACCCGCATCGGGCCGAGATCTACCAGCGGCTCGGCATCCCGACGGTCGCCACCGTGCGCTGGACCACGGACCAGGTGCTGCGGCGTCTGCTGCCGATGGGCGCGACCGACGAGTTCCGCGACGCCTCCGGCCAGATCAGTCTCGCCGAGGTCGACGTGCACCCCGACTGGGTCGGCCACCCGGTGCGCCACCTCGAGCAGGCGAGCGGTGCCCGCGTCGCCTACCTCACCCGGTTCGGCGACGGAGTGCTGCCGGACGTCGACACCGTGCTCCAGGAGAACGACGTGGTCCATGTCCTGCTGCGCGCCGCCGACCTGCCGGACGTCGAGCGCATCCTCACCGCTCGCCCGGAGGTGACGGCGTGAGGGTGATCATCGCCGGAGCTGGATCCGTCGGCCGGTCCATCGCCCGCGAGCTGCTGGCGCACGAGCACGAGGTGACGCTGATCGACCGCCAGCCCACCGCCATGCGGGTGGCGCAGGTGCCGGACGCCGACTGGCTGCTGGCGGACGCCTGCGAGCTGCCGACGCTGCGGCAGGTGCGCGCCGACGAGTGCGACGTCATCGTCGCCGCCACCGGGGACGACAAGGCCAACCTCGTGGTCTCCCTGCTGGCGAAGACCGAGTTCGGCGTGCCGCGCACGGTCGCGCGCGTGAACAACCCCAAGAACGAGTGGATGTTCGACGAGGCGTGGGGCGTCGACGTCGCGGTCTCCACCCCCCGGATCATGACCGCGATGGTGGAGGAGGCCGTCGCCGTCGGCGACCTCGTCAAGATCTTCACGTTCCACCAGTCGCGGGCGGACATCCTCGAGCTGACGCTCCCCCAGGGTTCGCCGCTGGCCGGCGTGCTCGTCGGTCAGGTGATGTGGCCGCAGGACACGGTGCTGGCGTGCATCGTGCGGGACACGCGGCCCATCGCGCCCAGCCCCGACGACACGCTGGAGGCCGGGGACGAGCTGCTGTTCGTCACGGGGCGGGATGCGTCGGAGCAGGATCTGCAGGCGCTGCTGACGGACGGGCCAGCCGCCAGCTGACCCACAAGGTCAGCGCGGTCAGCGGCAGCCCCATCGCCAGCTTGGCGGTGCCCAGCAGTGCCACCTGACCCGCGAGGTAGAGCGGCACCTGGATGATCAGGCGCGAGGCGAACAGGCCCACCCAGGGCCAGGTCGCGATCCGGTAGCGCCGCTTGAGCACCGGGTCGGCGCGCCAGGCGACCACCTGCCCCCAGGAACCGCCGGCGAGCGGGCCCCCCTTGTCGAAGAGCCCGACGACGAGGCCGACGAGCGGGAAGCCCGCAAGGATGGTCGCGAGCGTGCCCAGGCCGTACGCGACGTTGGTCCATAGTCCGTAGAGGAAGTAGTCCTCCGCCCGCCCGGTGCGCCACGCCCACACGACGCCCACCGCGACGCCGAGGAACCCGGAGAACGCCTGGGTCACCGGCGTGCGCTGGACCAGACGCACGAGCACGGCGATCACCGCGGCGCCCGACGAGGCGACCAGGGCCGGGGCCAGCCGCTGGCCCGCCGCGAGGTACACGACGACGAACAGCACGCCGGGCGCGACCGCCTCGACGATCCCCCGCACCCCGCCGAGCGCGCCGAGCGCCGAGAACTCCTCGCCGGTCAGCGCGCGAAGCCCACGCTCCTGGTTCTCACTCACCGGGCCGCGGCGCCAGCTCGTAGCGCGGGTTGAACACCGTGCGCCGACCGTCGACGACGCAGACCAGACCCTCGGCACGCAGCCGGCGGCCGGGCTCGACGCCGTGGATCTCGCGCCGGCCCAGCCAGACCAGATCCAGGCTGCCGGAGCCGTCGTACAGCTCGGCCTCCAGCGCGGGGACTCCCTCACGCGGGCGCAACGTCACCGAACGGAGCACTCCCGAGACGCTGGCCCGCATGCGGTTGCGCACGTCCGCGACCGGGGTGCAGCCGGCGGACCGGGCCGCCTGCGTGCGCTCCTCGTCGGCCTCGATCTCCGCACGGGACGCGAGCGCCAGCTTGAGTCGCTGCTTGATGCCCACTCAGCGCACCTCGGTGATCTCGGGTCCGCGCTTCATCGGGTCGAAGTCGGCGGGCGCGTCCACCGCAGGGCCGGCGCTCGGCTGCTGGCCGGGGAGCCGCAAGGGCAGCAGGTCGCGCGGCGGGCGAGCCTCGGTACCCCGCACGACCACCGTCCGCCCGAAGACGCTCTCGAGCCGCTCCGCGGCCTGGGGGTCGACGGCGGCCTTGCCGGTGAGCACTCCGCGCAGGAACCAGCGCGGACCGTCGGCGCCGACGAAGCGCGCGGGGCGGTGGCCGGTGCGCCCCTCGGGGGTGCGGACCGGCATCCGCGCGAGCAGCTCGCGGCCGAACGGGCCGGGCAGGTCGTCGACGCTGCCGCCCTGACCGGTGATCGACTGGGCGATCTCGCCGCGGATCTCGTCCCAGATCCCCTCGGTGCGGGGCGCCGCGAAGGCCTGGATCTGCAGCGCCGAGCCGTCCAGCGCGACGTTCACCGCGGTGACGACGCCGGACTTCTGGTCGACCTCCATCCGCAGCTCCATCCCGTCGACAGCCGGGAGCTGGAGCGCGCCCAGGTCGATGCGGGGCCCCTCGGGGACGGACTCCTGCGAGTCGTACGGCCCGCCGTCGCGGGCGGGTGCGGCAGACTCGTCCTCGACGGACTCCTCGTCGGGTGCCGCCGCGTCAGGGGCGGCGTTCTTCTCGCCGCGCCGGAACAGGGCCACGTGCTCTCTCCTCCTCGACGCACACGGGTGCGCGTCTCTAGATAGTGTCCCTCGCCCGCGGCGCATGTGACCAACCGCCGCTCGACCCGAACCCGCCGTCCCCACGGTGCGAGCCCGGCAGGGTCGTCACCTCGACGAACCGCGCGCGCTCCACGCGCTGCACCACCAGCTGGGCGATCCGGTCCCCGCGGTGGAGCACCACCGGCTCGCTGACGTCGGTGTTGAGCAGGGTCACCGAGATCTCGCCGCGGTAGCCCGCGTCGACCGTCCCGGGCGCGTTCACGATGGTCAGGCCGTGCCGGGACGCCAGGCCCGAGCGCGGGTGGACGAACGCGGCGTACCCGTCGGGCAGGGCGATCGCCACACCGGTCGGCACGGTGACGCGTCCCTGGGGCGGGACCGTCACGTCCACGCGCGTGACGAGGTCCGCGCCCGCGTCGCCGGGGTGGGCGTACGACGGGACGGGGAGCTCGGGGTCGAGGCGCAGCAGCAGCACCTCGATGCTCGGCTCGGTCACGGTCGCCGACCCTACCTGGAATGCTGAGCACCGTGGCGGTGTACCGGGAGCGGCTGTGGCCGGGAGTCGGCGGTTGGGTGGCCGTGGTGGCGGCCGGTGCCGCGGTGGGTGTCGTGGCCGCGCCGCTGGGCGACCGGCTCGTCTGGGTCGTCGGCCCGGTCGCGATCGCGGCCGCCGTGGCGCTCGCCTGGTGGCTGACTCCGGTGGTCGAGGTGAGCGGCGGCGAGCTGCGTGCGGGGCAGGCGCACGTCCCGCTCGCCCTGCTGGGCCCGGCTCGGCAGCTGGCCGACGAGGAGCTGCGGGCCGCCCTCGGCCCCGACCTCGACGCCCGCGCCCACGTGTGCCTGCGCGGGTGGATCCGCACGGCGGTGCGGGTGGAGCTCGAGGACCCGGCGGACCCGACGCCGTACTGGATCGTCTCCACGCGGCGCCCCGCCGCCCTGCTGGCGGCCCTCGCGGCCGGCCGGCAGACCGGCTGAGGGCATGGGAACGGCCGGTTCCCTGGAGGGAACCGGCCGTGAGGTGAGCTGTGCCTAGGCGGCGCACTCCGTGCAGATCGGCTGGCCGTTGCGCTCGTACGCCAGCTGGCTGCGGTGGTGCACCAGGAAACAGCTGGAACAGGTGAACTCGTCCGCCTGCCGGGGCAGGACCCGGACCGACAGCTCCTCGCCGGACAGGTCGGCGCCGGGCAGCTCGAAGCCCTCCGCGGCCTCCGTCTCGTCCTCGTCGACCACGCCCGAGTTCTTGTCCGAGCGGCGCGCCTGGAGCTCCTGGAGCGAGTCCTCGGTGAGGTCCTCCTCGAGCTTGCGCGGAGCGTCGTAGTCGGTCGCCATGTGACTCGCAATCCGTGTTCGGTGTGTCTGGTACGGGTGCTCAATCGCCGCGGGCCCGGTTTTGTTCCCGGTTCCGGGCGCAGTGCGCGCAGGGATTGTGCCGCATTGCGCCGATGTGTGCGAACGGGTTCCCCCGGCGGGCCCCGCGCGGACCCTCAGAGGCCGTCGGAGTCGGCGTCGAGCTCGGTGAGGATCGTCGTGAGCCGCTCGACCACGACGGGCGGACCGGCCACCGTCATGACGTCGGTCGCCGGCTCGCCACGCAGGCCGGAGACGACTCCGCCGGCCTCGGTGACGACCAGGGCGCCGCCGGCGAGGTCCCACGGCTGTAGCCCGCGCTCGAAGTGCGCATCGGTGGCACCCGCCGCCACCAGGCAGAGGTCGACGGCCGCGGAGCCGAGACGGCGGATGTCGCGCACCCGGGGCAGCAGCGCGGCGACGACCCGGCCCTGGGCGGCCCGCCGCTCCGTGCGGTACCCGAAGCCGGTGCCGATCAGGCAGTTCGACAGATCGGCCGAGCCGGCACCCAGCGCGAGGCGGACGCCGTCGCGGAACGCGCCGATCCTGCGCCCGGCCGTGAAGGTGGCCCCGAGGGCGGGCGCGTGCACGCAGGAGGCGAGGATGGTCCAGGTGCGCGGGTCGGGCGCCACGCCCGCCGGGCCGGTGACGGCCGCGACCGACACCGCGTACGACGGCTGCCCGTACAGGTAGTTCACCGTGCCGTCGATCGGGTCGACCACCCACGTGATGCCGCTCGTGCCGGCGAGGAACCCGTGCTCCTCCCCCAGCACCCCGTCGTCCGGGCGCAGCTGTGCCAGGCGCCGGCGCAGCAGCTCCTCGGAGGCGATGTCCATCGCCGTGACCACGTCGGCGGGGCTCGACTTCGTCGCCGCCACCGTCACCCGGCCGGGCCGGCCGTCCGAGATCAGCGACCCCGCTTCCCGGGCGACCGCCTCGGCCACCGCCACCAGCTCCGCCACGGCCACGTTCACGCTCGTCGTCACGGCCCCATCCTCTCCCACGCCCGTCCGGCGCCACACCGGGCCGGCTGCGCGGCGTACGGCCGATCGGGTGAGAACCTGAACCGGCGAAGGGAGGCGGGATGGCTGAGCTCGAGCTGGTGGGTCTACACGACGACGGCGAGCACCTGGTGCTCACCGGTCCGGACGGTCAGCAGCACAGGCTGCGGATCGACGAGCCGCTGCGCGCGGCGGTGCGCCGTGACCGCCCGGCCCTGGAGCAGCTGCGCGCCGAGCAGGCGAGCGTGCTGTCGCCGCGTGAGATCCAGGCCCGCATCCGCGCCGGCGCCACCGCCCAGGAGGTCGCGGACGCCGCCGGGCTCGCACTGGTGGCCGTGCGCCGCTACGAGGGTCCGGTGATCGCCGAGCGCGAGTACGTCGCCGAGCTGGCGCGCGACACCCCCGTCCGCCACGAGCCGGGCGCACCGACGTTGGGTGACCTCGTCACCGACCGCCTGGCCGCCCGCGGCGTCGACGTCGCGACACTCTCCTGGGACGCCGCCCGGGAGGGCACGGCCCCGTGGGTCGTCGTCGCCCGGTTCCACGTCGGCGGCCAGGCGAAGGAGGCGCAGTGGTCGTTCGACACCGCCGCCCGCCACCTGACCGCCGCCGAGGACGAGGCACGCTGGCTCTCGGAGACCGAGCTGGACGAGCCGATCGCACGTCGCCACCTCGCGGCGGTGCGGGACGTGGTCTTCGACATCACGGCCACCACCCCGAACCCCGCGGTGCCGGAGCCCGACGACGAGGCCGACGATCCGGCCTGGTCCGCGCCGGACCGCACGGCGGCGATGCTCGACGACCTGCGCGCCCGCCGCGGTCACCGCCAGCCCGTGGAGCTCGACGAGGGTGACGACGACGGGGACTTCGAGGGCTTCGGCCCGCAGCACGCGTTCGACTTCGGCACCCTCGACTCGGCGCCCGGGGCGCACCCGGTGGACGCCGGGGTGACCGAGGCCCGGATCTACCCGGTGCCTGCGGCTGCGACCAGGCCGGCCGACGACCAGCCGGCCCCCGCCCCCGCCCCCGCCACGGTGGCCACGCCGGCGCCGGCTCCTGCGGCCGTGGACGAGCCCGCGGCCGAGGAGCGTCCACGCACCCGCCGAGGCCGCGCCAAGGTCCCCAGCTGGGACGAGATCGTCTTCGGCGCGAAGCCCGAGTAGCGGTCAGCCCTCGTCGTCCACGGCCGCCTGGAGCGTCTGCGGGGTGGGCGAGAGCGCTCGTGCCGCCGACTGCGTCATGCGGCGCATGTGGTGCCGCCGGCACAGCACCTCGTACGCGATGCGACCGCCGTCCGCCGTGTCGCCGATGACCACCTGCTCGCCCTGGGTCACCATCTCGCCGTCGACGGTGCGCGCCTGGTGGGTCGCCCTGGCCCCGCACCAGCACAGCGAGGCCACCTGCAGCACCTCGACACGGTCGGCGAGCTCGACGAGCCGGGCGGAGCCCGGGAACAGCTGGGTGCGGAAGTCGGTGGTGATGCCGAAGGCGAAGACGTCGACCGCGAGCTCGTCCACCACCCGCGCCAGCTGCTCCACCTGCGCGGGTGTGTAGAACTGCGCCTCGTCGCACACCACGTAGTCGACGGGCTCGCCGTGCAGCCGGCGGTCCATCACCTCCACCCAGAAGTCGGTGGCGTCGTCGGCCTCGAGGGCGGGCTGCGCCAGGCCGAGGCGGGAGCTGATCACCGCCGCGCCCGCGCGGTCCTGGCGGGTGAACAGCAGCCCGTCGCGCCCGCGCGCGGCGTGGTTGTGCGCCGTCTGGAGCGCCAGCGTCGACTTGCCGCTGTCCATGGTCCCGGAGAAGAAGACCAGCTCAGACACGTGACCTCCTCGTTCTCACGTCACCGTCACCAGCCATGGCACCAGCATCTCGGCCGGTGTCAGGGAACCGTGCACGCCCACCAGCGCCAGCGACGCCGGTGTCTGGGTGCGGGAGTCCACCACCGTGGCCCGGTGCCGCATCGCCACGACGAGGTCGCCGATCACCGGCCGCACGGCCTCGCGCACCGGGCCGAACCAGCCGGCCTCGACGGCCTCGTCCCGCGTGACGACGAGCGCGCAGTCCCCCAGCGTCGTCGCCCACCGGTCGCGCGCCGCCACCGGGTCGGAGCCGGCAACCAGGTGCACGTGGGCGGCGCGCTGCTCGCCGGCCACCAGCTCGACGTCGGCGCCCAGCGTCGGGTCGGTGGCGACGTCCCAACGACGCGTCGGGTCCACGTCGACCATCCCGTGGTCGGCCGTCACCGCCAGGACCGTGCCGGCGGGCAGCAGGCGCGCCAGGTCCGCGAGGTGCCGATCGAGGGCGGCCAGCTCGTCGCCCCACTGCCAGCTGCCCCAGCCGTGGCGGTGGCCCACCTTGTCGACCTCGCCCCAGTACAGGTAGACGAGGCCGGGTTCCCGCAGCGCCGCGACGGTCGCGGCCACCCGGTCGCGCGCGGAGTCGACGCCACGGTAGGTGGATCCGCGCAGCGCCGCGCGCGTCATGCCCGATCCCTCGAACCGTCGCAGCCCCACACTCGTGGTGCGCACCCCGGCGGCGGCGAGACCGGCCAGGACGCTGGGCGCGGGCTGCCACTGCTCGGGAGCCGGCAGGTCGGTCCACGACACGACGTTGCCCAGCCGTCCGGTGGCCGGGTCGCGGACGGTGTAGCCGAGCATCCCGGTGGCGCCGGGCACCAGACCGGTGCCGAACGAGCCGACGGCGGTCGCCGTGGTGGACGGGAAGGTCGAGAGCAGCGGCGTCGACCCGCCGAGCAGCCCGCGCAGGAACGGCGCATGCCCCGCTCGCTCGCCGAGGTTGACGTGCCCCAGACCGTCGGCG
>JAEXPS010000123.1 GCA_023438885.1 Actinomycetes bacterium
CGCCGACGGGGCGCCGGCGACGTCACCGGCGCCCGGCGTGTAGCCGGCGCCGGGAATGCCCAGCGGCACGAGCGCGAGCTCGTGCACGGCCTCCGGCAGGGGCGCGCCGGCGGCCGCCGCCACGACCCGGCCGAGGTGCATGAACCCCAGGTCCGAGTAGACGAACTCGGTGTCGAGCGGCTGCTGCGGGCCGAGCGAGTCGAGGGCGCGGGCGGCGCCGTCCGGGGCGAGGTACAGCGGCTGCCATGCCGGCAGCCCGGCACGGTGCACCAGCAGGTGCCGCAGCGTGGTGCCGTCGTGCCCCGGGAAGGTGGGCAGCAGCGAGCGCACCGGCGTGTCGAACGTCAGGGCGCCGTGCCCGACGAGCGTCGCGACGGCCACGGTCGTCGCCAGCGCCTTCGTCACCGACGCGAGGTCGAACCGCAGCTCGGCGGTCATCGGCTCGCCGGTGGTCGGGTCGGCGTAGCCGGCGCAGCCCACCGCGCGCTCGTCGCCCACCTGGACGCCGACGACGGCTCCGAGGGGCGCCGCGGCACCGCCCGGAGCGCCCTCCGGGGGCAGCGCGACCAGCCGGCGGGCGACCGCCTGCGGGTCCGGGAGTGCCCTCGTCACGCCACCACCTGCGCGAGGGGGAGCACCAGGCGATCCCCGGCGTACTGAAGGCGTGGATCGGGCGCGAGCCACAAGCCCGCGTCGAGATCGTGGACGGCCGGCTCGCCGGTCGCGTCGAGGACGGCGGCCACGTTCGCCGCGGCCGCCACGCCGACCGGGCCCTCCATCATGCAGCCGACCAGCACGCCGAGGCCCAGGTCGCGCGCGCGACGAGCGAGCGTGAGGGCCTGCAGCGGACCGCCGGCTTTCGCGAGCTTGACGTTGACGCCGCCCGCGGCGCCCACGATCGCCTCGACGTCCGCGACGGTGTGCACGGACTCGTCGGCGAGGACCGGGACGATCCCGGTGCGGTGCACGGTGGCCAGCCCGGCCAGGTCCCATGCGGCGACGGGCTGCTCGACGAGCTCGAGCCCGACTCCGGCGCCCTGCCAATGCCCGAGGATCTCGATCGCGGTGGTGACGTCCCACGCCTGGTTGGCGTCGACCCGCAGCCGCGGCGCGGGGCCGATCGCCCGGCGCACCTCGGGCAGCACGTCACGGGTGACCGGGGCGTTCGTCACCTTGACCTTGAGCGTGCCGAACGTGGCCGCCAGCTCGACGGCACGGCGCAGCAGGCCGTCGAGCTCGGCCGGCTCGCTCACCGCCGAGAGGGTCATGTCCGTGCGGACCGTCGGTGCCGTGCCGCCGGGAAGGTGCTCACCGAGATGCTCGGAGAGGTGCTCGGCGAGCGGGCGGCCCGCCGCGCGAGCGGCGAGGTCCACCAGGGCCGACTCGACCGCGGCCCTCGCCGAGGCGTTCCCGACGACGGCGTCGGCCAGCCGCGGTGCCCAGGACTGCGCGTCGGCCGGGTCCGCACCCACGACGGCGTCCGCGAGCGGGCCGGCGACGACCGCGGCCACGCTCGCCTCGCTCTCGCCGGTCACCCGCCACGTGGTGACGGCTTCGCCCCAGCCGGACCGCCCTTCGTCGTCCACCGCCTCGACGAGGACTCCCGTCACGTGGTCGGTGCTCCGGCGCGCCGTGACGAACGGGCGGGTCAGCGGCACCCGCAGGGGATGCGTCCCGAGCGCGACGAGCCGGCTCACGGGAGCTCCCGCACGAGTGCGAGCTCGCCGGCACCGAACTGCGGCTGAGTGCGCACGGTGCCCTCGGGGCGCCAGCCGTGGCGGTGGTAGAAGCGCTGGGCGGCGGTGTTGGCGTCGAACACCCAGAGCCGCGCCTGCTCCGCGCCGGATGCGGCGAGAGCGGCGACTGCGGAGTCGAGCAGTGCGCCACCGGTCCCGGAGCCCTGGTGCGCGGGGTCGACGTACAGCGACTGGACGGTGGCGTCCGCGGCGGTCCAGCGCGTGACGCCGACCACGCGGCCCTCGTCCTCGGCGACCAGGACCGACGCGCCGCGGTCGGCGAACGCTTCGCCCCACAGGTGCTCCGCGTCCTCGTCGGTCATCCGGTCCAGCACGTCGTCGGGCAGCAGGCCCCGGTACGACCCGCGCCAGCACGCGAGGAACACCGCCACGACGGCGGGCAGGTCCTCGGCGGTCGCCGGCCGCAGTCGAACGGTCATGGGCGCGGCCGCTCGTCGGACAGGCGCAGGCGCGCCGGGGTGGACGCAAGCGGCGCCGGCAGCGACAACGGCCCCGCGCCGGGCGTCAGGGTGCCGAGGATCCGAGCGCTCCGTGCTCCCGTCCCTGCGGGGACCGTGCCGGGCAGGCCGTGCGCGGTGCACCACCCGATGAGCGCGAAGGCGATGGCCTCCTTGTCGTCGGCGGGCGCGCCCAGCGTGTCGGCCGGGACCACCTCGACGCCCGGAAGCAGAGCGGCGATCCGGTCCATGAGCACGGGGTTGTGCGTGCCGCCGCCCGATGCGGCGAGGAACGTCGCCCCCTGGCGGCGCACCTCGTCGGCCACGGTGCGGGCGGTGAGCTCGACGAGGGTGCGCAGCAGGTCCACGGGCGCCGGGCGCGTGCCCGCCCTGGCCACCGCGGCGTCGACGTACGGCAGGTGGAACAGCTCCTTGCCGGTGCTGCGCGGCGGGTCCAGGCGGTAGTACGGCTCGTCGAGCAGCACGGCCAGCAGCGTCTCGTCGACGGTTCCGGCGGCCGCGAGGCGCCCGCCGGCGTCGTAGCCGGCCGGGTCCAGGCCGCCGGCCACCACGACGGCGTCGACGAGCGCGTTCGCCGGGCCCGTGTCGTAGGCGACGAGGTTGCCCCCACGCACCACCGTGATGTTGGCGATGCCACCGAGGTTGAGGGCGGCGGCGGTCTCGCCGGCAGCCACCCGGCCGGCGAGCAGCAGCGCGTCGAGGTACGACACGAGCGGCGCACCGTGGCCGCCCGCGGTGATGTCCCGGATCCGGACGTCCGAGAGCACGGGTACCCCGGTGCGTTCGGCGATCCACGCCGGCTGCCCGATCTGGAGCGTGCCGAGAGCGTGCCCGCCCTCGACCCAGTGGTACACCGTCTGCCCGTGGGAGACGACGAGGTCCACGCCGCCCACCAGGTCCGCCGCGCGCGCCGCGACGTCGGCGAAGGCCTGACCGATGAGGGTGTCCAGCTGCGTGATCTCGGCGAGGGTCGTCGGCGCCGGCGGGAGCGCGGCGATCAGGCGCGCGCGCAGCGCGGGGTCGTACGGGGTCGTCGAGCCGTGGAGCACGGCGCCGGTCAGAAGGTCGCCGTCGAGCGCGAACTCCACGACCGCGGCGTCGATCCCGTCGTGCGACGTGCCGGAGATCATCCCGAGGACCCGCATCATGCCTCCCCGAACGCGTCGCGAAGGCGGCCGCCGGCGGCGTCGAGGCGCTCCTTGGCCGCGTCCACGCCGATGCCGAGGCGCAGCGTCACCGCGGCCACCTTGACGTCCCACCCGGCGGTGACGAGAGCCGCCCGCGCGGTGTCGGGCGCTACCCCGGTGGTCTGGCGCACGATCCTCACGGCACGTTCGCGCAGCTTGTGGTTGGTGGGGCGCACGTCGACCATGAGGTTCCCGTACGTCTTGCCGAGACGCACCATCGTGATCGTCGAGATCATGTTGAGGACGAGCTTCTGCGCCGTGCCCGCCTTGAGGCGGGTCGACCCGGACAACACCTCCGGGCCGACGACCACCTCGATGGGCTGCTCGGCGGCCCGGGCGACGGCCGAGCCGATGTTCGCCGTCAGCCCCGCGGTGAACGCACCGCATGCGCGGGCGCGCTCCAGCGCGGCGACGACATAGGGAGTGCGCCCGGACGAGGCGATGCCGACGAGCGAGTCGAGCGGTCCGACGCCGGCCTCGTCGACGGCGCGGGCACCGGCTGCGGCGTCGTCCTCCGCTCCCTCCACCGGGGAGACCACCGCCGCGGGCCCGCCGGCGATGATCGCGACGACGAGCTCCGGCGGCGTGCTGAACGTCGGAGGGCACTCGGAGGCGTCGAGCACGCCGATGCGCCCGGCGGTGCCGGCGCCGACGTACAGCAGCCGCCCGCCGCGCGCCATGCGCTCGACGATGGCGTCGATCGCGGCGACGACCTGCGGAAGCGCGGCCCGCACCGCGCCCGGCACGCTCGCGTCGGCGTCGTTCATCGTCGCGGCCAGCTCGGCGGTCGTCATGCGGTCGATCTGAGCGAACCGCGGGTCCGTCGCCTCGGTCGCCAGGCCGTCGAGGTCCTCACTCATCGCCATTCCTTGCTCCGGGGGTCGAGGACGTCCCGCAGGCCGTCTCCCAGCAGGTTGAGACCGACGACGAACAGCACGATCACCGCACCCGGGAACGCCAGCGTCCACGGCGCCATGGTCACGAGGATCTTCGACTCGTAGATCATCGAGCCGAGCGACGGTGCCGGCGGCGGCGTGCCCAGGCCGAGGAAGCTCAGCGACGCCTCGGTGAGCACCGCCCAGGACAGGGCCAGGGTCACCTGGACGATCACGATCGACGTGATGTTGGGCAGCACGTGGCGCAGCATCACGGCCCAGCGCGGCTGGCCGGTGCTGGTCGCGGCGCGCACGTACTCGATCTCCCGCAGCGACAGCACGGGGCCGCGGGCCACCCGGATGAAGATCGGCACGTACACGATGGCGATCGCGACGGCGATGGTGAACCACGTCCGGGTCAGCACGGAGGCCAGCGAGAGCGCGAGCAGCAGCGGCGGGAACGCGAACAGCACGTTCGTGACACCGGAGATCGCCGTGTCGCTCCGGCCGCGGTAGAACCCGGCCACCAGGCCGGCCAGCGTCCCGACGACGGCCGCGAACGCGACCGCCGTCACGGCGATGAGCCCGGAGTTCGCCACGCCGGCCGCGACCCGCGAGAACACGTCGCGCCCGAACTGGTCGGTGCCGAACCAGTACTGCGCGGACGGCGCCTGGAAGCGGTTGGCGGCCTCCTGGGCCACAGGGTCGTGCGGCAACAGGTTGAAGGCGGCGGCCAGGGCCAGCAGCAGGAGCAGGGCGGTGATGACGCCGCCGGCCAGGGCGCTGGGGTTGCGCAGCAACGTGCGCAGCCGCTCGGCGGTGCGTCCGGAGCTCGCGGGCAGGTCCACCGTGGCGAGGTCGCTCATGCGGCACGCACCCGAGGGTCGATGACGCGGTACAGGGCGTCGGTGAGGAGGTTGACGAGGACGAACGCCAGCGCGATGACGAGAACCGTGCTCTGCACGGTGGCGTACTCCTTCTGCTGGATGCCGAGCAGCACCTGCCGACCGATCCCCGGCAGCGAGAACACCTGCTCGACCACGACGGCGCCGCCCAGCAGGTAGCCGAACTGCAGGCCGGTCATGGTGACGATGGGGACCAGGGCGTTGCGCAGCACGTGGCGCGACTTCAGGCGCCGTGGCGGCACGCCCTTCGCCTTCGTCGTGCGGATGAAGTCCTCGGAGCGGATCTCCAGGACGGCCGAGCGCGTGGTGCGCATGATCGGCGCGGCGATGCCGAAGGCGAGGACGAGCGAGGGCAGCACCATCTGCTGGAGGTTGAGCCAGGGGTCCTCGGTCAGCGGGGCGTAGCCGGCGCCGTTCGGGTTCCAGTGCAGCCACGCGGACATCGTCGACAGCAGGGCGGTGGCCAGCAGGAATGCGGGGATGGACAGGCCGGCGAGCCCGATCACCTGGCCCACGCCGTCGCGCGCCGAGTTCGGCTTCGACGCCGAGAGCATGCCGAGCGGCACGCCGATGAGCAGCGAGAGCACGATCGTCAGGAGCGCGAGCTCGAGCGTCACCGGCAGCGCCGCGAGGGTCAGGTCCGCGACGGACGCCTGCGAGCGGGCCGACCAGCCGAGGTTCCCGGTCAGCACGTTGCCGATCCAGGAGAAGAACTGGACGACGAGCGGCTTGTCGAGGCCGTAGTACGCCTCGAGCTGCTCGCGGGCCTCGGGGGTGAGCTCGGAGGCCTCGATGCCGAGGTTCGCGGTGATCTGGTCGCCCGGGATCGCACGGAGCATGACGAAGACCACCACCGCGACGCCGAGCAGCGTCGCGAGGGACGTGAGCACGCGGCGGACTGCCGGGTGCCGGGCCAGGGTTCGCACAGGTCTCTCCTTGATCAGGCCGGTGGGGCACGGCCGGGTAGGC
>JAEXPS010000191.1 GCA_023438885.1 Actinomycetes bacterium
GGCGCGCGCCGGCCGTCCGTCGTGCCGGTCGAGCCCTCGCCGTCGCAGGGCGGCCATGGGGTCGCGGGTGCCGCCCCAGACGACCTGGCCCTCGGTGACGTCGCGCAGCCGCAGGCTCTCCCCGCTCCGCCGCCGGATGAAGATGAGCGACGCCACGCCCGTCGCCGCCACGAGCAGCACGGAGATCTCGCCCATGGTGTCCCACGCGCGGATGTCGACCAGCGTCACGTTGACGACGTTGCGGCCGCCGCCGTACACGTACGCCTGCTCGGGGAAGTCGGCGGAGACGGGGGGTGCGGTCCGGGCCGCCGGTGCGAGCACCGCCAGCGCCCCCACCGCCAGACCGGCCGCGACACCGACGGCGAGCCGCACCCAGCGGCTCCCTGCCAGCGGTCGGACCGAGAAGTAGGGCGGCAGGCGCCGCAGGACGAGGACGAGCACGACGAGCGTGACCGTCTCGACCAGCACCTGCGTGAGCGCGAGGTCGGGCGCGCCGTGGAGCAGGAACAGCCCCGCCATGCCGTAGCCGCTGACACCGGCCAGCAGGATCGCCTTGAGCCGACGGCGGGCCCGCGCGGCCAGCACCGCCGCTGCCGCCGTGAGCCCGCCGGCGACCACCTGCACCGGCGAGTCCCACGCCCGCCACTCGGTGAGCGGCGGGGCGCCGGTGAGCAGCGCGGCCCCGTCCAGGAGCACGAACACGACGAGGATCGTGCCGAGGTAGAACGGCAGCGAGCCGCGCTGGGTGAGACCGGTGACGTCGGCGGCGAGGTCGTCGAGTCGGCGCATCATCCGGCGGTACACCAGGTCGGCGTCCGCGCGAACCGGGATCCGGTGCTGCCACTGCTCGACCCGCACGCGCTGCCAGAACAGCAGGCCACCGCCGGCGAGCACGAGGACCGTCAGGCCGAGCGCCGGCCCGACGCCGGCCCAGAGGGTCAGGTAGCCGGCCTCCCCCGGGTAGGTGGCCGCGTGCGGCTGCAGCAGCTGCTCGCCCACCTGGGGGACCAGCGCCGTCGCGAGACCCAGGACCGCGAGCAGGACCGCGGGTGCGACGAGGAGGGCGCTCGGCCGCGAGACGGCGAGCGGGGGCCACCTGCCGTCGTCGGGCTCGGGCAGCGGCACCGCACCGCGCACCCGGGGCCCGAACGCCCCGAACCAGAAGCGCAGCCCGTAGGCGACCGTGAGGGCCGAACCGATCACCATCGCGGCGAGGACGGCGAGCCCGCCCGCCGTGCCGCCGTCGTGCAGTAGGGCCTCGATCGCCGCCTCCTTGGCGACGTAGCCCGCGAACGGCGGCAGACCGATCATGGAGGCGGTCGCGAGCGCCCCCGCGGCGGCGGTCACGGGCAGGGCTCGGCCGACGCCCTCGAGGCGTCGCAGGTCCCGCGTGCCGGTGGCGGCGTCGACCACCCCGACCGTCAGGAACAGGGCCGCCTTGAACATCGCGTGGGCGCCGATCATCGCGAGGCCGGCGAGCGCCGCCGCCTCGTTCGCCGTGCCGACCAGCAGGACGAGGAGGCCGAGCTGGCTGACTGTGCCGAACGCGAGGACGAGCTTGAGGTCGTACTGCCGCAGCGCGCGGTAGCCCCCGTGGACCAGGGTCCAGGCCCCGAGGGTCATCACCACGGCCCGCCACGCCCCGAGCTCGCCGAACCCGGGCGCGAAGCGCGCCACCAGGTACACCCCCGCCTTCACCATCGCGGCCGCGTGCAGGTAGGCCGAGACCGGCGTCGGCGCGGCCATCGCGGACGGCAGCCAGAAGTGGAACGGCACGAGCGCGGACTTGGTGACCGCGCCGAGCAGCAGGAGCACCACCGCGACCGTCACGGCGGTGCCCGACGGCGGGTCCGCCACCACCTCCGAGATGCGGTAGGTGCCGGCCGTCTCGCCGAGCACGATGAGCCCGACGAGCATCGCGAGGCCGCCGAACGTCGTGACGACGATCGCCTGCATGGCCGCGCGCCGGGACGCCTTGCGGTCCGCGTAGTGTCCGATGAGCAGGTACGACGTGACGGTCGTCAGCTCCCAGAAGACGTACAGGAGCAGGAGGTCGTCGGTCGTGACCAGCCCGAACATGGAGCCGGCGAAGGCGGTCAGCATGCCCGCGAACCGCCCGAGCCCGCCGGCCCTCGAGGAGAAGTAGCCCGCCGAGTAGACGAAGACCAGGGCCCCGACACCGGTGACGAGCAGCACCATCAGCCAGCTCAGCGTGTCCAGCCGGAAGGCCAGGTGCATCTGCAGGTGCGGCACCCACCGGGTCGTCTCGGCGGGCCCCGCGCCGTCCATGACCTCGCCGGTCCAGCGCAGCGCCCACACCAGGCCGGCGAGCGGCAGGGCGGCGAGCACCACGAACGCCCGGCGCCCGAACCGCCGCACCACGGCGGGCGCGCCGACGGCCGCCACGACGTACGCGGCGATCATCAGCAGCACGGCCGGCTCCGTCCTGGGGTGTGAGGGCGGTCGTCGGAGGGCGTCGGGCCGGGCCGGGCCCGGTGGTGCGTGGGCCTGGAGCGGCGGTGGGCGAGGGCGGGTACGACACGCCTGCCGGTCC
>JAEXPS010000192.1 GCA_023438885.1 Actinomycetes bacterium
CGCCCGGACCGTCAGCTGGGCGCGAGCGTCGTGATGGTTCCGGGCCTGCGCGCCCGAGGAGCCGGGGCTCAGCGTCCCCGGCTGGAGACGCAGAACAGGTTGCCCTCGGGGTCGGCCATGACGATCCAGCCGTAGTCGTCGTTCTCCATCGCGTCTCGCCTGACCAACCGGGCGCCGGCGGCGACGAGCGCCGCGGCCTGAGCCTCGCGGTCGGGGCAGGAGAAGTCGAGGTGCAGCCGGTTCTTGCCGGGCGTCGGGTCGGGCACCTCCACGAAGCACAGCTGCCAGCCCGAGCCGTCCTGCGGCCCGATGATCGCGTGCCGCCGCACCTCCGTGCGCCAGACGTCGCGCCACCCCAGAGCGTCACGCCACCAGTCGGCGAGAGCGAACGGATCGGTGCAGTCGACGGTCACCTGGGCGGGTCGCATGGGCCTTTGTAGCGTGCTCCCGCCCGAGGAGGGCACCCCTTTGCGTAGTGCGCCGGAGGCGGGCCATCCTCGCCGCGGACCCGGAGGCGGCCGAGGCGATCCGCCACCAGATGCCGGCGTGGCACCTCGGCGGCCACCCGTGGTCGCGCGTCGCCGGTGCTCGACGCCGGCCTAGACCGCGCGCAGCAGCGGCGCGACCTTCTCGCCCAGCCAGGCGGTCGCGGCGAGGTCGTGGTCGCCGGCGAGTACGGGGACCCTCGTCGCGCCGGCTTCGAGCCAAGGCCGGATGTAGTCGGCGGCAGCCTGAGCGCCCTTGGCCCGCACGTCCGGCGGCAGGTCGACGGTGGCGCACACCTCGAACGGGCCGGTGCGCCCCGCCAGCGCGCGCCCCTCGGCCGTCAGCTCCAGCGCGCGCCGCAGGTCACCCGGCGAGGTGCCGCCCGGCAGCACCACGCCGTCGGCCACCTCACCCACCAGGCGCAGCGTCTTGGGCCCTTGGCCGCCCGCGAGCACGGGCGGCGGCGATGACGGCGGCCAGTCGAGGGCGACGTCGTCGAGCGTCACATAGCGCCCGGCGACCGTCATCCGCTCACCGTGCAGCAGTGCGCGCAGCGCGCCGACCTGCTCGCGCAGGAGCGTCAGCGGCGAGGACACTCGGCCACCCACCTGCTCCATCCACGACTGCACACCGTGGCCGAGCCCGGGGATCAGCCGCCCGGGGAACATCCCGTCGAGGGTCGCGACCTCCATCGCCGTCAGTGCGACGTTGCGCAGCGGAGCCGGCAGCACGCCCAGCCCCACGCGCAGGCGCGAGGTGACTCCGAGGATCGCTCCGGCGGCTGCGACGCCGGACTCCTTGAAGCAGTCCTCCCAGAGC
Source organism: Actinomycetes bacterium (assembly GCA_023438885.1). Lineage (GTDB taxonomy): Bacteria > Actinomycetota > Actinomycetes > Actinomycetales > Cellulomonadaceae > Cellulomonas. Next base: position 1,306 of record JAEXPS010000192.1, read on the forward strand.
CACAGGTCGTCGAGTCCGGCCGCCTCCGCCGTGCGGGCCAACGTCAGGAACTGCGCGGGCGAGTACCACTCCGGATGGGCGACACAGCCGACGGTGACGGTGCGGGGGTGACTCACCTGGACCTCCTCCGGCGGGATGACGAGCCCCATCCTGGCCTGCGAAGGGGTGATCGTGGCCGCCGGCGGACGGCGGGTCAGCCTCGGGCCTCGTCGTGGGGCGCGCGGCGGAACAGGACGTTGCGACCGGCGATGCCCGGCCGCCACCGCCCGCCCGCCCAGTGCGCCGGCCGGTAGCCGAGGTCTCTCAGGCCGCCGACGATCCGGCTGACCGAGGTGTCGAAGCGGCTGAGGTGGCGGTCCTCGAGCTCCAGCAGCAGGGAGGGCCGCAGCCGCTCCAGCGTCTCCTGCCCGCCGTCGAGCAGCCGGCCCTCGGCGCCTTCCACGTCGGCCTTGATCAGGTCGAGACGGGCGAGCCCGAGGCGGTGCGCGAGGGCATCGAGGGTGTCGACCACCGCCGCGATCGTGCGGTGGCGGCGGAACTCGGCGTTGGACCCCAGCCCCGAGGTGCCGTCCGCGAGGAACGTGCGGCCGTGGATGCGCAGCGGCCCGAGGCTCGGCTGCGAGAGGTGACCCTCCCCCGGCCGAGCGGACAGCGCGAGGTGGTGGATCGTCACGTTCCGCGCGCCGACGAGCCGCCGCCCGAAGGTCAGCAGCCGGCCGAGGTCCGGTTGAGGTTCCACCGCGTGGACCGCGCCGGCAGGCCCGACCAGCGAGGCCAGCGACCAGGTGTACAGCCCGTACTCCGCGCCGACGTCGAGGCAGACGCCACCCGGCCCGACGAGCTGGCGCAGGCCCCCGACCTCGGCCTCCACGAACCAGGCATGCCGGGACGCGACGTCCAGGGTTCGCGCCAGCGCGGCGAGGCGCAGCGGCGAACGACCGGGCATGCTGGGCACAGTAACCCGGGGCTCCGGCAGGCGGCGCGCCGTGGTGGAACGTGGACGCGTGCTACAGGTAGCCTCCCGGCGACATCTGTGCGAGGAGGGGCTCATGTCCGGCGTGACGACTGCGGTGATCAACCTCGACCTGCCGGGGCCCGTGATCTCGCGTCACGTGTACGGGCACTTCGCCGAGCACCTGGGCCGGTGCATCTACGGCGGCTTCTGGGTTGGGCCCGACTCCGAGATCCCCAACGTCGACGGGATCCGGCTGGACGTGGTCGAGGCGCTGCGGGCCGTGCAGATCCCGAACCTGCGCTGGCCGGGCGGGTGCTTCGCCGACGACTACCACTGGCGCGACGGCATCGGCCCGCGCGAGGAGCGCCCGCGGATGGTCAACAGCCACTGGGGCGACGTCGTCGAGGACAACTCGTTCGGCACCCACGAGTTCATGGCGCTGTGCGAGCTGCTCGGTGCCGACGCGTACGTCAACGGGAACGTCGGCTCCGGCACCGTGCGCGAGATGAGCGAGTGGATCGAGTACCTGACGCGGGCCGACGACTCCCCGATGGCCGCCCTGCGCCGGGCCAACGGGCGCGACGAGCCCTGGAAGGTGCCGTTCTTCGGCATCGGCAACGAGCCCTGGGGCTGCGGCGGCACCATGAAGGCCGACCACTACACCGCGCTGGCTCGCCAGTACTCCACCTACGTGCGCGACCACGGCGGCAACGAGGTCTACCGCATCGCGGCGGGCGCCGACTCCCGTGACGTGGACTGGACCGACACGCTGATGCGCAGCTACGGCTGCATCGACTGCTCGTCGGGCAAGCCCGGGCCCTTCCAGGCGGTGTCGCTGCACCACTACACGGTGTCCGGGCCCTGGGCCGCGAAGGGGTCGGCCACCGAGTTCGGGGTCGACGACTGGTACCTGACGCTGTCCCGGGCGACCGAGATCGACCAGATCCTGGCCAAGCACTCCACGGTGATGGACCGCTACGACCCCGGCCACCGCGTGGGGCTGGTGTTGGACGAGTGGGGCACCTGGTGGGACGTGGAGCCGGGCACCAACCCGGGGTTCCTGTACCAGCAGAACACGCTGCGCGACGCGCTGGTGGCCTCGGTGCACTTCGACGCGTTCCACCGGCACGCCGAGCGGCTGGTGATGGCGAACCTCGCCCAGGCGGTCAACGTGCTCCAGGCGATGCTCCTCACCGACCCCGACACGGGCGCGCTGGTGCTGACGCCGACCTACCACGTGTTCGAGATGAACACGGCGCACCACGACGCCGCCTCGCTCGCGGTGCACCTGCGCGACGTGCCGACCCGGGTGGCCGACGGGCGGACGATCGGGCTGGTGTCGGCCTCCGCGTCCACCCGTGGCGACACGGCGCTGGTGAGCTTGTCGAACCTCGACGCCGATGCCGACTCGGTCGTCGTGCTCGACCTGCGCGGGCGCGAGGTGACGAACGTGCGCGCCCGGCTGCTGACCGCGACGGAGCTCAACGCCCACAACACCTCGGCCCGTCCGGACGCGGTGGCGCCGGTGGAGCACTCCGGCGTGCGGCCGCACGCGCGGGGGCTCGAGGTCGACCTGCCGGCGCACTCCTACGTGACGGTGGCGCTGGAGCTCGCCTGACCTCACCCGGCTGACCGGGCTCGACCTGCGGCGGCGCAGCCGACACCACTGGGTGCCGTTGCGACACCAAAGCACGCTTGCATGACACCACCGATGGTGTCATGATGGTGCCATGGATCTGAGCCGGTACGTCGACGACCTCCAGCGCCAGCTCGCCACTGCGGCGGCGGCCGGGGGCGACGAGGCCCGCGAGGTCGCAGCGCGGCTCGCCGCCCCGCTGGAGTCCGCGGTCCGGCTGATCCTGCTCGAGGCGCTCTCAGAGGCCGCCGGCGAGATCACGGCCGAGCTCGCGCCGGGGTCCGTCGAGGTGCGGCTGCGCGGGCGCGACCCCGAGCTGATCGTGGTGCCGCCGGCGGCCGCCTCGGCACCCACCTCGCCGAGCGCCGAGCCGGCGCCGCTCGTTCCCGCCGCCGTCCCCGAGGGCGACGACGGCGCCACCACCCGCACCACGCTGCGGATCCCGGACAGCCTCAAGACGCAGGTCGAGACGGCTGCCGCCCGCGACGGGGTCTCGGTCAACACCTGGCTCGTGCGCGCCGTCTCGGCGGCGCTCGCGGCCACACCGGCCCCGGCCACCGCGCCGGGGACCACCACGGACGCCCGCGGCACCCACCTGACCGGCTGGGCCCGCTGACCACCGCCTGACCCACAGTCACCGCCGGCCCCGCGGCTCCCCGCCGCGGCCGCCTCGACCCGTTCATGCAGGGGAGATCTCGCCATGCCTACGTTCACCACCCTCGGCCCGGTCACGGTCGACGTCGATCTCGGCGCCGGCAGCGTGCACGTCATCGCGAGCGACCGCGACGACACCCTCGTGACGCTGCTGCCCTGGCGTGAGTCGAAGTCCGTCGACAGCCGTGCCGTCACGGAGACCACCGTCGAGCTGGTCGGCGACCGCCTCGTCGTGCGAACCCCGCGCGGCTGGCGGTACTACGGACCGTTCGAGTCCGGCGGGGTCAACGTGACGGTCGAGCTGCCGTCCGGGTCCTCGGTCGAGGGCCGCACCGGGTTCGGTGCGCTGGTCGCCGAGGGCCGGCTCGGGTCGGTGAGGTTCAAGACCGGCTCCGGCGACCTGCGCGTCGACGACGCGGAGCGGCTCGAGCTGAAGACCTCGTCGGGCACCGTCGCGGTGGGCCGGGTCACCGGCCCCGCCGAGCTGTCGACCGCCGCCGGAACGGTGCGCCTGCGTTCGGTCGCCGGCAGCGCCGTCGTCAAGAACCCCAACGGCGCCACCGTGGTCGGCGAGGTGACGGGAAGCCTCGAGATCCGGGGCTCCGCGGAGGTCGACCGCGTGGCCGGTTCACTGACCGCTCGAGCGGCGTACGGCGAGCTGCGGGTGGAGCGGGTCGAGTCCGGCTCGGTCACCCTGGACACCAACTACGGCGGCGTCGAGGTCGGCGTGCCGCTGGGCACGGCCGTCTGGCTCGACGTGACGTCGCGTCACGGCGCGGTTCGCAACCTGCTCGAGGCTTCCGGCGCGCCGGCCGAGGGCGACCGGACGGCCGAGCTCCACGTCACCACCGGCTGGGGGAACGTGCTGCTGCGCCGCCCGGAGGAGGTTCTGCGATGACCGCCATGACCACCGCGCCTGCCATCCGCGCGCAGGGCCTGGAGAAGGCCTACAAGGACCTGACGGTGCTGCGCGGCGTGGACCTCGACGTGGCGCGCGGCAGCATCGTCGCCCTGCTCGGCTCCAACGGCGCCGGCAAGACGACCATGATCCGCATCCTCGCCACGCTGCTGAAGCCGGACGCAGGCACCGTGACGGTCGACGGCTTCGACGTCGTCACGCAGGGCGCCCAGGTGCGGGCGTCGATCAGCCTGACCGGCCAGTTCGCCGCCGTGGACGAGGTCCTGTCCGGGCGCGAGAACCTGGTGCTCGTCGCCAGGCTGCGGCACCTGAAGAACCCGGGCGCCATCGCGGACCGCCTGCTCGAGCGGTTCTCGCTCACCGAGGCCGGCGGTCGCAAGGTCGCGGAGTACTCCGGAGGCATGCGCCGCCGCCTCGACATCGCGATGAGCCTCGTCGGCGACCCACCGGTGATCTTCCTCGACGAGCCCACCACGGGCCTCGACCCGCAGGCGCGCCTCGAGGTCTGGGCGGCCGTGCGTGAGCTCGCCGCCGGCGGCACCACCGTGCTGCTCACCACCCAGTACCTCGACGAGGCCGAACAGCTCGCCGGCCGGATCGCGATCCTCCACGAGGGCCGGATCATCGTCGACGGCACGCTCGCCGAGCTGAAGACGCTGCTGCCGCCCGCGCGGGTCGAGTACGTCGAGAAGCAGCCGAGCCTCGAGGACGTGTTCTTCGCGGTCGTCGGCGAGCGGGTTCCCGCGCCCGGGACGAGCGAGTAGGGAGACGACGATGACCAGGCTCTTCTTCACCGACGCCGGCGTGCTGCTGGGACGGTCGCTGCGTCACGTCTCGCGCAGCATGGACACGATCATCACCACGGCCGTCACGCCCATCGCGCTGCTGCTGCTGTTCGTCTACGTGTTCGGCGGCGCGATCGACACCGGGTCCGGCTCGTACGTGAACTACCTGCTGCCCGGCATCCTGCTCATCACCATCGCCTCGGGGATCTCGTACACGGCGTACCGGCTGTTCCTCGACACGAAGGGCGGCATCTTCGAGCGGTTCCAGTCCATGCCGATCTCGCGCTCGGCGGTGCTGTGGGCCCACGTGCTGACGTCGCTGGTGGCGAACCTGGTCTCGCTGGCGCTGGTCGTCGGCGTGGCCCTGGTCATGGGGTTCCGCCCGGTGGCCGGCGTGACGGGCTGGCTCGCCGTCATCGGGATCCTCGTCCTGTTCACCCTCGCTCTGACCTGGCTCGCCGTGATCCCCGGGCTCACCGCCAGGTCGGTGGACGGCGCCAGTGCGTTCGCCTACCCCCTGATCTTTCTGCCGTTCATCAGTTCCGCGTTCGTGCCCACCGACTCGATGCCCGGCCCGGTGCGCGCGTTCGCGGAGAACCAGCCGGTGACGTCGATCGTCGACGCGCTCCGCAACCTGCTCGCCGGGCAGAGCGTCGGCAGCGACATCTGGGTGGCGCTCGCCTGGTGCGTCGGCATCCTGGCGGTCGCCTACCTGTTCGCGATGGCGGCCTACCGCAAGAAGATCTCGTAGCACCGGGCACGACGAACGGCGGGCCGCATGCCACCGGCCCGCCGTCGACCGGGCTCAGATGCCGAGCAGCGCGTCGACCAGGCCGTCCGTGTCTGCGCCACCCGGCGCGCGGCGCAGTGCTCGCACCACGACGGCGCCGACGAGCGCCTCGACGAGCATCTCCACGGGGGTCGTCGGCCTCAGATGACCCGCGGCCACGGCGCGCTCGATCCGTTCGGTGACCCCGGAGGTGGCTCCGAGCGCGTCGTTGAGCTGCTCCCCCACGGTCGCGTTCTCGGCAGCAGCCGCCACCAGGGAGCGCACCAGCGCGTTGTTGTCGTCGACGAACGCGAACAGGTCTTGCAGCCACGCGGCCAGGTCGGCGCGGATGTCGCCGGTGTCGGGCAGGTCGAACCGCCCCGGGACCAGCCGTCCCTCGAGCAACGTCTCGGCGACCACGGCGCTCTTGGACGGCCACCAGCGGTAGATCGTCTGCTTGGCGACCCCTGCGCGGGACGCGATCCCCTCGATGGTCAGCTGGTCGTAGCCACGCTCGGCGAACAGGGCGGCGGTGGCGTCGAGAACTGCGGTACGCGCCGCCTCGCTCCGCGCCGCGCCGCGCCGTCGCGGCCCCGTCTCCGCCGGATACATCTGGCGATGGTACCGAGTATTAGCGAGACGCAACGTCGCGTATTCTATTCCGACCCGTCCGGGTGATGCGTGGCGACCGACAGAGGGGGAGACATGGCCGAGCTGCTGTACCGGCTGGGCAAGGCTGCGGCTCGTCGGGCTTGGGCCGTGATCGCCGCCTGGGCGCTGGTGCTCGCCGCCGCGGCCGGCGCGTACGTCGCGTGGTCCGGGACGCTGGCGATGAGCTTCGACATCCCCGGCCTGCCATCGTCGGACGTCGTGGCCGACCTCGAGAGCCGGCTGCCGGACCTGGCCGGAGCCTCCGGAACGGTCGCGTACCGCACCGAGGACGGCTCGGCGTTGACCGACGAGCAGCGAGCGCAGATCAGCGCACTGGTGGCCTCGGCGGCGGACCTGCCCGACATCGCACAGGTGGTGGACCCTTTCGCGGCCGAAGCCGAGCGCGACGCCCAGGCCCAGCAGCTCGAGCAGGGCCGCGCCCAGCTCGAGCAGGGGCGCGCGCAGCTCGACGCCTCCCAGGCGCAGCTCGACACCGGCCGGCAGCAGCTCGAGGCCGGCCAGGCGCAGCTCGACGCCGCCCGGGCGCAGGCCGAGGCGGCGGGCCTCCCGACGGCCCAGCTCGACGCCCAGCAGGCCGCGCTCGACGCCCAGCGCACCACGCTTGAGCAGGGCCAGGCCCAGCTCGACGAGGGCCGTGCCTCGCTGGCCGAGAACGAGAAGGCCCTGGCGACCGGGACCGAGCTGCTCGCCCTCGCCGGCGGCGCCCGTGTGGTGTCGGAGGACGGGTCGACGGCGCAGGTCAACGTGTCGTTCGACCAGCCGCGGCTGGAGCTCCAGGAGGCGTCCAAGAAGGCCGTCGTCGAGCACTTCACCGGGACGCCGATCGACGGCGTCGAGGTGGCCGTGTCGTCGGACATCTCGCAGGGCGTGCCGGACCTGATCGGGCCGGGCGAGATCGCCGGGCTCGTCGTGGCCGCGATCGTCCTGCTGGTGACCCTCGGCACCGTGATCGGTGCCGCGATCCCGATCGTCACCGCGCTGACCGGGGTCGGCATCGGCGCTCTGGGCGCGCTGTCGCTGTCCGGCCTGGTGCAGATGGCATCGGTGACGCCGATCCTCGGCCTCATGCTCGGCCTGGCCGTGGGCATCGACTACTCGCTGTTCATCCTCAACCGGCACCGCAAGCAGCTGCTGCACGGGTTCGACCTGGGCGAGTCGATCGGGCTGGCCAACGGCACCTCGGGCACCGCCGTGGTGTTCGCCGGGTCGACGGTGGTCGTGGCCCTGCTGGCCCTGAACATCTGCGGCATCCCGTTCCTCGGCCTGATGGGCACCGTGGGCGCGGCCTGCGTCGCCATCGCGGTGCTCATCGCGATCACGCTGACGCCGGCGATCCTCGGCCTGGTCGGCGACCGCATCGTCAGCCGCCGTGCTCGGGCGGCCACGCAAAGCCAGGACGACGCGGTCTCCCACGTGAGGCAGATGTCCACCACCCGTGCGGTGACCACCGTGCTGGTGAGCATCGTGGCGCTGCTGGCCCTCGCGATCCCGGCACTGCACATGCGGGTGGGCCTTCCGGACGGCTCCTCGGAACCGGCCGGGTCGCTGGCAGAGCGCGCCTACGCCATCAACGCCGAGGCGTTCGGCCCCGGTGCGAACGGCCGGCTGATCGTCGCCGCCGACCTGCCCGGCGGGCTCGACGAGGCCGCGGCGACCGACGCCCAGCTCGCCGTCGCGCGGGAGCTGGCCGCCGTGCCGAACGTCGCAGCGGTCGCCCCGGTCGCGGTGTCCGAGGACGGCCGGCTGGCCGCGTTCCAGGTGATCCCCGTCGAGGGCCCGAGCGCCGAGTCCACCGAGCAGCTGGTCCGCGACCTGCGGGCACTGCCCGCGGTGGCCCTGCCCGGGGGCACCGAGCCCGCGACCCTCGGGGTGGCCGGGCAGGCGGCGATCAACATCGACATCTCCGAGTCCCTCAACGGGGTGCTGCCGCTCTACCTCGTCGTGGTCGTCGGCCTGTCGCTGGTGATCCTGGTGCTGGTGTTCCGCTCGATCCTGGTGCCGCTGATCGCCACCGGCGGGTTCGTCCTGTCGCTGTTCGCCACCTACGGTGCGATCACCGCGGTGTTCCAGGACGGCTTCGGCGCCGGCCTGATCGGCCTGGACAGCACCGGCCCGGTCCTCAGCTTCCTGCCGATCATCCTCGTCGGGATCCTGTTCGGCCTGGCCATGGACTACCAGCTGTTCCTCGCCACCGGCATGCGCGAGGCGTACGTGCACGGTGCGCCCGCGCGTCTCGCCGTCGCCCGCGGGTTCCGCGCCGGGCGCTCGGTGGTGATCGCCGCGGGGCTGATCATGGTCTCGGTGTTCGGCGGCTTCATCTTCGCCGAGTTCTCGATGATCCGTTCGTTCGGCTTCGGACTGGCGTTCGGCGTGCTCGTGGACGCGTTCGTGGTGCGCATGCTGCTGATGCCGGCGCTGATGCACCTGCTGGGCGACTCCGCCTGGTGGCTGCCGAAGTGGCTCGACCGCATCCTGCCGAACGTGGACGTCGAGGGCGCGGCGCTCGAGCGCCGGCACCCGCACCTCTGACGCCGCCGCTGTCGCAGCGTCGCGGGCCAGGTTGCATTTTGATCACGAGCACTTGACAGGTTGACCGGACAAGTTCGACGCTCTGGGAGTCCCCTCCACACCTTCGGAAGGCCTCCACCATGAAGCGTTGGATGCGCACGTCGAGCGTCGCGGTCCTCGCGACGCTCTCGCTCGCCCTGGCCGCCTGTTCGAGCAGTGACGGCACCGGCAGTTCCCCGACCGAGGACGGTGCAGATTCCGGCACCACCGCCGATGGCGGCTGGGTCATCGGCTACGACTCGTACTTCGTGGGGAACACGTGGTCCGCGCAGCTCGAGGCGGAGTTCCTCTCCGCGGTCGAGCGCGAGGGCGACCGCGTGGCGGACGTCGTCGTCACGCAGTCCGACAACGACGCCCAGACCCAGATCAGCAACCTCCAGTCGATGGTCGCGCGCGGTGTCGACGCGATCATCGTCACCCCGATCTCACCCGAGGGCATCGCTCCCGTGCTCGAGCAGGCCAAGGCCGCGGGCATCGTCGTCGTGCTCTCCGCCTCCGGCGCCAAGGGCGACGCCTACGACTCGTACGTCAACGTCGACGACGAGGAGTTCGGCGCCACCGGTGCCCAGTGGCTGGTCGACAAGCTCGGCGGCGAGGGCCGGATCCTCGCGGTGAACGGCATCGCCGGCATCCCCACGAGTGACCTCCGCTACGCGGGCGCCAAGGCCGTCTTCGACGCCAACCCCGGCATCGAGATCGTCTCGACGATCGACGGCGGCTGGGACCAGGCGACCACGAAGACCGCCGTGGAGTCCTTCCTCGCGGCGAACCCTGACGTCGACGGCGTCTGGTCGCAGGGAGGCTCGATGACCCTCGGCGCGATCGAGGCGTTCGAGGCTGCGGGCGTCGACCTCGTCCCGATGACGGGAGAGGACAGCAACGGCCTGCTCAAGAAGTGGCAGTCGCTGGTCGACGAGGGCAACACCGCGTTCGACTGCATCGCCGTGAACAAGCCCACCTGGATCTCCGCGACGGCTCTCGAGCACGCCCTCGACATCCTCGACGGCGTCGAGGTGACCAAGGACGACATTCTCGATCCGGAGGTCATCGACTCGTCGAACCTCGAGGACTATGTGCGGCCCGACATGCCGGACAGCCTCTGGGTGAACACCAAGATGACCGACGACGAGATCACCGCCCTGTTCTCGTAGACCGCACCCTCGACAGCGAAGGACCTCGTCCGGTGACTGGAGCAGCCCTGACGTGTACGCACGTCACGAAGTCGTTCGGCGCCACACGCGCCGTCTCCGACATCACCTTCTCCATCGCACCGGGCGAGGTCCTCGCCCTCGTCGGTGAGAACGGCGCCGGGAAGTCGACCCTCATGAACATCGTGTCCGGCGGCCTCCGGCCGGACGACGGGACGGTGGAGATCGCGGAGCCGCGCAAGGACCGCGGCCGACGCGTCGCGATGGTGCACCAGGAACTGAGCCTCTTCGCGAACCTGACGGTGGCGGAGAACCTCGAGCTCGACAGGGGTTCCGACCATGTCTTCGTCGACGAGCGGGCGTCCCGCAAGGCCGCGTCGGCAGCGATGGACGATCTCGGCGTCGACATCGACGTCGATGCCGCCACCGAGGTGCTCAGCCCGGGTCAGCGCCAGCTCGTCGAGGTGGCCAAGGCGATTGCCGTACCGCCGGCCGTGCTCATCCTCGACGAGCCCACGTCCTCCCTCGAGCGGCCGCAGGTGGAGCTTCTCTTCGCCGCCGTCCGGCGCCTGGCGGCCGGCGGGACCGCCGTACTCTTCGTCTCCCACCGCATGGAGGAGCTCTTCGAGCTGTGCGATCGCGTGCTCGTCATGCGCGACGGCGAGCAGGTCGCGTTCGGGCCGCTCGCGGATCTGACGCGCGAGGCGCTCGTCGAGCTCATGGTGGGGCGCGCGACCAACCACTTCTACCCCGACCGCCCGGACGTCGACCTCGCGGCCCCCGCGAGGATGGCGCTGCGCGGCGTGACGACGGCGCGGCTGCGCGACGTGTCCCTCGACGTTCCGGCCGGCGTCATCACAGCCATCGCCGGTCTCGAGGGTCACGGGCAGGGCACCGTCGCCGAGATCCTCGCCGGCGCCCAGACGCCGGACGCGGGCAAGGTCCTGCTCGCCGGTGAGCCGGTCCGGCTGCGGTCACCGCGCCAGGCGGTCCGCCGCGGGGTCGGCTATGTCCCGCCGGACCGGCGGCGCGAGGGCCTCCTCCTCGACAAGTCGGTCTCGGCGAACCTGATCCTCGCCGCCGCGCGCCGCCTCTTCCGCGGCGGCATCGTCACGCGCCGCCGGGAACGCAGCGTGGTGTCGCCCGTCGTCGCCCGGCTGGCCGTGAAGTGCACGTCACCCTTCCAACGCGTCGTCGAGCTGTCGGGTGGCAACCAGCAGAAGGCCCTGGTCGGGCGTTGGCTGATGCACGCCGACCTCTCAGTGCTCGTCCTCAACGACCCGACGCGCGGAGTCGATGTCGGCTCCCGGGCACAGATCTACGAGGTGATCCGGGAGCTGGCCGCGCGGGGGGTGGCGGTCGTGCTGGTCTCGACGGACCTCCAGGAGATCCTCGGCCTCAGCGACCAGATCTACGTCATGTACTCCGGCCGGGTCACGGGCCGGCTCGATACCGCCGACGCGACGGAGGCCTCCGTGATGCATCTGGCAACCGGGGGTGTGCCCCGTGCCTAGCCGTATCTCGACCACCGCGGTCCGCGCCGTTCGCGCCGCGGTCCCCCTGTGGGTGGTGGGCGTTGCCGCGGTCGCCGTGGCCGCTGCCGCGCTCCCGGCGTTCCGGACCCCGGTGAGCATCAACTCGCTGCTCGTCTCGCTCGCGCCGATCCTCATCATCTCGATCGGGCAGGGGATCGCCGTCATGTCGGGCGGAATCGACCTGTCGGTCGGGGCCGTCGCGGGCCTGGCGACCGTCGTCCTCGCGCTCGAGGGGACGGTGCCCGGACCGCCCTGGGTGCGCGTCGTCGTCGCCGTCGCGGCCGGGGCCGTGGTCGGGCTGGTCAACGGGGCCGGCGTACTGGCGGGCATCAACCCGCTGCTGATGACGTTCGCGCTCTCCGGCGTCGTGCAGGGGTGCGCACTGCTGCTCCAGGACGACCCGGGCGCCGCCATGCCGCTGGACCTCGTCCGCACGATGGGCACGTCGGTCGGCACCATCCCCCTGACGTTCGTCGCCGCCTTGATCCTCCTTGGGGGCGCCTGGTACTGGCTGGCGCAGAGCCGGCTTGGCCGGGTGCTCCAGGGGGCCGGCTACGACCAGCGGACTGCCGCCCGGCTGGGGCTGCCCGTCCGCCGGTCCACGATGCTCGCGTACACGCTCTCCGGGGCGCTCGCCGCGACGGGCGGCATCGTGATCGCGACCCGGACGTTCACGGCGGACGCCCTGATCGGCTCGGCGTCGGTCATCGACTCGGTCGCGACGGTCCTCGTGGCGGGCATCGCCATCACCGGCGGCGTCGGGTCGCTCATCAACCTCCTCCCCGCAGCGGCGGTCATCGCGGTCATCGGCCAGACCATCACCCTCACGGGGGCCAACGCCCACTACCAGACCATCCTCAAGGGTGTCCTCCTGGTCGCCGCAGTCAGCCTCTACCAGCTGTCGGGACGGCGCATCAGGCTGCCGTGGCGGCTGCGCCGTCCGGCGCTGGCGTCACCTGAGCCGCCCGCCGAAGGGAGCGCGCGATGACCCCCGTCCGTGAGGGGCTGCGGCGCATCCCCCTGCAGCTCGTCGTCGCGTACGGCCTGACCGTCGCCTGCATCGTGCTGCTGGGGACCACGACCGCCCAGGGCTTCGACCTCGACAGGATGCTGCGGATCCTCTCGAACGCCGCCCCGCTCGGGGTCGTGACCATCGCCCAGACGCTCGTGATCGTCAACCGCGGCCTCGACCTGTCCGTCGGACCGGTGATGAACACCGCCGGGATCATCACCGCCGTGCTGTCCGCCCGTCCCGGGGCCTCGCTGACCACGACGGTGCTCGTGGTGGTCCTCGTCGGCGCGGCCATCGGCTCGGTGAACGGCGTCCTCCTCGCCTTCACGTCCATCCCGCCGCTGCTGGGCACGCTCGCCACTGCCACTGTGGTGACCGGCGTCTACTCCCTCATCACCCGCGGCCAGCCCAAGGGCAGTGTCCCGGCGGAGCTGCGGGGCCTGGCGGACGACCGGATCGCCGGCCTGCCGATCTCGGGCTCGCTCGTGATCTGGCTGGTGCTGCTGGTGCTCGCCGGCGCCGTGCTCAGCGCCACCGTCGCAGGGCGCCGGTTCCAGGCGGTCGGGACGAATCCGCGCGCCTCGTGGCTCGCAGGCGTGCCGGTGCGGCTCCACACGGTGAGCGTCTACGTCGCTTCCGGTGCCCTCGCCGCCGCGGCGGGCGTCCTGCTGATCGCGTACTCGGGTTCGCCGTCCCTGACCGCGGGCGACACGTACGCGCTCAACTCCGTCGTCGCGGCCGTGATCGGTGGGGCCGCGCTGACGGGCGGGACCGGGTCGATGACGGGTGCGTTCGCCGGGGTGGCCGTGCTCGCCTTCCTGACCACCGTCCTCAACTCGTTCGGCATCGCCTCGCCGGTCCAGGCGATCATCAGCGGTGCCGTCCTCATCGCCATGCTCCTGGTCAACGGGCGCCTCAACGCAAGGGGGTCACGCGCATGAACCGCCGATGGAACGACCTCACCTGGCCGGAGGTCCGGGCCGCCGTGGACCGCACGCCGTGGGCGCTGCTCACCTTCGGCGCGGTGGAGGAGCACGGGCCGCACCTGCCGCTCGGTACCGACCACTACGCGGCGGAGGCGCTGTCCGAGCGCCTGGCGGAGGCGGCCGACCTCATCGCGCTCCCCACGATGCCGTACGGGCAGGTCTGGTCCCTGGAGATGTTCGACGGCAGCCTGTCGATCAGCGACGCGACGCTGATCGCCTTCATCACCGAGATCGCCGGCGGGCTCCAGCGGCTCGGGGTCAAGGGCCTGGTGATGTTCTCCGCTCACCTGGGCAACGTCGCCGCCATGAAGAAGGCGACCCGCGTGCTCGAGGAGCAGGGCGGGCTCCCCGCGCTGGCCATGGCGTACCCGGGCCTGAGCCGGGTGGCGGCAACGGTCCGCGAGGCGCCGGAAAGTCACCCGTCGATCGTCCACGCGGACGAGCTCGAGACGTCCATCATGCTCGCTCTGAGGCCCGAGTGCGTCCACATGGACCGCGCCGTACGCGAGTATCCGGTGTACCCGGAGCACTTCGACGTGGCGCCCGTGCGGTGGGACACCGTCAGCACCTCAGGGGTGTTCGGCGACGCAACGGTCGCCACGGCGGAGAAGGGGGAACGCATCGTGGATCACGTGATGCGCGAGGCGGTCGAGCGCGTGCGGAGCTGGAAGCAGTCGGTCGCGTGAGCGGGGACGACGCCATCGGGGTGGACGTCCTGCGCGCGGTCGACCCGCGCGCGGGGGTCGCGCTCTACCGGCAGATCGCGGACCAGCTCGCCGACGTGATCCGCGGCGCGGCGCCGGGGACGAGGCTCCCCTCCGAGCCGGAGATCGTCACGCGGCTCGGGGTGAGCCGGGCGACTGCCACGCAGGCGCTGCGGGACCTCGAGCAGCGAGGCCTGGTCTACCGGCGGCAGGGCAAGGGCACCTACGTGGCCAAGCCGGGCCCGGTGCTGCGCAGCGACCGGTCGACGACGCTCCCCTCCTTCAGCGAGGACCTGCGCGCAGCGGGCCGGGTCACGTACGAGCAGGTGACCTCCCTGGAGATCGTCGCGGCCGAGCCCGACGTCGCCGCTGCACTCGGCCTGCGTCCGCGGCAGGACGTCTGGCGAGCGGAGCGGGTGATCATCAGCGACGACGAGCCGGTGGTCCACGTCACCTCCTGGCTGCCGTGCGGCGTCTTCAAGCAGCTCAACCGTGCCGACCTGGAGAAGACGTCGCTCTATGCCCAGCTCCAGCGGCGCGACGGCTCGCCCGGCCGGCCGTGTTTCGCGAAGGAGCGGTGGAGCGCCGCCGCTGCGCCCGGGAGCACCGCCTCGATCCTCGAGCTGCCCCGATCCGCGCCCGTCATGCGCGTGGTCCGCACCGCCTTCCTGCACGACACGACGCCGGCCGAGCACTCCGTCGCCTACGTCCGCAGCGACACGTTCGCCGTGGCGATGGAGATCGACGCCCACGAGCACCTCGCGAGCGGCCTCCCGCACCTCGCGGACGCCGCGCCATGAGTAGTCGCGGGGCGGGCGGCGTCGCCCTCGGCATCGACATCGGCACGACGAGCGTCAAGGTCTGTGCGCTCGACGACGCGGGGACGCTGGTCGCCACGGCGACGTCGCACCACGGGATCGACGAGCGGGCGGACGCCGTCCAGGCCGACGCGGACGGTTGGTGGGCCTCGGTCCGCCGGGCGCTGGACGCCATCGGGGCGGACCTCGACCTCGGCCGTGTCCGCGGCATCGGGCTGAGCGGCAACATGAGCTCGGTCGTGCTCCTGGGGCCGGACGGGGCGCCGCACGCCCCTGTGCTCCTGCTCGCCGACAGTCGCGGAGGTGACCGCCTCGCCGCGCTCCCCGCGCAGACGTGCGCTGCCATCGCCGCCGCCACCGGGAACGAGCCGCGGACCGTCTTCTCGCTCGCCAGCCTGCTCTGGTGGCAGGCGACCGAGCCCGCCACGATGGCGCGGACGTCCGCGTGGGTCTCCGCCAAGGACGACGTCAGGCGCCGTCTCACGGGCGAGGTCTCGACGGACCCGACCGACGCCTACAACTCGCTGCTCCTGACGGACGGTGCCTGGGACGAGGCGCTCGTGACGGCCGTCGGCCTCGACCCCGGGATCTTCCCGCGCGTCCGGCGCAGCGACGAGCGCGCGGGAGACGTGACCGCGGCCGCGGCGGCTGCGACCGGCCTGCCGGTCGGCGTGCCGGTGGCCACCGGCTCCGGCGACGTCGCGTCCGCGCTCGCCGGTCTCGGTGGTCTGGCGGACGACGTCCTCGCGGTCTCCCTGGGCACGTCCGTCACCCTCATGGCCGGCCTCGGCGAGGGAAGCCGCCCGTCCCTGCCGGCGCGCGCCCAGGGTGCGCTGACCGTGCACCCCGCCGCCGACGGGTCGTGGTTCGCCCTCGGCTCCCTGCTCACCGGCGGGCTCGCCCTCAACTGGCTGCGCTCGCAGGTCGGGCCCGAGGCCGTCGCGGCGGCGCCGTCCGTCCTCGGCGCCGACGACCCGCTGCACTTCCTGCCGTACCTGGCCGGGACCGGGAGCCCCGACTTCGTCCCGGACGCGACGGGCACGATCCTCGGCATTCGCACGAGCACGACGGCGCCGCAGATCGCGACGGCGCTCTTCGAGTCGATCGCGTTCGACCTTGCCGACCTGGTCGAGCGCATCGGCGGGGAGGGCTGGGACCACGTCGTGGTCTCCGGGGGCGGTGGCCGGATCGGGGCGTGGCCGCAGATCGTGGCGGACGTCCTCGGCCTGCGGGTCAGCCTGGTCGCGGACTCCGACCTCTCCGCGCTCGGCGCAGCCGTGCACGGGTGGTGCGCGGCCGGGCGCCGCGTGGCGCCCGCGCTGACCACGTCTGACGTCGCTCCGCGCGCCGGAACCGCCTCCGCCTGGACGGCGCGGCGGCGACGTCACGTCGCGGCGCGCGCGGCGCTCATCGATCTCGGAACGGCCCCCCGGACGGGGCAGAACGGAAGGCAGTCAGATGATCCGCACCGTCACCGGTGACATCGAGTCCGACCAGCTCGGGTTCACCTACTCGCATGACCACCTGCTCGGCGCCCCCCCGGAGCACCGTCGCGTCGACGAGGACCTCGTGATCCTCGATCCCGCGGCGGCGCGCGCGGAGGCGCGTGCGGCCCTCGGCGTCGGTGTGCGCAGCCTCTACGAGGCGTCGGCGTGGGACTACTCCCGCAATCCCGCCGAACTCCGGGCGATCTCGGCGGAGACAGGCCTGCAGATCATCGGGTGCGGTGGCTTCAACAAGGGCGCCTGGTTCGACGACCTGCTTGCGGACGCGTCCACGGAGGAACTCGAGGAGCGGATCGTCGCCGACGTCGAGGTCGGCATGGACGGGACCGACGTGCGGGCGGGGGTCATCAAGTACGGGACGAGCTACAACCGCGTCAGCCCCGTCGAGGAGCGGGTGCTGCGCGCGGCCGCCCGGGCGCACCGCCGCACGGGCGCCCCTCTGCATGGCCACACCGAGACCGGCACGCTCCCGCTGACCCAGCTGGACATGCTCGAGGAGGAGGGCGTCGACCTGAACCGCGTCGGCATCGTGCACCTCATGCGCAACCCCGACCCGTTCCTGCACCGCCAGGTCGCCGCGCGCGGCACCTACCTCTGCTACGACGGCTTCGCAAAGATCAAGTACCTGCCCGAGAGCACCCGCACCGACGTGATCCTCGCGGTCGTCGAGGCCGGCTACGCGGACCGCATCCTCATCGGCGGCGACCTGGCCCGCAAGACCGACCTGACGGCGTACACCGGCGGGCCCGGCCTGCACTACATCGCGGGCACGTGGCTTCCCCGCTTCCGGGCTGAGCTCGCCGACCGCGGTTGGTCCACCGGCGACGTCGACGAGCTGGTTCGCCTGTTCTTCGTCGAGAACCCGCGCCGCTACTTCACCTTCACCGAGCCGTACTGAGCGAGGACGACGACGATGACGCACCCCCTCCTGACCGATCTCGGC
Source organism: Actinomycetes bacterium (assembly GCA_023438885.1). Taxonomy (GTDB): domain Bacteria; phylum Actinomycetota; class Actinomycetes; order Actinomycetales; family Cellulomonadaceae; genus Cellulomonas. The sequence goes on from JAEXPS010000192.1 coordinate 18,915, forward strand.
CGCGCGGGCGTGGTCGCCGTCCTGCGTGCTCCGGACGTCGACAGCGCCCTGGCCGCGGTGGACGCGTTGGCCCGCGGCGGCATCACCGCGATCGAGGTGACCTACTCGACCCCTGACGTGGCCACGGTGCTCAGCACCATCCGGGCGCGCTTCGGCGACGCACTGGTGCTCGGTGCGGGCACACTGACGACGCCGGCGCAAGTCGCGGAGGCCCACGAGGCCGGGGCACGGTTCCTGGTGTCCCCCGGCTTCGACACGGAGGTTGCGGCGGCCATGACCGCAACCGGGTGTCTGACGATGGTCGGCGGGTTCACCCCGACCGAGGTGCAGCGCCTGGCCCGGACCTCGGTCGACGTCGTCAAGCTGTTCCCGGGCTCCGTGGGCGGGCCCGCTCTGCTCCGTGCGCTGCGCGCGCCGTTCCCGGACCTGGTCTACGTGCCGACGGGCGGCGTCGACGAGCACAACCTCGGCGACTGGCTGGCCGCGGGCGCCCTGGCCGTGGGTGCGGGCGGCGAGCTGGTTCCTCGGGACGCCTTGCTCCGCGGCGACGTCGAGGACATCACTGCCCGCGCCCGCCGCTTCGTCCAGGCACTCGAGCGGGCGCGGGCCTGATGCCGACGGCCGGGCTGTACGCCTTCCCGAGCGACCTCGTCGACGAAGGGCCGGCGCAGGTGGCGCGGGCCGCGGCGGATCTCGGGGCCGACGCGCTCGTGCTCGCGCTCGCCTACCACCAGGCGCGGGACCTCGTGCCGCACGCCGGCGACAAGCCGGTGGTGCGCTACCGCGACGACGCCGTGTTCGTGGCGGCGTCCCGCTGGTGGGAGGGGTTGCGGCTCCGGCCGCAGGAGGGTCCGGACCTCGAGCGGGCCGCCGTGGCCGAGCTGCTCGCGCTCGCGGACCGGCCGGCCGTCGAGGCGTGGACCGTCTTCTGTCACAACACGTCCCTGGGCCGCGCGGTCACTGACGTCGCGTCGCGCACGTGCTTCGGAGACCGGCTGTACTCCAACCTGTGCCCGGCGAACCCTGACGTCGTCGCCTATGCCTGCGCGCTCGCGTCTGCCGTCGTCGCCCAGGGCGTGGACGTCGTGGCCGAGGCACTCAGTGCCCAGACCTTCGCGCACGGACACCACCACGAGCGCTCGTTCACTCCCCTCGGGGACCTCGACGAGGCGATCCTCGGCCTGTGCTTCTGCGACGCGTGCTCAGCCCGGGCCCAGGGGCGCGGCGCCGACGTCCCCCGCCTGGCCCACGCCGCGCAAGCGCACCTGCGGCTCGCGTTCGCAGGCAGGATCGGCGGCCCGGCCTCGCCCGAAGCGCTGGCCGACGCCCTCGGCCCGGACGTCCTGACGCTGATGGACTGCCGGCGCGACGCCGTGACCGGACTGGCCGCGGCGGTGACGGCGGTGGTGCGCTCCGGCGGGCGGCGGCTGTCGTACATGGACCTGACCGGGGCCGTGCTCGGGTACGCGGACGGCCTGCCGACAGGCGCGGAGGCCGGTTCGCAGGCCTGGCGCCTGTCGATCGACCCGGCCGCGGTCGGCTCCGTCGTGGATTCCTACACCGTGCTGGGCTACGCGTCCGATCCCGAGCGGCTGGCGGCGGACGTCGCCTCGGTGCGGGCCGCCGTCGGGCCACTCCCGTTGACGGTCATCCTGCGCCCCGGTTGGCCGGACACGACATCGCCGGCGCACCTCGCCGACAAGGTGGCCGCCGCCCGCGAGGGCGGCGCCGACCGCGTCGACTTCTACAACTACGGCATGTACGACGCCGCGGTTCTCGCGCGCATCCCGGGGGCACTCCGGATCTGATGCGCGGTCGGCACGGGCCGGCCGCCTCGGAGGCGGGCACCAGTGAGATCGAGCCGACGTTCGCTCGCCCATGGCGGCGGGTCTCGCTCACGAGGCGCTCATCGCGCTCTGACCTGAACCAAAGATGGAGCGGGCGACGGGAATCGAACCCGCGCTCTCAGCTTGGGAAGCTGAAGTTCTACCATTGAACTACGCCCGCGAGGCGCACCGGAGGGCTGTCCCGGTAGCGCTGCGGCAGCGATCTTACCGGGTCGCGGGTGGCGCAGGTGGCGCACTCCAACCCATGGAACGCTGGTCGCCGTGCCACCCATGCTGCGCCCGTACCATCCCAGCGACCTGCCGGCCCTGTACCGCGTGTGCCTGCTCACGGGCGACGCCGGGGCGGACGCCACGCCGCTCTACCGCGACCCCGACCTCCTCGGGCACGTGTACCTCGGCCCGTATCCCGCGAGCGACCCGGCCCTGTGCTTCGTCGTGCAGGACGACGAGGGGATCGCGGGCTACATCGTGGGGACCGCGGACACAGCAGGCTTCAACCGGTGGGCCGACGAGCACTGGTGGCCGGTGCTGCGCCAGCGCTACCCGCGGCGCGACGACCCGCACGACGGCACGCAGGACCACCTGCTCGTCGGCCTGATCCATGACGAGGACCACGACGGGGCGCCCGCCGGCTACCCGGCCCACCTGCACATCGACCTGCTGCCGCGGCTACAGGGCCAGGGCTGGGGCCGTGTGCTGATCACCGCGCTCACCGATGCTCTGCGTGACCGGGGCGTGCCCGGCGTGCACCTGCGCGTCAGCGAGGACAACGCAGGCGCCCGCGCGTTCTACACGCGGCTCGGCTTCGCGCCCGACGAGGACGACGTCTGGCTGCTGTCGCTGGCCCCGCGCCACTAAACGCAACCGACAAGCCAGCGCCACCCTCCACGCCGAGCGCCACCCTCCACGCCGAGCGCCACTCTCTGCGCCGAACGCCATCGGTTGCGCCGAGCGCTGCCTCATTCGGCGCGAAGCAGGCCGCGCTCGACGCAGAACTTGGCGCTCGACGCAGAGGGTGGCGCTCGATGGGGGCCGCGCTCGGTGAGGGGGGCGGCGTTCGACGCAGAGGGTGGCGCTCGGTGGGGCCGCGTTCGGTGAGGGGGGTGGCGTTCGGCGGGGAGCCGCGTTCGGTGAGGGGGGTGGCGCTCGACGAAGGGGGTGACGCTCGGTCGAGAGGGGCGCCCGGCCGGCGCGGTGCGTGGCCGCGTCGGAGCGGCCGGCGTCAGCCCTCGACGGTGACGGTGAACGACGCGGCGAGCTCGGCGCCCGGGTCGAGCACGGTCACTCCCGTGCCCGGCACCCCCGAGGCGTGCAGCGCGAACCCGCCGTTGACGTGGGTGACCGGCTCGACCGCCAGGTAGCTGCGGCGCCGCGGCGCGTACACGACGACGTGCGAGTAGGCCTCGTCGGCCTCGATCCGCACCGTCACGTCGGGCTCGGGGTAGCGCAGGGTCGCCAGGTGCGCGCCGGTTCGTGCCGTCAGCACGTCGTCGACCTGGACCTCTCCCACCGGACGAGCGTCGCGGTAGTCGGCCCGCTGTGGGATCGCTCCCGCCGCCGCACTGGCGATGCCGCCGTGCAGCGCGTAGCCCGCCTGGGCGTCCACCTGGAGCAGCGGCTCGCCCGGCTCGCCGGGTGGACGCGCTCCCACCGGCAGCAGCGAGCGCACGAAGTAGGGATGGTGACCGAAGCCCGCGGGGAACGGCTCGACGTCGCCGTTGCGCAGCCGCGTCGTGACGACGAGCGACCGGTCGCGCAACGCGTAGTCCACCTGCGCCGTGAACCGCCACGGGAAATTGACGCCGACGAGGTCCGCGGAGTCGGCCTCGAGCGTGGCCTCGTCGTGCGAGCGGGAGACCAGCCGCCACGGTGCGTAGCGCAGCGCGCCGTGCATCGCCGTGCCGTCCTCGCCGTTGCGCTGGAGCTGCCAGGTCTGCCCGGCGAAGGCCAGCACGCCGGCCTCGATGCGGTTGGACCAGGGCAGCATCGGGAAGCTGGCGCAGCGCTCCGGGTTGCCGAGCCGGGAGGCCGGGGTGGGTCGCAGCAGGTTGCGCCACACCCCGTCGTCGGTGCGGATGCGGCCGGCGCCGAGGGCGGCACCGGTGCCGGGCAGCACGTCGACCTCCCAGCGATCGGTGCGCAGAGTCACCACCGGCTCGCCTGTGACGGCGGGCCGGTCCAGCTCGTCGAGGGACATCGGCGGAGCCCTAGAGGGTGACGTCGACGGTGACCGTCGAGCCGGCGGGCGCGTACGGCACCAGGTTGCCCTCGACGGACTTGCCGTCGACGACGAGCCGGCCACGCGAGCCGCGCGCGCCCGAGTTCGTCACCGTGATGACGTACGTGGCGCCGCGCGCGACGCGGGTCACGGTGAAGCTCGGCACGTCGGGCCCGATCTGCGGGTCCACCACCAGGCCGTCGAAGTCGGGCCGCACGCCCAGCAGGTACTGGGACACGGCGACGAAGTTCCACGCCGCGGTCCCGGTGAGCCAGGAGTTCTTCGCCTCACCGTGCCGCACCGCCTCCTTGCCCGCGATCATCTGCGCGTACACATACGGCTCGAGCCGATGTACGTCGCTGATCTCCTCGCGGTAGGCGGGGGTGATGCGGCGGTAGTAGTCGAAGGCGCGGTCGCCGCGACCCACCATCGTCTCGCCGATGATCACCCACGGGTTGTTGTGGCAGAAGATGCCCCCGTTCTCCTTGTACCCCGGCGGGTAGGTGGAGACCTCGCCCAGCTCGACGCGGTACGTGGTGTACGCCGGGTACTGGAGCACCATGCCGTGCGCGGTGCCGAGCATCTCACCTGCGGAGTCGAGCGCCTGGACGGCAGGTGACGCCTCGTCGTGCGGGCCCTTGCCGATCCCGATGCCGGCGAGCACCGCGAAGCCCTGCGGCTCGATCCAGATCTTGCCCTCGGCGTGCGCGTCGGTGCCGATCGGGTTGCCGAAGTAGTCGTACGCCCGCAGGAACCAGCGCCCGTCCCAGCCGTGCTCCAGCACCGCCTGGCGCATCTGCTCGACGAGGTCACGAGCCCGTGAGGCGACGTCCGCCAGTCCGCGGCGCTCCGCCAGCTGCGCGTACTCCTCGCCGTACTTGACGAACATCGCGGCGATGAACACCGACTCGGCGACCCCGCCGGCCTTGTTCTCCGTGGTCTGGAAGCTCTCCCCCGGCGTGGTGCTGAAGCAGTTGAGGTTGAGGCAGTCGTTCCAGTCCGCGCGGCCGATCAGCGGCAGCCCGTGCGGGCCGCGGTGGGTGACCGTGAACTCGAAGCTGCGGGTCAGGTGCTCGAACAGCGGCACCTCGCTGCCCTGCTCGTTGTCGAACGGGACGGGCTGGTCGAGGATTGTCCAATCGCCGGTCTCCCGGATGTACGCCGCCACGCCGGCGATGAGCCACAGCGGGTCGTCGTTGAAGCCGGAGCCGATGTCGTTGTTCCCGCGCTTCGTCAGCGGCTGGTACTGGTGGTACGCCGAGCCGTCCGGGAACTGGGTCGAGGCGATGTCGATGATCCGCTCGCGCGCGCGCTCGGGGATCAGGTGGACGAAGCCCAGCAGGTCCTGGTTGGAGTCGCGGAAGCCCATGCCGCGGCCGATGCCGGTCTCGAAGTAGCTGGCCGACCGGCTCATGTTGAACGTGACCATGCACTGGTACTGGTTCCAGACGTTGACCATCCGGTCCAGCTTCTCGTCGCCGCTGCTCACCGAGTAGGTGGACAGCAGGTCCGTCCAGTGCCGCGTCAGGGCGGCGAGCGCCTCGTCGGCCTGCTCGCTGGTGGCGAATCGGGAGAGCAGCGCGTGCGCGCGCTCCTTGTTGATCACCTGGTGCGCCTCGTCGGCCCACTTCTCGTCGTCCGGGTTCTCGACGTACCCGAGGACGACGACGAGCTCGCGCGACTCGCCGGGCGCCAGGTGCACGTGCACGCTGTGGCTGCCGATGGGGTACCAGCCCGAGGCGACCGAGTTGGCGGATTCCCCCGCCCGCGGCACCGCCGCCTCACCCAGCGAGTTGTACGCGCCGACGAAGGTGTCGCGGTCGGTGTCGAAGCCGTCGGCGGCGGTGTTGATGGCGAACACCGCGTAGTGGTCCCGGCGCTCGCGGTACTCGGTGCGGTGGTAGATCGCCGAACCGTGCGGCCCGCGCTGCTCCACCTCGACCTCGCCGATCGAGAGGTTGCGCTGGTAGTTCGTCTGGTCGTCCTGCGCGTTCCAGAGGCAGAACTCGACGAACGTGAAGAGGGTGAGGTCCTTCTCCCCCGCCGACGTGTTCGTGACGGTGATCTTCTGGATCTCGGCGTCCTCGCCGAGTGGCACGAAGTGCTTGGTCTCGACGCGCACGCCGCCACGCTCGCCGGTGATCACCGTGTAGCCCAGGCCGTGACGCGTCTCGAAGTGGTCGAGATCGGCCTTGACCGGCAGCCAGGACGGAGTCCAGACGTCACCGCCGTCGTTGACGTACAGATAGCGCCCGCCCATGTCGGCCGGGATGTTGTTGTACCGGTACCGCGTGAGGCGCCGCATGCGCGCGTCGCGGAAGAAGGAGTAGCCGCCCGCCTGGTGCGAGATCAGCGAGAAGAACCGCTCGGATCCCAGGTAGTTGATCCACGGGTACGGGGTGTGGGGCGTCGTGACGACGTACTCGCGGGCCTCGTCGTCGAAATGGCCGTAGCGCATGTGGTGGGGGGCCTTCCGGGGCTTGAGGGAGCGCTCCCATGCGTCCCGGCAGCAGCATAGACCCGCCTGCCGCCGACGGGGTACCCGTGGTTTCCGGCATCCCACTACCGTGGGCACGTGCTGCTCTCCGACCGCGACATCCGTGCCGAGCTCGAGTCGGGCCGCGTGCGCCTCGACCCCTTCGACCCGGCGATGGTGCAGCCCTCGAGCGTCGACGTGCGGATCGACAAGTACTTCCGGCTGTTCGACAACCATCGGTATGCGGTGATCGACCCGGCCGAGGAGCAGCCGGACCTCACGCACCTCGTCGAGGTTGATCCGGACGAGCCCTTCGTGCTGCATCCCGGGGAGTTCGTGCTGGGCTCCACGTACGAGCAGGTCACCTTGCCCGACGACATCGCGGCGCGGCTGGAGGGCAAGTCGTCCCTCGGGCGCCTCGGCCTGCTCACGCACTCGACGGCGGGCTTCGTCGACCCCGGGTTCACCGGGCACGTGACCCTGGAGCTGTCCAACGTCGCGACGCTGCCGATCAAGCTCTGGCCGGGGATGAAGGTGGGCCAGCTCTGCTTCTTCCGGCTCTCGTCGGCCGCCGACTCGCCCTACGGCTCCGGCGCCTCCGGCTCGCGGTACCAGGGCCAGCGTGGGCCGACGGCCTCGCGGTCGTGGCTGAACTTCGACCGCACGCGGCTGTGATCGCGGCTCGCCACGCCCGCGGCCCCGCGGGGTCCCGCCGGAGCATGGGCCGCTGATGACCGAGGCGCGGCTGCCGGTCGAGGAGGCGCGGGCCCGCCACCTGCTCGCGTACCCCGCCGGGCCGTCGTCGGACGACGTCGGCTCGCTGGCGGCGAGCCGGTTCCCGGCCGCACGGTGGGAGGAGCCCGACCCGGCGCTGGTCAAGGCCGCGGGGGGCGTGCCGCCGCGGGTGCTGCGGCTGGGGCGGCTGTCGCGGCTCGTCGGGCCGTATGCGCTGGATGCCGCGGCGACCGCCGCGCTGGCGCTTCCGCACGGGCTCGACGCCGCCTGGCAGCTCGACTGCCCGGCCGAACGCGGCGCACCGCCGTGGCCGGGCGGGGATCGCGACGGGCTCAAGCGGGCGTTCCCGGACGGGATGCCGGTGCGCGACGAGGAGCGCGCGGTGACCTGGATGGTGGCGGCGGCGCGGCGCGTCAGCGGCGTGGTGCGGATCGGCGGCACCGGCACGGTGCTGACACCGGACCCCGGTGCGCTCGTCGACCTGACGCTCTACACCGATCGCTGGCTGGAGCCCGACGAGGCCGTGGCGACCGTGCGGCAGGTGGTGCGGCGGGCGCACCTGTCGGGAGCCGGCTCGCGGTACCTGGGCTCGTCGGACGCACCCGACCCGCGGCTCCAGGCTCACCTGGGGCTGCACGGCGTGCGCGACGAGCGCGAGCGGGCGCGGCTGATGGCCGAGGCCGCCGCCTACGACCAGTACATGATGAGCCACCCGCAGCCGATGTCGGGCTACGGCGTCGAGGCCGACCTGGACGTCGACGGCATCATCGCGGTGGAGATCTCCGGGCAGGACGAGGTGCCTCAGGTGCTCGCCGCACTGCCGTGGACGCGGGACGGGGTGGTCGCCTACCGGGTGATCTGGGAGCCCGACGACCACACCGAGCTCGAGCTGGAGCGGGCGTCCTTCGCGCACCGGGTGGCCCGGGGCCGGGCCGCGCCGCTGGTGCGCGGGGTGGCCCGGCGGCTGCAGATGGTGGTGGGCGGCGCGGTGCTCGACGACGCGGAGTTCCCGGTCGACCTCTCGACCCCCTGACGCGCGCCCCGGGAGCCCGGCAGTTCCGCTCGAGTCCGGCAGGTGGAACTGCCGGGCTGGACCCGGACTGCCGGGCTCGACACCGTGCGGAGACGTGGGGTCTCATGTCCTGGACCACGTTGCCATCGGGGTGCGGGGTTGAGAACCTGGTGACGTGCCTGGCGTTCAGCCAGGTCCCGGACGAGCGGCACCGTACCCGGCCTGACAAGACGGCGACCATGGGAGTTGTCATGGCGTGGCTCGTCCTGCTCTTGTCCGGCGCCCTCGAAGCCGTCTGGGCTGTCGCCCTCGGCCGGTCCGAGGGGTTCAGCCGCCTCGGGCCGTCGCTGGTGTTCCTCGTCGCGCTCGCAGCCTCGATGGGTGGGCTCGCGCTGGCGTTGCGGTCCATCCCGGTCGGCACGGCGTACGCGGTCTGGGTGGGGATCGGCGCGGCGCTGACCGTCATCTACGGCATGGTCACCGGCACCGAGCCGGTGACGCTGGTGCGGCTGCTGCTCATCGCGGGGCTGATCGGCTGCGCCCTGGGCCTCAAGCTCACCCACTGACGCCCTTCCCAGCGGCCCCGCTGCCGAGCCCCGCAGCCGACTGCCGTCCACCCCGTCGCGCCGGCGACACTCACCCCGCCGCGCCGCCACCGGCGTCCCCCCGGCTCCCGCGACTTCCCCCGGCACCCCCGGCGTCCGCCCACCGCCACCTCCTTCCGCCGAACGCCACCTCTTCCGCCGAGCGCGTACTCGATCAGCGCCAGAACCTGCGCGCTCGACATAAGGAGCGGCGCTCGGCGGAAGGAGGTGGCGCTGGGCGGGTGCCGCTACGGCGGGCGGGGGTGTGGATAGCGGCCGGAGGTCGCCGGCGCGGCGTGGAATCGTGCCGGGCGTGCGCGAGATGGTCCGGGCCACAGGCCTCGTGAGGGTGGCAGACGAGTCGATGGTGCGTGGTGACGCACTCCGACGGGCGGCGAGGAGGGGCGACGTCCGACGGCTACGTCCGGGTGCGTTCGTCGGCGTCGAGCACTGGGCGGGGATGGACGCCGCCGAGCGTCACGCCCTCACCGTGCGGGCGGCAGTCGCCGCGGCCCGCGGACCCGTGCTCGTCTCGCACATGTCGGCAGCCGTGCTGCATGGCCTTCCCGTGGTGGGCGTGCGTGACCAGCGCGTGCACCTCACGGTGACCGGAGCCTCTGGGGGCGAGCTGCGGGCCTTCGTCGCGCGGCACGCGACCGACGGCCCGGTCGCCGAGACCGTCGTCGGAGGCGTCCGGGTGACGACTGCTGCGCGGACGGTCGTCGACCTGGCGCGCGGGTCGGGCTTCCTGGCTGGAGTGGCGGCGGGCGATGCCGCGCTGCGGCTCCGCCGAGCGACGATGAACGAGCTTCGGGACGAGGTCGAGGCCGCAGGGCACGGCCGCGGCGTGCGTACAGCGCGCGACGTGCTGGCATTCGTGGACGAGCGCAGCGGGTCTGCGGGTGAGTCGCTGAGCCGCGTCCGCATGTGGGAGGCGGGTCTCGCGACACCGGATCTCCAGCGCGAGTTCTACGACCGCCAGGGCTTCGTCGGCCGCGTCGACTTCTGGTGGCAGGACCTTCGCGTCGTCGGCGAGTTCGACGGGCGTTCCAAGTACGGGATCGACGGAGAGTCGCAGGACGTCAGGGATCAGCTCTGGGACGAGAAGATCCGCGAGGACCGCCTGCGAGCCGTCGTGTCGAGAGTCGTCCGGTGGACCTGGGCAGAAGCCTGGGCGGGCGCACCCCTGGTCGCACGGCTTCGGGAGGCCGGCGTCCGCTGACGGCGCGGGCGACCCCGTGAACCGCCGCCGACACGCCCTCCGCCGCCCTTCATCTGCGCGGCGGGGCCCCGTCCGCTCCCGCTCCCGCTTCCGCGGCGAGCGCCGTCCGATCCGCCCAGCGCGGACTCGTTCGGCGCGAACCGTGCCGCGCTCGGCGGAAGGGGTGGCGCTCGGGGGAAGGGGGTGGCGCGCGGCGGAAGGGGTGGCGGTCGGCGGAAGGGG
>JAEXPS010000213.1 GCA_023438885.1 Actinomycetes bacterium
GCTAGAGCCACCACTTCCTCGGACGTTGCGGGGAGGTCAGGGGGAGGTCAGGCGGCGGGGAGGCGGACGAGCGCCTGGGACTTGCCCAGCACCTTCGAGCCGGCCAGCGTCACCTCGAGATCGATACGGGCCGTGCCGGCCTCGGTGTCGATCGCGCCTACCGTCGCCACCACGTCGACCGTCGCCTCGCCGTCAGCGGGGACCGGGACCGGGCGCGTGAAGCGCGTCTGGTAGTCGACCACGAGCCCGGGGTCGCCCAGCCAGTCGACGACGACCTGCACGGCGGCGCCCATGGTCCACATGCCGTGAGCGATCACGCCCGGCAGGCCGACCGCGAGCGCCGCATCCTCCGACTGGTGGATCGGGTTCTGGTCACCCGAGGCGTTCGCGTACCGCACCAGCCGCGCCCGGTCGACGCGCAGGCTTCCCCGGGCGACCTCTTGACCCACGACGAGCTCGCTCACCACCCCCACCCCCTCGCGAACCCGGCAGTACGTGCCGAGCCCGGCAGGCAGAACTGCCGGGCTCGACAGGAAGTGCCGGGTTCGGCGGAGTGGGTCATGGGCGCACCGCCAGGGTGCTGGTCACCGTGGCGACTGGCGAGCCGGCCTCGTCGGCCACCTCGACGCGGGTGGTGACCATGCCGAGGCCCGCGCGTTCGGTGACCGCGTCGACGTGCAACGTGGTCACGAGGACGTCCCCGGCGCAGATGGGCCGCACGTAGCTGAAGCGCTCGTCGGCGTGGACCACGCGCGTGAAGTCGATGCCGGCCGCGGGGTCCTGCACGTACTGCGCCTCAGAGCGCTGCGCCACCACCACGGCCCAGGTCGGGGGCGCCACCACGTCGGGGTGCCCCAGGGCGCGCGCGGCCTGCGGGTCGGTGTGCGCGGGATGCGTGGCGCCGACGGCCTCGGCGAAAGCGGCCAGCTCGGCGCGGGTCACCTCGTAGGGCTCGTCGGGCGCGTACGAGCGCCCGGCGAACGAGAGGTCGACCGCCAAGGTCAGCGGGTCTCGCGGTGCACCGTGTGCCGCCCGTCACGCGGGCAGAACTTCTTCAGCTCGAGCCGGTCGGGGTCGTTCCGCCGGTTCTTCTTGGTGATGTAGTTGCGCTCCTTGCACTCCGTGCAGGCGAGCGTGATCTTCGGACGGACGTCCTGAGCCTTGCTGGCCATGGCAATGCCACCCTCTTGGTACGTGGTTCCGGTCACCGTGAGCGGCGTCCGGGAAGCTGGAGCCAGGCGCGGCGGGGTGAACCCGCGCGCACAAGGCCGGCTCATCCTACGGCACGAGCGCTCCTGCGCCGAACTCGGGGCCGGCGGCCAGCTCGGCGAGCAAGGCCTCGACCCGTGCCCGGATCTCGTCGCGGATCGGGCGCACCTTCTCCAGCGGCTGACCCGCGGGGTCGTCGAGCACCCAGTCCTCGTACCGCTTGCCGGGGTAGAAGGGGCACGTGTCGCCGCAGCCCATGGTGACCACCACGTCGCTGGCCTTCACCGCGTCGGTGGTGAGGATCTTCGGGCTGGCCGACGAGATGTCGATGCCCACCTCCGCCATCGCCTGCACCGCCACGGGGTTGACCGCGTCGGCCGGCGTGGAGCCTGCGGAGAGGACCTCGACGGCATCCCCGCCCAGCGCCTGCAGGAAGCCCGCGGCCATCTGCGAGCGCCCGGCGTTGTGGATGCAGACGAACAGGACGGTGGGGCGGGTCATGGCGCTCCTTGCGTGGGGACGGCCGGCAGGACGGGCACCGACCGGTGAGTCGCCACCCGCGCCCCGATTCGACATGTCTCCATGGTGACCAACGCCGACGTGGCCCGCGATCCATCGCCGCATCCCGGGCGAGGTGTGACGCTGTGCGTGTGGAGCAGCTCGACGTCCTCGTCGTCGGCGCGGGCCCCAGCGGGCTGATGGCGGGCGTCTGCCTGGCGAGGCTGGGAGTTCGCGTGCTCGTCGTCGACGCCAAGGACGGACCCACGCGCGAGTCGCGGGCCCTCGCCCTGCAGGCGCGCTCCGTCGAGATCTACGACCAGCTCGGGCTCGCGCCGCGCGTGCTGGCGGCGAGCCGCCTGGCGCCGCAGATCGTGCCCGGCTCTCGCAGCCGCACGTTCGCCCCGTTCGGGTTCACCGGCGCCGGGCGCACGCTGACCCCGTACCCCGGAATCCGAGTGCTCGAGCAGAGCCGCAACGAGGAGATCCTCGGCGAGGCGTACCACCAGGCCGGTGGCGACGTGCGCTGGGGGCACCGGCTGGTCGCCCTGCGCGTCACCGGGGACCCCGGGATCGTCGCGACGCTGCGTGGCCCTGACGGCGACACCGACGTGCGCGCCCGGTGGTGCATCGGCGCGGACGGCGCGTCGTCCACCGTGCGCGGGCTCGCCGGCATCCCGTTCGCCGGCACCACCAGCCCGCTGACCTACTACGTCGCCGACGCGCTCGACGCGACCGGCCTGGTCGAGGACGCCGTGAACCTGCGCGTCAGCCCGGACGACTTCCTGCTGACGTTCCCGATGGGCGGGCCTGGTCACCACCGCCTGCTCGGCGTGGTCGACGCCGATGAGGGGTCGCTGGAGGCGCGCGTGCGCCGTCGTCTGGCCGACGAGTTCGGCGTCGAGTACACCGCGTCGTCGTGGTTCGCCACCTACCGGGTGCACCACCGGCTCGCGGGGCGCTTCCGCGCGGGGCCGGTGTTCCTCGTCGGCGACGCTGCCCATGTGCACTCCCCCGTCGGCGCGCAGGGGATGAACACCGGGCTGCAGGACGCCCACCACCTGGCGCTCACCCTCGGGGACGTGGTGCACGGTCGGACGCCCGAGTCCGCTCTGGACCACTACGAGGCCGAACGCCGACCCGTTGCGCGGTCGGTGGTGCGCACTACCGACCGGGTATTCGCACGGGTGACCTCCGGCAGCCGCCTCGCACGCTTCACCCGCGGGCGCGTGGTGCCGCTCGTCGCGCCCCTCGCGGTGCGACTGCTGCCCCGGCTGGTCGGGTCGGAGCGCCTCTACGGACTCGTCTCCCAGACCCGCATCCGGTACGACGACCTGACGCTCCCGGACGGCGGGCGGAGCGCATCCCCGGTCGGCCGCCGGCTGCCGTGGACCGGGGAGAACTTCGTCACGCTGCGCAGCCTCGACTGGCAGGTGCACCGCTACGGCCCGGCCCGGCGCGGGCCGGCGGTCGCCGAGCGGCTCGGCGTCACGTTCGTCGCGTTCCGCCGCGACCCGTACCGGCGGCTCGACCCTGCGCTGCTCTACCTGGTTCGCCCGGACGGCTTCGTGGCGGCCGCGGCCGACGACGCCCACGCGGTCGCCGTGTTCCGGCGCCGCATCCAGGGCCGGCCGGAGCCGTGAGCGTCAGGCGGCCAGCACCGCCAAGTGCGAGCCGAGGTGCTGCGTGATGGTGTCGAGCGCGCCGGGCACCAGGGCGTAGTAGGCCCACACGCCCCGCTTCTCGCGCGAGACCAGGCCGGCGTCGACCAGCACCTTGAGGTGGTGTGACACGGTCGGCTGGGACAGGCCGAGCGGCTCGACGAGGTCGCACACGCAGGACTCGCACCCCTCGTTGGCGGCCAGCAGCGACAGCAGCCGGAGCCGGGCGGGATCGGCCAACGCCTTGAGGCTGGCCGCGAGCGTCTCGGCGTCGAGCTCGGACATCGTCACCACTCCGGGCGGCGTGCAGCACGCGTCGGCGGCGGTCTCGAGGATCGGGAGCTGGTCCAGCGGCATGAGGTCAGTATCGCCCACAGATTCACCGCTGTCGATATTGACACTCGTCTATAGCTAGGCCAGGATCGCTCATCGACAGAGGTCGATATCTAGGAGGAGCACGACGATGAGCGACATCCGGGAGCAGGTCCGCGAGCACTACGCCCTGGCGGTGACCGAGGCGGTGTCCAGCTGCTGCGGCAGCGGCGAGTGCAACTCCTTCTACGACCCCACGCAGGTCGCCGGCCTTCCGATCGAGGCCCGCGCCGCGTCGATGGGCTCGGGCAACCCGACCGCGATCGCCGAGCTCGCGGCCGGTGAGCGGGTGGTGGACCTCGGCTCGGGGGGTGGCATCGACGTGCTCCTCGCCGCGCAGCAGGTGGGTCCCACGGGCTACGTCTACGGCGTGGACATGACCGACGAGATGCTCGCGGTCGCTCGGGCCAACGCCGAGCGTGCGGGCGCGGAGAACGTCGAGTTCCGCAAGGGCGTGATCGAGGAGATCCCGCTCGAGGACGCCTCCGTCGACGTCGTGATCTCCAACTGCGTCATCAACCTCTCGCCCGACAAGCCGGCGGTGCTCGCCGAGGCGTTCCGCGTCCTGGCACCGGGCGGTCGCGTCCGCGTCGCGGACGTGGTGTCCGACGAGCCCCTGACGCCCGAGCGCCGCGCCGAGCTGGGCAACTACGCCGGCTGCGCCGCCGGCGCCCTCTCCCGGCCGGAGTACCTCGCCGAGCTCGCCCGCGCCGGCTTCGTCGACGCCGAGGTGACCTTCACCCGCCGCGAGCCCAACGGCGTGCACCCCGCGCTGATCCTCGCCCGCAAGCCCCAGGAGTAGCGATGTCCGACCCACAGATGATCCTGCTGATCCATCGCAGCCTTGCGGCCGAGCTCGACCGCATGAACGCGGAGACGGCGCGCCGCCGTGCCCGCCGCGCGCCGGTACCTGCGGCCCCAGCAAGCCCGTGGTACCGCCGTCCCACCGCGGCCCTGCGGCGCTCGCCCTCTCAGGCGGTCGCCGCCGGTCCCCAGCTGGCCTGCTGCCCCGCCTGCTGACCGGCCCGACCGCCCCGATCCCGTCGACGACCTCCCGCCGAGCACGCCGCGGCGGAACATGACGTGGAACGGGTCGACGTCCCCAAGCGGGTGACACCGAGCGCACACTTCGCCACCGAGCGCAGGACTCGTCACCGAGCCGGTGGGTTCCGGCGGCCGGCACCCACCCGGTCGCGCGCG
>JAEXPS010000236.1 GCA_023438885.1 Actinomycetes bacterium
GTCCGGCTGGGTGGCCTCGTCGCGCCGATCGCGCCGGGCCTCGTCGTGCCCGCGGCCCGGCGCGTGCTGCGGCGCATGGTGCGGCACCTGCTGATCGACGCCGACGACCCCGGGCTCACCCGCGGTCTGGCGCGCGTGCGCGCGCTCGGAGCCCGGCCCAACGTCAACCTGCTCGGCGAGGCCGTGCTCGGCCCGCGCGAGGCCCGCAGCCGCCTCGACGGCACCGCCCGACTCCTGGCGCGCGACGACGTGGACTACGTCTCCATCAAGGTCTCCGCGACCGTGCCACCGCACGCGCCGTGGGCGTTCGACGAAGCGGTGGCGGACATCGCCGCCGCCCTGACGCCCCTGTTCCAGCGAGCGGCCGAGGCGACGCCGCACAAGCTCGTCAGCCTCGACATGGAGGAGTACAAGGACCTCGATCTGACGCTCGCGGTGTTCATGCGCGTCCTCGACGCGCCGGAGCTGCGCGATCTGGAGGCCGGCATCGTGCTCCAGGCCTATCTGCCGGACGCCCTCGGGGCCTACCTGCGGCTGCGCGACTGGGCGCGCGCGCGGCGAGCCGGCGGCGGAGCCGGCATCAAGCTGCGCGTCGTGAAGGGCGCCAACCTGCCGATGGAGCTGGTCGACGCCTCGATCCACGGGTGGCCGCTGGCGACGTGGCACACCAAGCGGGAGACCGACACGAACTACAAGCGCCTGCTCGAGGTGGCGCTGCGCCCCGAGAACGCCGCCGACGTCCGGGTCGGCGTCGCCGGCCACAACCTGTTCGACCAGGCGTGGGCGCAGCTGCTGGCGCGCTCCCGCGGCGTGGCGGACCGGGTCGACGTCGAGATGCTGCTCGGCATGGCGCCGGCCCAGGCGGAGGCCGTGCGGCGGGACGTCGGCAACCTGCTGCTGTACACCCCGGTGGTCGCGGCCGCCGACGTCGACTCCGCGATCGCCTACCTGGTCCGACGGCTGGAGGAGGGCGCCAGCGCGGAGAACTTCATGTCCGCGGTCTTCGAGCTCGCGTCCGACGAGGCACTGTTCGCCCGCGAGCTGGGTCGGTTCCGCGACTCGCTGGCAGGGCTCGACGACGACACGGTGCCCACCCCGCACCGACTCCCGGTCGCCGCGGAGCCACTGCCGACCGCCGAGTTCCACAACGCACCGGACACCGATCCCTCGGTCGCGACCAACCGCGCGTGGGTCCGGTCCGCGCTCGCCCGCGCGCAGTCCTCACGGCTGGGCGTCGCCGAGGTCGCCGCGGCCACGGTGTCCGACGAGACAGGGTTGGCCGCGGTCCTCGACACGGCGACGGCGGCGGCGGCCGGCTGGGCGGCCCTCGGCGCGGCTGGCCGGGCGCAGATCCTCCACCGAGCCGGGGCGGCGCTGGAGGCCGCACGCGCCGACCTCATCGAGGTGATGGCCGCCGAGGCGGGCAAGACGGCCGACCAGGGCGACCCGGAGGTCAGCGAGGCGGTCGACTTCGCGCACTACTACGCGCACCGGGCGCTGGAGACCGAGCGGCTCGACGGGGCGGTGTACGTGCCACGGGCGGTCACCCTCGTCGTGCCGCCGTGGAACTTCCCCCTCGCCATCCCCGCCGGCTCCACGCTCGCGGCACTGGCCAGCGGCTCCGCGACCGTGCTCAAGCCGTCCCGGCGCACCGCGCGCACCGCAGCGCTGCTGGCCGCCGCGCTGTGGTCCGCCGGCGTCCCCAGGGACGTGCTCCAGCTCGTCTGCCTCCACGACCCGGCCCTCGGCAGCCGGCTCGTCGCCGACCTGCGCGTGGACCAGGTGATCCTCACCGGGGGCTACGAGACCGCGGAGGCCTTCCGCACGCTGCGGCCCGGGCTGCGCCTGCTCGCCGAGACCAGCGGCAAGAACGCGATCGTCGTCACCCCGAGCGCCGACCTCGACCTCGCCGCGCGGGACATCGCCGCCAGCGCCTTCGGGCACGCGGGGCAGAAGTGCTCGGCCGCGTCGCTCGCGATCCTCGTCGGCTCCGTCGCCACCTCGGCGCGGTTCCGGGACCAGCTGCTGGACGCGGTGGACGCCCTCACGGTCGGCGAGGCGTGGGATCCGGCCACCCGCATGGGGCCGGTGATCGCCCCGGCGGAGGGCAAGCTCTTGCGCGCCCTGACCCGGCTGGCACCCGGTGAGCGGTGGGCGCGCGAGCCGCGCCGCCTCGACGAGGAGGGTCGTCTCTGGACACCGGGTGTCAAGACCGTGCAGCCGGGGTCCGAGTTCCACCTGACCGAGTACTTCGGGCCCGTGCTCGGCATCCTCACCGCACGCACGCTCGACGAGGCGATCGACCTGGCGAACGCCCCCGCCTTCGGCCTGACCGCCGGCCTGCACTCGCTGGACCGCGACGAGATCGCCACCTGGGTGGACCGGGTCGAGGCAGGCAACCTCTACGTGAACCGCGGCATCACCGGGGCGATCGTGCGCCGCCAGCCGTTCGGCGGATGGAAGCGCTCGGTCGTCGGGCCCGGGGCCAAGGCGGGCGGACCCAGCTACGTCCTCGGTCTGGGCTCGGTGCGCCGGTCACCCGCGACCGCGGCGGCCGCCGAGCGCCCGATCGCCCCCGTCGCGGCGCTGGTCGCCGCCTTCGGCGGCGGGCCGTTCCTGGCCCGGAGCGCCGCGAGCGACGCCGCCGCCTGGCGGGACGAGTACGGCGTGGTCCGCGACGTGTCGCACCTGACCGCCGAGCGCAACGCCTTCCGGTACCGCCCGGCGCCGGTGACCGTGCGCGCCGAGGCCGACGCACCCTGGGACGGCGTGGCCCGGGTGCTGATCGCCGGCCTGGCCGCTCGCGCCCCGGTGACACTGTCGGCCGCCGAGCCGCCCACGGTGCCGCAGCAGGCGGCCCTGCGGGCGGCAGGCATCGGCGTGCTCGTCGAGCCGCAGGAGGAGTGGCACCGGCGTGCGGCCGGCCTGCGCGACGCCCGCGTGCGCCTCGTCGGCGGCAGCGCCGAGGAGCTGCTCGGTGCGGCCGCCGGCCGTCCCCCCCTCACCGTCTACGGCGAGGAAGTGACGGAGTGCAGCCGCGTCGAGCTGCTGCCGTTCCTGCGCGAGCAGGCGATCGCGATCACCGCTCACCGCTTCGGCACGCCGAGCCACCTCGTGGACGCCGTGCCGCTGGGTTGAGCAACCGACCCGCACCGGCCGCAGCGCCCCGGCAGCCGCCGGTCAGCGACTGACGGACGGGTCGATGACGACCTTCCCCGCCGAGCCGGCCGCGGCGGCGGCGAAAGCCGTCGCAGCCTCCTCCAGCGGATACACGGCGCTGACGATCTCGTCGCCCCGAAGGCCGCCGGTGGCGGCGATGGCGATCGCGGCCTCGATGTCCTCGGGCGTGTAGTTGGCGCAGCCCTGCACCCGCAGCTCCCAGTCCTGCACCGTCGGCAGGGGCACGACGCCGTCGCGGGGCGGGACCCCGACGATCAGCAACGTGCCGGCGCGGCGCAGCACCGAGACGGCCTGCCGGATCGACGGCTCGGTGCCGACGCAGTCGAAGACGATGTCGGCCTTGCCCCCGAGTGCACCGCCGACGGCGTCCTCGAAGGCCGGGTCGAACGCGTCCACGGCGGCGTCCGCGCCCAGTCGCACCGCGCGGTCGCGCTTGCTGACCTCGGGGTCCGAGACGACGACCGTCGCGGCACCCGCCCGGCGCGCGGCGATCACGGAGAAGATCCCGATGGTCCCCGCACCGATCACCACCACGCGGGCACCGGCGAGGTCGCCGGCGATCCGAGCCGCGTGCACCGGTGTCGCCAGGCACTCGACGAGCACGGCATCGACGTCCGACACCTCGTCCGGCACCGGGAAGACGGCTCGGACCGGCGCGACGACGTACGGCGCCATCCCGCCCCGGAGCAGGCCCGAGGGGTCGCAGCCGATCCAGGCGAGGTTCTGACAGGCGTTGCTCCGACCGGCCAGGCAGTTGACGCACGCCCCGCAGTCGACGCTGGGCTTGATGACCGCCCGCAGCCCGACCAGGGCGGGGTCGACCCCGGTGCCGACCTGGTCGACGACGGCGACCAGCTCGTGCCCGGGCACGTACGGAGGTGTGAGCAGGGGGTGGTGACCGGCGACCGCATGCGTGTCCGAGCCGCAGATGCCCGCCAGGACCACGCGGGCCCGGACCTCACCCGGACCGGGCGTCGGCACGGGCGAGTCCACGACGGTGACCTCGTCGAGACCTGCAACCACCACTTGGCGCATCGTCGCGCTCATCTCTTCTCCTCCAGCTCACGTCACCGGCCAGGTTCCCGGGACTCCCGATCCTCGGTTGGCACGGGAGCCGACGCATCGCTGCAGGATGCTCAGTTCTGGTACTTTCATGCGACACTGCGCCCCGACCGCACGCCGGATGGTGACACGACGGTGGATCAGAGCATGCGTACCGCGTCGACGTCTCGCGCAGAGAAGCTGCTGCGTCGACGGGCCGTACGGGAAGTGATCGCCGCCGACCCCGCGTCGTCGTTCCGGTTCTACGTGCACGACGACCCGCACCCGTTCGCGAGCTGGAACTACCACCCCGAGTACGAGGTGCACCTCGTCCTGAAGTCCACGGGACGCTACGTGGTCGGGGACACCGTCGGCTCCTACGCACCCGGCCAGCTGACGCTCGTCGGGCCCAACCTGCCGCACCACTGGATCGCCGACCGCGCGTCCGACGAGCGGCTCGCGGATGCGCACGCGGTGCTGCACTTCACGGACGAGTGGGTGCGCGCATGCCAGGCCACGATGCCCGAGCTCCATGCGCTGGACCCGCTGCTCGCCGTGTCGGCACACGGCCTGGAGTTCCGGGGCGAGACGGCGGCCCGTGCCGCGGCCGCCATGCTGGCGGTGCGCGACGCCGACGGCGGGATGGCGCGTCTTGTGCAGGTGATGGGGCTGCTCGGCGTCTTCGCGGCCGCGCCGGACGAGGACGTGGAGATCATCGTCCCGAGCAGGCTTCCCGCCGTCCACAGCGGGGCGAGCTCGGACCTCATCGGCGAGGCGATCGACTACATCCTCGAGAACCTCACGAGTGGCGTCGGGCTCCACGAGGCGGCGAGGCGCGCGGCGATGAGCGACTCGGCGTTCTCCCGCTACTTCAAGGCCGGGGCAGGCCAGACCTTCACCGACATGGTTCGCCAGCTCCGGCTGACGCAGGCCTGCCGTCTTCTCGAGGGCACCCGAGAGCCGGTGGCGTCCATCGCCGCCCAGGTCGGCTACGCCAACCTGTCGAACTTCAACCGCCAGTTCCTGCGGGCGTACGGCAAGACGCCGCGCCGGTACCGGGCGGAGTCCGCCTGAGGTCAGCCGGCGGCGCGCGGCACCGGGCCCGTCGACGCGCGGACGACGAGACGGGGCGCGGGGTCGCTGATGACCACCTCGGGCGGCTTCCCGGTCTCGAGGTGCGCGACGAGCTGGAGGACGGAGCGCCGGCCGAGCTCGAACAGGGGCAGTGCGACGGTGGTGAGCGGCGGGTTGAGGTACTCCGCGAACCACGGGTCGTGCAGTCCGACCACCGACACCTGGTCCGGCACCCGGACCCCGTCCTCGGCCAGTGCGGCGAGCACTCCGAGCGCCGAGACGGAGGAGCCGACGACGTAGGCGCTCGCATCCGCACCCCCACGCCTCGCCTGCTGAACGGCGCGGAACCCGTCCTCGGCCTGCCATCCGCCCTGGACGATCTGCCGGGGGTGCACCGGCAGGCTCGCGGCGGCGAGCGCGCTCTCGACACCGTGCCGACGAGCGTCGGACGCCGCACCGGGCGCGCCGGCGACGAAGGCGATCTCGCGGTGCCCCAGCTCGACCAGGTGGTCCGTGGCGAGCCGCGCCGCCGCCTCGTCCTGCAGCCGAACGCCTGATGCCGCACCGGTCCCGGCGCTGTTGACGATGACGCTCGGGACCAACGCCGAGTAGGGCTCGAGCGTGTGCGCGCCCGGCCCGAAGCCCCCTTGGAGCAGCAGGCCGTCGACGCGCCCCGACTTGATCAGGCCGGCGAGGAACGTCTCGTCCTTCTCCACCTCGGCCGCATCGGCGATCAGCAGGCCGAAGCCGAGCTCGGCGGCAGCCTGCTCCGCGCCGTGGACCACGTCGGTGAACACAGGGTTGGTCACGCGGTCGAGGACGAGGCCGATGACGTTCGACCGGCTGCGCCGCAGCGAGGCCGCGGCGGAGTTGGGCACGTAGTCGAGGTCGCGGGCGGCGTCGAGGACGGCCTGGCGCGTCTGCGGACGCACCGTGAGCGTGGGGTCGCGGTTCAGCAGACGAGAGACGAGGCCCTCCGAGACCCCCGCCCGGGCCGCGACGTCGCTGATCCGCGCCCGTCTGAGCGGACGGGGCCGGCCGTCGCCGTGCGCCTCTGCCACCTCGGCCTCCTCGCGGGCTTTGACACCTGGACTGTCGGACCGTAACGTACCCGGTAAATCCATTTACCGGCGGGAGCGACGGCGTTGATCGGTTATGGGCGCGGCCTCGAGAAGTTCAACCCCTTGGAGAAGGTCCTCGTCTACGACGACTTCGACCTCGGCCTCAACGGCTGGCTGGACCTGACGCCGAACTTCGTCCACGAGCGCTACCAGTCGCAGCCCTCGCAGGTCGACCTCGGCTCCTGGGGTCCGTCGATGCTCAGCGCCGCACCCATGCGGTTCGCCGCGTCGCACGGGTCGATGGAAGGTACCTACTCGCTGAAGCTGGCCACGCGTCCGAAGGCGCGGGCCTACGAGCTGCCACCCGCCGACGGCGGCATGAGCACCGTCATCAAGAGGCTCTCGCGAGTCAACGCCGACCACCGCTACCTCCAGCTCGAGGCCTGGTACTCGTACACACCTGCGCAGGACCGTTGGGGCAAGGGCGAGGAGGACATCCGCGCCTTCGGCATGTGGTTCGACGTCCAGGACGCCGAGTACCGCTGGCAGCCCGGTGTCCGCTACGTCAACTCGGTCAACGGCACCAAGGTGAAGCGGTGGCAGTACTTCCGCGTCGCGGAGGGCGTGACGCGCGAGCAGTGGTCCGGCAGCCCCGAGGGCTGGGAGGCCCCCGGGATCGACGCGATCTGGTGCGGCCGGCGCTACTCCGACGGCTCGGCGGACGGGTTCCAGTGGGTCCCCGGCGGCGAGCAGCCCCTCGTCTACAACGAGAGTCCCGACAAGCTCAACTGGCTGTACATGCGGATGCTCGTCGACCTCGAGACGCGGCAGTACGTCGAGTTCCAGAGCATGGATCGCACCTTCGACCTGCGCGGTACGGCGACGACCCCCGCGCCGACGTACGACGGCATCACGGGGCTGATCAACCCGGTCTTCTTCATCGAGACCGACACCGACCGCAGTGTCTTCATGTACCTCGACTCCGTGGTCTACTCCACCGGCCGCCGGACCAAGGCCTGAAGGGAACGACGATGCTCACGTCCGCCACCACGCTGGTCGAGCGCCGACCCGTCGTCACCGGTCCGTACGGCACCCACCCGTACGAGGCAGGCTGGGCCCGCGAGGCGCTGTTCTTCGTCCGCACCGAGGGGCCGCACCCCGAGCTGACCGTGCAGCCGCAGGTCTCCCCCGACGGTGTCGACTGGCTCGACTGGGGCTCGCCGGTGACGCTCACGTCCGACCGGGACCTCGTCGCCGTCGGGATCGCGCAGTTCGGCACGTGGATCCGGGTGCTGCTCACGGGGGCGGCACCGCAGTCCCCGGCGACCGTGCTGGTGCACCTCGCGCTCAAGGGCTGATGCCCTGAGGGCTGCCTAGGCGATCTCCGACCAGGTGGGTGCCTGCGCCCCGGCCCGTGCGACCGTGTAGGACGCCGACCGCTGGGCGAGCGACGCCAGACGAACGAGGTCGTCGGCACCGATGCCGCCGTGCCGCACCTGCCCGGCGAGGTCCCAGCGCAGGAGCCCGGCGAGCAAGGCCGCCATGAAGGCGTCGCCCGCGCCGATGGTGTCCACCACCTGCGTCGGGACGGCCTCGAGCGCGAGGCGGTGCCGACGGGTGACGACGAGGCAACCGGCCCCGCCCTTCGTCACGACGACGAGGCCGACGCCGAGGGCCAACGCCCACTCCGCGACAGCCGCGGCGTCCCGGGCCGGGAACAGCCAGGCCGCGTCCTCGTCGCTGAGCTTGAGCACGTCGCTGTGGCCGGCGAAGGCCTCGACCCGCTCCAGCACGGCGCCGCGGTCCGGCGTGATCGCCGCGCGGACGTTGGGGTCGAACGACCGCAGCACGTCGTCGCTCACGCTCTCGAAGAGCTGCAGCACCCGCGTGCCCCCTGGTTCGAGCGCCGCCGCGATCGAGCCCGAGTGGACGAGCGCGGTTCCCCGGGGGACGGTGCGGCCGCCCGGCGGGTCCCACTGAAGGTCGAACTCGTACGTGGCCGAGCCGTCGGCGCCGATCCGCGCCAGGGCCGTCGAGGTGGTCCCTCCGGCGGTCACGGATCCGTCGTCGAGCACCACTCCGGCGAAGCCGAGGTGGTCCGCGAGCAGCCGCCCGTCCGCGTCGTCCCCGAACGACGTCAGCAGTCGCGTCGGCAGGCCGAGCCGCGCCAGGCCGACCGCGACGTTCATCGGGCTGCCGCCCGGCCGGCGCCGCTCGACGCCGTCCGACTCGACCGTCACGTCGACCAGGGCCTCCCCGACGACGAAGGCCGCTCCGGTGGACCTTCGTGCGTCGGTGTCGGTGTCGCTGGACACGCCTCTACCCTCTCGTGAGCCGGGGCGAGACGAGCGCAGACGGGCCCTCCAGCTCGAGCACGTCGGCGGCCAGCGTGAACGCCTCGACGAAGTCCGGGTAGTCGAGGAACTGCGAGAGCGCGGGCACGCGCCGGAGGAACTCGCGCGGCGCGCGCACGGCCGCCTGGATCAGGCGGCCCGCGGACTCGTCGTCCATCGTGAACAGTCCGGCCCCGGCGCCGCGGCACCAGGCCCGCCACGTCGCGAGGATCGAGGCTCCCAGGGTGCACGGCGCACCTGCGGCGGCCCTCTCGGCGAGCACCGGCACCAGGAACTTCGGGATCCGGTTGGAGGCGTCCACGCTCAGCCGAGCGAGGTAGTCCTGCACGTGCGGGTTGCCGAACCGGACGAACAGCTCGTCGATGTACGCGGGGATGTCGAAGCCGGCGGGCACGGCGAGGGTCGGAACGGCCTCCTGTTCCATGTAGGCGCGCACGTGCGCGGCGATCCGCGGGTCGGAGCACGCCTCGTGCACGTACTGGTAACCCATGAGCTGGCCGATGTAGGCCAGCGCCTGATGCGACCCGTTGAGCAGCCGGAGCTTGATCGCCTCATAGGGGTCGATGTCGCGGACCAGCGTGGCGCCCGCCTTCTCGAACGGGGGGCGCCCGCTCGGGAAGTCGTCCTCGATCACCCATTGCGTGAACGGCTCGCTCGCCACGGGCCAGGCGTCCTCGACGCCCAGCTCCGTGGCGACGCGGTCGACGTCCGCCTGCGTCGTCACCGGTGTGATGCGGTCGACCATCGTCGACGGGAACGCCACCTCGGCGGCGATCCAGTCGGCGAGCTCGGGGTCCGCAAGCCGCGCCACGCCTTCCACGCTCATCCGAGCGACGCGGCCGTTCCCCTGGATGTTGTCGCACGACATCACCGCGAACGGCGCGATGCCGCGTCGCCGCCGCTCACGGAGCGCAGCGGTGATCCAGCCGAACGCGGTGCGCAACCGCGACAGACCGGAGGCGACCTCCTCGGCCACCAGCGGGTCGTTCTCGGCGAGCCGCCCGTTCGTCGGGTCGGAGACGTAGCCGCCCTCGGTCACCGTCAGGGAGACGATGCGCACGTCCGGTGACACGAGCTGGTCGAGCACTGCGGCCGGGTCATCCGGCGCGTGCAGGAAGCGCCGGATGGACCCGATGACGGCGAAGTCGTCCGTGCCGTCGGGCTGCCGCAGCGTCAGCGTGTAGAGATGGTCTTGGCTGCCGAGCGCGTCGCGCATCCGCGCGTCCCGCTCGAGCAGGCCCACCCCGCAGATCGCCCAGTCCCGGGCCAGCCCGGCGTTGAACAACCGGTCGAGATACATCGCCTGGTGGGAGCGATGGAAGTTCCCGACCCCGAAGTGCACGATCCCGATCCGCAGGTTCGGGTCGTCGAGGTAGTTCGGCACCGCGACCCGTGCGGGAAGCGTTCCGACCGCCTGCGTGCCAAGCCTCTCCACACCGATCAGCCCTTCAGGTTGAGGTGCACGAGCACCCGCGCGGGTGTCTCGGGCGTCGCACCCGTGATGACCAGCCGTAGCCAGTTGCCGAACTGCGCCACGGGCAGGTCGACGAGCGAGTCCGCGGCGGTCAGGGTCGTGCCCGTCCGCGGGCGCCAGTTGACGCCGTCGGGCGAGACCTCGACCGTGATCGCCAGGTCCGGATGCTCGCCTTCGGCTTGCACGAAGAAGACGCCCTCCGTCGCCCAGCCGGCCTCGTAGGGGAGGGTCGAGTACCCGTCGGAGATACGGACGCGACGGGCGAGGACTGATGTGTTGGTCGTCTGCATGGTGTGTCTCTCAGTGGTCGTCCGGGCGTGCCGTCACTCGGTCGAGTAGACGACCGAGTCGAGGAAGAGGTTGACGGAACGGTTGGTGTCGGTCTCGATGAAGAAGATCGGGTTGATGAGGTTGTCGATCGACGCGTACCCGTCCACCAAGGTCGGCTGGATGCCGCGCATGTCGAAGACCTGGTCCATGCTCTGCAGCTCGACGTACTCGCGCTTCTCGATGTCGACGGTCAGCCGCATGTAGAGCCAGTTGAGCTTGTCGGGGCTCTCGTTGTAGAGCAGGTCCTGCTCGCCGCCCGGGAGCCACTGGTACCCGTCGCCGGAGCCGTCGGCGAACCGGCGGCCGTACCACTGGTTGTCGACGCCGGGGATGCACCACCCGTCCTCGACGCCGAAGTTCCAGTCGGTCGGCGTCACGCCGTCGGCCACCTTGTAGTACTGCCACTTCTTGACGAGCTTGCCGCCGAGCGAGTTCACGTAGCGCACCCCGGGCATGTACCGGTACTGCGAGTCCTGCACGTCGAAGAAGAACCCGATCGCGCGGATGTCCTCCTCGCCCTTGCCCTCCCGATCCTGAGTCGGGGTGTAGGAGTACCACGCCTCGATCTGGATCAGCTTGGGGTTGCCCCATCGCGACAGCCGCTTGATGGCGCAGCCCATGGAGCCCGGGGCCGGCGGCTCGGTGTACGGGGCGGCGTGCGGCGCCGTCGAGAGCTTGAGCGAGTAGGTGCCGTCCATGGAGCCGTGCGACGACGCGAAGCGCATCGAGGCCGAGCTCAGCTGGATCGGCGCCCAGCTCGACAGGTCGACCACGCTCTCGAAGGACTCGTAGTCCTCCTCGACGTAGTTCGGCGTCAGGTCGAGCCAGCCGTTGTAGCCGTTGTCGAAGTCGTCGTAGCACATGACGTTCTCGAGCGGTCGGAATCGCCCGAGGCCGCGCTCGTACGACAGGAATCTCTCCATTGATCTCTCCAAACTCAGACCCGGCTGACCGGGTACTCGAAGAACTCGATCGGTTCGCCGGGAGTGGCGGTGTTGTCGAAGTCCACGACGGCGCCCTGCTCCGCCAACGTCGAGTGCAGCAGGGCGAAGTCCATGTCGGACATGCCGTACCCGTGCGTGAGGCTCAGCGCCGCAGCGGTGCCGGCTCCCTGCCCCATGGCCATGCACGTGGCCATCACCCGGGCCGAGCCGAAGCCCGACCCGTCCGCATCGAGGCACCGCCCGGCGGTGACGAGGTTGACGCTCCCGGCCGGCACCAGGCACCGGAACGGGATGTTGTACTCCTGCCGCGGCACGACGAGCCCGTTCTGCTCGTTGCTGTCGGTGGAGTGCACGTCGATGACGTGCGCGCCCTTGGCGACGGTGTCGGGAAACGCCTTCGGCACCAGGATGTCGTCCCTCTGGAGCCGGTAGAGCCCGACGATGTGGTAGGTCTCGCGCACCCCGGTCTGAATCCCCGACTTCGCCAACCAGCAGTCCTTGAACTCGGGGAACTCGCGGCGCAGCACCTGGATGATGTGGTGGAGCTGCTCGCGCATGCTGCACTCGGTCCGCGTGAACCGCTCCGGGTCGCTGGCGTCCGTCGCCTCGCGCAGCAGGTTGATGCTCACCATGCCGTCGTGGAAGAACCGGTTGATCCAGGGACCACCGAAGATCGGGATCTCACCGGCCGCGTTGAGCTCGAGGAGCCGGCCGCGGATCTCCTGGGAGACCGGCAGCATGGCGTCGACCGCGTCGCCGAACAGCGGCGAGAGCGCGTCGGTGTCGACGCCGCCGAGCTGGAACCAGAGCGAGGCCGGCTGCAGCACGTCACTCTTGACGGTCTCGTACCCGGCGGCGCGCACCACGTCGGCGTCACCGGTGCAGTCGACGAACACCGCCCCTTCGTACGCGACCCGGCCCCGCTTGTTCTGCACGACGACGTGCGTGAGCCGGTCGCCGGCGACGACGACGTCGGAGAACCACGAGTGGTACAGCGGCGTGACCCCTGCCTCCAGCAACAGGCGCTGGGCGGCGAGCTTCATGATCTCGTCGTTGGCCGGGAAGTTGCCGCTCTCGCGCGAGACCTCGGCCCCACCCAGCTCCGCCGCTCTCGTCATCAGCTCGAACGGGATGCCACCGATGTGCTGCTTGCCGAAGTGGCGGAACTCACTGATCGGCGTCACGAGAGCACTGGTCGCCATGCCGCCGACGAAGCCGTACCG
Source organism: Actinomycetes bacterium (assembly GCA_023438885.1). Taxonomy (GTDB): domain Bacteria; phylum Actinomycetota; class Actinomycetes; order Actinomycetales; family Cellulomonadaceae; genus Cellulomonas. Next base: position 12,682 of record JAEXPS010000236.1, read on the forward strand.
CTCGATGAGCAGCGTCCTCGCGCCGTTGCGGGCGGCCGCCGTTGCCGCGACGAGGCCCGCGGGGCCTCCGCCGCACACGATGACGTCATAGCTGCCCGCGACGGGTACTTGTCTGCTCGCTTCGGTCACAACCACGGTCTGGTCCTTTGGTGCGCGTCAGTCGGTGCGCCCGCCGGTCAGCGGGCGTCCCGGTGTGGGGGCGGCGACGACCGCCGCCC
>JAEXPS010000237.1 GCA_023438885.1 Actinomycetes bacterium
TGGTCGCTCTGGCGACCACATCCTCGGACGTTGCGAAAGGGGTGGGGAGGAGCGAGAGGGTGGGCGGCCGGTCAGTGGCCGGGCTCGGCCCGCCAGCCGCTGTGCTTGCGAGCGGCGACCCAGGCCGCCACCTGCGTGCGGCGCTGCAGGCCCATCTTCGCCAGCAGCGAGGTGATGTGGTTCTTGATCGTCTTCTCCGCCACGCCGAGCCGCTCGGCGATCTGGCGGTTGGACAGACCCTCGCCGATGAGGTCGAGCACCCGCAGCTCGCTCGGCGTCAGGTTCTCGGTGGGGTCCTCGTGGCCGGCGCGGCGACGGGTGACCGTGCGCTCGTCCAGCAGCGTGCGGCCGGCGGCGACGGCACGGATCACGTCGGTGATCTCCGCCCCGCGCACGGACTTGAGCAGGTAGGCGGCAGCACCGGCGTCGAGGGCCGCGGCCACGGCGTCGTCGTCGTCGAAGCTCGTCAGCACGATCGCCTTGGCGGACGGCAGCGTCTCGCGCACCGAGCGCATCAGGTCGATGCCCGTGCCGTCGGGCAGCTGGAGGTCCACGAGGAGCACCTGGGGTCGCACCAGCGTGGCTCGTCGCACGCCGTCGGCCACCGAGCCCGCCTCCGCAACGACGGTCATGCCGTCGGTGCGCTCGACGACCTCGGCAATGCCGCGACGCACCACCTCGTGGTCGTCCACGATCATCACGCTGATGGGCTTGAGGCGATCCGCGCCTGGGACACCGGAAGTCACCGTGGCATCGTAGCGATACGTGACCATCGTCCTGTCCCGAACACGGTCGGCGAGATTCCTCACCGTCCCGGGCGGGCCGGCTCGACGCCCCTGCGGGGCCGGGGCTGGCATCGCGGGCAGGAGTACGACGAGCGGTTCATGAACGACTCCCGGCGGATCGGAGCGCCGCACCGCGGGCACGGCAGTCCCTCCTTGCCGTAGACGGCCAGCTCCCGCGAGAACCAGCCGGAGTCACCGTTGACGTCCACGTAGAGCGCGTCGAAGCTGGTGCCGCCGGCCGCCAGGGACTCACGGAGCACCTGCGCAGCACCCGCCAGCACCCGGACGGCCTCGACCGGCCGCAGCGCGCCGGTGGGCCGGGCGCCGTGCAAGCGGGCGCGCCACAGGCCCTCGTCGGCGTAGATGTTCCCGACGCCGGAGACGAACGTCTGGTCGAGCAGCACCCGCTTGACCCGGGTGTTCCGGCGCCGCATCGCCGCGGCGAGCGCGCCCACGTCGAGCGACGGGTCGAGCAGGTCGCGGGCGATGTGCGCCACCGGCTCCGGAACCGCCGGCAGGTCGGAGCCGAGCCCGCCCGGCAGGCCGTCGGCGGTCGGCACCAGCTCCGGCACGCCGAGGTACCCGAAGGTGCGCTGGTCGACGAAGTCCAGGCACGAGCCGTCGTCGAGCCGCAGCCGCACCCGCAGATGGGTGGCCGCCGGCTGGTCGTGCCCCGCGGGGCGCACCAGGAGCTGCCCGCTCATCCCGAGGTGGACCAGCAGCGCGTCCGACGGCTCGTCGAGCAGCAGCCAGCAGAACTTGCCGCGGCGCACGGCGGCCGTGAAGGTGCGGCCGGTCAGGCGCCCGGCGACGTCGGCCGCGCCTCCGGCCTGCCGCCGGACCGAGCGCGCCCCGTGGACCTCGACGCCGGCCACCGTGCGGCCCAGCACGTGGCGCGCCAGCCCGGCCCGGACGGTCTCGACCTCGGGGAGCTCCGGCACCGCCGGTCAGCCGAGGGTGGTGTCGGCCGCGGCGTCGTCGCCGGCGGTCTGGGCGAGCGTCGCGAGCGAGGCGTAGGCGGCTTCGGCGGCCTCCTGCTCGGCGATCTTCTTCGCGCTGCCGGTGCCGGTGCCGCGCACCTCACCTGCCACCACGACGCTCGCCGTGAACTGCCGCGCGTGGTCGGGGCCCTCGCCCGTGACGACGTACTGCGGAACGCCCAGGCCGAGCGAGGCGACGATCTCCTGCAGGGACGTCTTCCAGTCGAGGCCCGCGCCCAGGTCGGTCGCCCGCTCGAGGGTGGCACCGACGAGCCGGTCGACGACCTCGCGCGCCACCTCGAGCCCGTGCGTCAGGTAGACGGCACCGATGAGCGCCTCGAGCGTGTCGGAGAGGATCGAGTCCTTGTCGCGACCGCCGGTGGCCAGCTCCCCCTTGCCGAGCAGCACGTACGGGCCGAGGCCGAGCTCGCGCGCGACGCCCGCGAGCGCCCGCTGCGAGACGGTGGCCGCGCGCATGCGGGCCAGGTCGCCCTCGGGGTGGTCGGGCTGGCTGCGGTACAGGCGCTCGGTGACCACGAGGCCGAGCACGGTGTCGCCGAGGAACTCCAACCGCTCGTTGGTCGGGATGCCCCCGGCCTCATGGGCGAAGCTGCGATGGGTGAGAGACAGCACGAGAAGCTCGGGGTCCAGGTGGACACCGAGCTTCTCGAGGAGCCGGGTGGGCGCGGTGCTCACGAGGTCACCGCGGCGCGTCAGGCGTTCTCGTGCTCGCTGCGGATCGCGGCGTCGTACATGCGCTCGCCGTACACGCCGCACGACGGGCAGGCCATGTGCGGCTGCTTCGGCGACTTGCAGCGGGGGCAGGTGGTGAGCGTCACGGCAGTGGTCTTCCACTGCGAACGGCGCGCACGGGTGTTGCTGCGCGACATCCTGCGCTTGGGAACAGCCACGGCTAGCTCTCTTTCGTCTCGTCGTCACCGGACAGACCGCGAAGGGCGGCCCACCGGGGGTCAAGCGTCTCATGCGTATGCGCCGGGTCGTCCGCCAGCCTGGCCCCGCACTCGGGGCACAGACCCGGGCAGTCGGGCCGGCACACGGGCTGGAACGGCAGCGTCGGCAGCACCGCGTCCCGCAGCGCGGGCTCGAGATCGATCAGATCGCCGTCGAGCTCGCGCAGGTCTTCGGCCTCCTCGTCACCGTCCTCCACCGCGACGGCCGCGCGCTCGGGGTACACGAACAGCTCGGAGAAGCTGACGTCGACGTCCGACGTCACCTCGTCCAGGCAGCGCACGCACTCCCCGACCGCCAGCCCCCGGACGGTGCCGGTGACCAGGACCCCCTCCATCACCGCCTCGAGCCTCAGGTCGAGCTCGAGATCGTCTCCGGAGGGAACGCCGATGACCGCATTGCCGAACTCGGCGGGGGCACCCACCACGCGGCGCTCGGTTCGCATCGATCCTGGACGTCGACCGAGCTCGTGGGTGTCGAGCACGAACGGCGAGCGGGGATCGAGGTGGCGCTGCACGGCGGTGTCTCCTCGTCGACCTCGGCCCATGCCACACCGGCTGGACCAGCGGATGAGTCTACGGCACGGCCTCGTCGGCCCAAAACCGCCCGGTCACTCGTCGAGGCCGAGCCGCCCCGCGAGCTTGGCGCGACCGGCCTGGACCTGCGCCAGCACCTTCCCGAGGTCGATCTCGAAGTCCGCCAGGCGGCGGTCGCAGTAGTCGTCGGCGTCCCGGCGCAGCGCCTCCGCCTGCGCCTGGCCGTCCGCGACGATCTGGGCCGACTTCTCGCGCGCCGCCACGGTGACCGCCTCGGCCTCGACGAGACGGTCCGCCTCGGCCCGGGCCTTCTCGACGATCGCCGCGGCCTCGGCGCGGGCCGCCTCCCGCGCACTGTCGGCGTCGGCGAGCAGGGCGTCGGCCTGGGTCAGCTGGCCGGGCAGGGCGTCACGCGCCTGGTCGATCAGGTCGAGGATCTCCGCCCTGTTGACCAGCACGGACGACGACATGGGCATCGACCGCGCGGATCCGACCGCCATCGCCAGCGCCTCGAGGATGCCTTGCACACCGTCGGTGCGCTCGTCGTCCTGCTCGGTCATCGAGATCCCCTTCCCATCGCCTCGTACACCGCGTCGGCCACACCCGGCGGCACCAGGTCGTCGATCGAGCCGCCGTGCCGGGCCACGTCCTTGACCAGTGACGACGCCACGTGGGCGAGCGCGCCGTCGCCGGGGACGAACACCGTCTCCACACCCGACAGGTGCCGGTTGAGCAACGCCATGCCGAGCTCCGCGTCGACATCGGCGCCGCCGCGCAGGCCCTTGACCACGGCGTTGGCGCGCTCCTGGCGCAGGAAGTCGGCCAGAAGCCCGTCCCAGCTCGCCACCCGCACCCCCGGCATCTCAGCCACCACGCGCTCCACCAGCGCCACCCTCTCGCCGACCGCCAGCAGGGGGCGCTTGGCGGCGTTGTGCGCGACGACGACGACGACCTCGTCGAACATCGAACGCGCGCGGCGGATGACGTCCAGGTGCCCGAGCGTGACGGGGTCGAACGACCCTGGGCAGACCGCGAGGCTCACGCGGCCAACCTACGCCGCCCGCCCCTGCGTGGGCGTCGTCACCCGCCGAGCGCGGTGACGTCCGACGCCGAGGGGCACATCCCTCGGGGGTGGGGTCAGGGGGCGGAAGGCTCGGCGAGCCAGAGGGTGGTCTCGCCGTAGCGGCGCTCGTCGAAGCGGTCCAGGCCGTCCGGCCAGGCGGGTTCGGGGCTCCTGCTCGAGCGTTCGACGACCACGACCGCACCCTCGTCGAGCCGCCCGACGAGCCCCGCGAGCACCGCCGCGAGCGCCGGCTCACCCACGTCGTACGGCGGGTCCGCCAGCACCAGCCGCCACGGTGCGGGCGGGATGCGCTCGACGAACCGTTCCGCCTTGTCGCCCACCACGCTCACCCGCTGGGCGAGCCCGAGCGCGGCGGCGTTGCGCCGGCAGACGTCCGCGGCGGCACGCGATGCCTCGACGAGCGTGACGTGCGCGGCACCGCGGCTGACCGCCTCCAGGCCGAGGGCGCCGGACCCGGCGTACAGGTCCAGCACGCTGGCGCCCTCGACGACGTCCAGGTGCTCCAGCCGCGAGAACAGGGCCTCGCGCACGCGCTCGCTCGTCGGGCGCGTCCCTCGCGGCGGCACCTGGAGGGTGCGACCCCCGGCAGTGCCGGCGACGATCCTGGTCATCGCCGCGCCTTCGCCTGCTCGTCCATCTGCTCGCCCAGCCAGTCCATGAAGGTCTTGGTGCGCGTGGAGGAGGCGACGAGCACCGCGACCGCGGCCAACGCCGCCTGGAGGGCGAGCAGGGACGGCGGAGCCGAGGCGAGCAGGATCGCGATCCACGTCGGCAGCAGGCAGAGCACGACGAGGTCCGGACCGCGGGCGATCACGGCGGCGACGCCGGTCGGCACCGCGCCCATCGGCGTGGAGACCAAGGGCTTCTCCCAGCTCGGAGCCGGCCGGTAGGCCCCACGGACGGCTGCCGCCGCCCACACCGGAGCCCCGGCGACCCCGAGCGCGAGCCAGTCGCCGACGGCGCCGGCCCATCGCCCCAGGGCCGCGAACACGACGAGCGACCACACCAGCATCGCCACGGCCGGGACGATCAGGCGCGCCCGACGGGTCGCCTTCGCGCCGAGGGGCAGCAGCCGGTCCAGCACCGGAGCCATCTCGCCGTACCGGGCTCCCTCGGCGGTCGCCGAGGCGGCGATCGCCCCACCGATCAGCACGGCCGGGAGTACGCCCGCGGCACCCGCGAGCCGCGGCACCACGGTGGCCAGCACGGGCAGCAGCGCCGCCAGCACCAGCTGCACCAGGTGCCGGGGAGACCGCCGCAGCACCGCCAGGTCGGCCGTGACCAGGGCGGAGACCGGACCGCGCGCGGTGCGCAGCCGGGACACCCACCGCCGTGTCGGCGCGGCCGTGCCGACGGACAGCGCACGGCCGAGCTCGCGGGAGTCGAACGAGACGACGGCCCCCATCGCCTGGCTCGCCACCGCCCCGCCCTCGCGCAGGCTGCCTGCCGGGATGGCACGCAGCCGCCGGTCGACCAGCAGCGCCAGCCCGGCGGCGACGGCCGCCAGGGCCGCCACCGCGGGCCAGGACGGCGTCGGGGTGTCGAGGTCGAGGTCGGCGACGGTGAGGGCGACGGCCAGCGCCCCGGCGGCAGCCAGGATCAGGTCGCCCACGAGCGAGGTGCGCCGCCGCGGCACTCCCGCGGACTGGACCAGGGCCAGCCCCAGCACCACCGCCACCGCGACGAGCCCTCCCGCGAGCGCGCTGTGCAGCACCGCCGTCGCGGCCGAGCCTCGCAGCACGGTGTCCAGCAGGGCGACGGTCAGCGCCCCGGCCACCGCCGCGACGACCGCCGCCCGCCGGAGCGCCGGCCGCAGCAGGCCGCGCCGGTCCACCGGCAGGGCCAGCCACCAT
>JAEXPS010000134.1 GCA_023438885.1 Actinomycetes bacterium
CGCGCGACCCGGTCGTCGGTGCGCTGCTCGCGGCCGAGGCGTATCGGCGCTGGCCGGACGCCCCCGGGACCCGGGTCGCGCTGATGTCCACGATGCAGTCGGCGAACGGGCTCGTGTCGAGCATGACCATCCCCGACGTCGTCGGGCGCGCAGGCACCGCCCTGATCCCCGGGACGCGCTCGCTCGTCGTGGCGCGCAGCTCCGGGCAGCTCGAGGTGCGCGCCGTCGACACCGGAGCTCTGGAGCGGACCCTCGACCCGCCGCTCGCGCCCGCCGAGGCGACGATCCGCCCGTGGATGCTCGTCAGCGACGACGGCTCGACCCTCGCGGTGTTCCGGCAGGTGCCGACGCCGGGCGACCCCGGCCGGACCACGCTCGAGCCCTCCTTCTACGACCTGCGCACCGGCCGCCGCATCGGCGAGCCGCTCCCCCTGACCGCCTACTCCGACTCGCTGGCGATCAGCCCCGACGGGCGCCGGGTGGCCTCGGTGGTGTGGGACACCGGACGCCTGGTCATGGCGGATCTTTCCGACCTGGTGGTGCGCTCAGGTGCCAGCGTCGGCACCGGTGGGTCCATCGAGGCCAGCGCGGGCGTCCCCGCCTTCACCGCCGACGGCTCGCTCCTCGTCGGCACCGCGGACGGTCACATCCTCGAGATCGACCCCGCCACGCTGGCGACCACACGGAGCCTGGGGCCGTGGCCCTCGTCGACCAACTTCGCCCTCGTCCCCCTCGACGACGGCACCGTGATCGCGGCCGGCCAACGCGGGATCGTTCGCGTGGACCTCGCGACCGGCGAGGCCCTGTGGCACCACACGATCGCCAGCACCCACAGGTTCCCGTGCGGCGACCTCGCCGTCTCGTCGGAGCACGGCGTCGTGTTCTGCGCCGACACTCCGAACATCGTGCGGCGAGACCTGGACAGCGGTGAGGTGGTCGGCGCCGCGCTGCCGTTCACAGGCGGCGCGATCGGCGAGCTGTACCTGCTGGACAGCGACACGTTGGTCGCGACGTCGGCTCAGTCGGGCGTCGTCTCGCAGTGGCGGATCGACGGCTCCGGGCCCGCCTCGCGCATCGTCGCGCCGGGCCTGGCACTGTCGGACGGCTACGACCCCTCGGGTCGCTACCTCGTCGCCGGCAACCGACCGGCGGCCGCGACCGTCGACAGCGAGCTGACGCCCCCGTTCTCGGTCTGGGACACCCGGACGGGAACACGGGCGGATCCGACGGGCGGCTCGGAGGACCTCGGCCCGTACCCGAGCTGGATCGGCCCGGCGCGGCTGCTCACGGTCGACGAGGCCGCGGGCACCGCGGCCGTCGTCGACGTCTCCACAGGCGAGACGAGCACCGCGGGCGACCTGACCCTCGACAACGTCGGGTTCTGGATCTCGCCCCACGACGGCGACGTCTACGCCGCCTACCTGGTCGACGGCGGCGTGCGTGTCGACGTCCTGGAATCCGGCACGCTGCGGCGCACCGGCGAGACCTACACGATCGCCTGTGACGTCCTCACCGCCGTGAGCTTCGACGCGGACGGGTCGCATGTCGCCTTCTCCACCTGGCAGCAGGGCGGTACGCCGTGGCACACCTGGGTCTACGACACGCGGTCGGGAGCACTGCTCGTCGACGGCCTCCCGAGGGCGATCACCGCGGCGCTCGCGCCCGCAGGTGACCTCATCGCCGCCGACGAGAGCACGGTCGCCGTGCACGACGGGCGGACGCTCGAGCGGAGGCGCGCGCTACCGCTCGTCGCCAGCAACGTGGAGTCGCTCCAGGTCACCCGCGACGGCACGACGCTGGCGGCATGGACGGAGGGCGACATCGCGGTGACGCTCTACGACCTGCGCAGCGGCGAGCGGCTCGGCGCCGGGCTGCCCGAGACGGCCCCGGACACCGGGGCGGGAGTCGCCCTGCGCCCGGACGGACTCGAGCTGGCGTACACCGTGGCCCAGGGCGTCGCCGTCTGGGACCTCGACCCGGCGCACCACTACGAGGCGGCCTGCCGCATCGCGGGACGGGAGCTGACCGCCGACGAGTGGACCACCTACCTGGCCGACCTCGGCCCGCAACGCCCCACCTGCTCGGGCGTGCTGGGCGACTCCGAGCAGTAGCGCGCGCTACAGCCCGAGCCGCCGCTCGCGGGCAGCATAGGCGCGCATCGCCCGCAGGAAGTCCACCTTGCGGAAGTCCGGCCAGTACGCCTCGCAGAAGTAGAACTCCGAGTGCGCGGACTGCCACAGCAGGAAGCCGCCCAGCCGCTGCTCTCCGGAGGTGCGGATCACCAGGTCCGGGTCCGGCTGACCCTTGGTGTAGAGGTGGGCCGCGATGTGCTCGACGTCGAAGTCGGCCGCCATGTCGTCGAGGCTGCTTCCCGCCGCGGCGTGCTCGCGCAGATAGGACCGCACGGCGTCGGCGATCTCGTGCCGGCCGCCGTAGCCCACCGCGACGTTCACATGCAGTCCCCTGACGTCCTCCGTCGCCGTCTGCGCGGCCTTGAGCGCCTTGCTCGTCGACTCCGGCAGCAGGTCGAGCGAACCGACGGGCTGGAGTCGCCACCGCTGGGCCGAGGCCAGGTCGCCCACCACGTCCTCGATGATCCCCAGGAGCGCCGCCACCTGCTCCTGGTCCCGCGAGAGGTTGTCCGTGGAGAGCATCCACAGCGTGACGACCTCGACCCCGACCTCCTCGCACCAGCCGAGCACCTCGGAGATGTGGTCGGCACCGCGCCGGTGGCCGGTGGTCGCGGACAGCCCTGCGCTGCGGGCCCATCTTCGGTTGCCGTCCAGGATCACGCCCACGTGGCGTGGCATCCGGTCGCGGGGCAGGCTCGCTGCCAGACGGCGCTCGTAGAGGCCGTAGACCGGATGAGGCATGCGCACGACGAAGGCTCCTCACTGACGGGATGACGCGCCTCACGCTATCCCCACGACACGCCGCGCGGCACACCGCCGCGTCGACACGTAACTTACGGTGCCGTAACCTACGTCGACGTAGGTTGAGAGCTGGGCGAGAGGCGAACGATGAGCTCTACGAACGTCCCCCGCGGCAACGTGCCGGACGCTGCGACCGCGGCCCGCGACCTCGCCACCCAGGTGGCCCGGGTGGCCGGTCAGGTCAAGCCCAAGCTGCGGGGCTGGATCCATCTCGGCATCTCGCCCTTCGTGGTCGCCGCGGGCATCGTGCTGCTCGCCCTGTCACCGACGGCCCCGCTGCGCTGGGCCAACGCCGTGTTCGGCCTCAGCGCCGTGCTGCTGTTCTGCACCAGCGCCGTCTACCACCGCGGCCACTGGTCGCCGAAGGTCGCCGGCGTGCTGCGCCGCCTGGACCACACCAACATCTTCCTGATCATCGCCGGCACGTACACGCCGCTGGCCGTCGCCCTCCTCGACCCGCCGGTCGCACGGACCCTCCTCGTCGTCATCTGGTCCGGCGCCCTCGCCGGCCTGCTGATGCGCGTGTTCTGGCTGGGTGCTCCGCGGTGGCTCTACACGCCGATCTACGTCGCGCTCGGCTGGGTCGCGGTCTGGTTCATGCCGGAGTTCTGGGGATCCGGTGGCGCGGGAGTCGTCTGGCTGATCATCGCCGGCGGCCTCGCGTACACCCTCGGCGCCGTGGTCTACGGCTTCAAGTGGCCGGACCCGAGCCCGCGCTGGTTCGGCTTCCACGAGATCTTCCACTCGCTGACCGTCGCGGGGTTCGTCTGCCACTACATCGCGGTGAGCATCGCCACCTACGCGTACCGCTAGGCCCACCGAGCGGTCCTGGCGGAGCCGACCTAGCCTGGAGCGGCGGGCCGGACTCCTCCGGCGACCTGCGCCGCCCGGCCCCGGTGAAGAGGGCCGCGGGATGAGCAGCATGATGAACTCGATGATGTCCACCGCTCCGCTGACGAGCGACATGGACATGCCGGCGATGCAGCGATGTGTCGAAGCGTGCTCCGCGTGCAGCCAGGCATGCGTGATGTGTGCGGACCTGTCCGGTGACGGCATGCGGATGTCGTCGGCGATGTGCCTGAACACCGCCGACATGGCCCACACGATGATGCGGCTGCTGATGCGGCCGGCCGCGATGCACCCCGCCTCCGTGATGGCGATGGCCGAGGCGATGATCGTCGCCGCCAACGCCTGCGCTGCCGAGTGCATGAGGCACGCCGACCACTACGAGTACATGCGGACGTGCGCGCAGGCCTGCACCGAGTGCGCCAACGCCTGCCAGGCGCTCCTGCCGATGGGGCACGGGACGGGTCCGGCCTAGAGGTCGCCTCAGGCGCGGCCGGCAGAGCGCGAGGCGAGTCGCCGGATCGTCGAGAAGTCGAGCGTTCCGCAGGCCTCCCGCACGGCGTCGAGGCCGAAGAACGCGGCCGCGTTCACGAAGCCGTTGCAGGTGTCGTTGTCGTCACCCTTGACCTTCCCCACCGCTCCTGAGAAGGCCGTCTCGTCGGGCGCGCTCAGCCAGTAGGAGGTCAGGTAGCCCTCGCACTGAATGCCAGGGGCGGCGTAGCCGAGCATCGCCGACGGCAGGGACACGCCCTGCTGCATGCCGGCGAGGCCCACCTCCGCGACATCGACCAGCTCCGGCACGCCGCCCTCGATCGCGACGGCCACGACGTCCCCGACGAACTCCAGGAAGACGTCCTCGACGTAGGAGCCACCGGGGATCGCGTCGCACACCACCCACCCGGTCGTCCGGAACCCGGAGCCGGCGAGGAGCGTCTGCGCAGGGAAGGGCACGTCCCACAAGAACATCCACGAGGCAGCCACCTTCGCCGCCCGGACGGCGGCGTCGAGGTGCCTGCCCTGACCGCCGAGGCGATACGCCGTGATCAGCGACCGCATCGCGAAGAGGACACCGGTGGAGTCCACCTTCACCGACTTGAGCTGGGCGGTGTCGTTGAGCCCGCCGCAGTAGAGGACCTCGGGCCCGTAGGTGCCGGCGATGTAGTCCGCGGCTCGCAGCGCCGCCGCCCGGTACTCCTCGCGGCCCGTCAGGCGGTGCAGCGCGGCAAGGACGGGGATCGGGAAGATGGTGCCGGACCCCTGCTCGACCGGGCTGGCGCCGAACCACTCGGGGGGCTCCGTCAGTGGCTGACCCTCCGGGGAGTAGCCGCGGTACCAGGACCCGTCCGGCTGCTGCGTCGCCAGGAGGAAGGCGCCGAAGCGCTCGCCGGCTCGCAACCATCCCGGCTGCTCCACGCCGTGCCGGCGCTCCTCCTCGTACCCCAGGAGCACCGCCAGGACGGCCTCGCACATCGTCCGCGTGTAGTTCCCGGCGACCTCGCGCAGCCGCGCAGCGACGGGCTCCAGCGCGTCCACCATCTGCGACCCCAGGTACCGCCGCAGCGCCTGCGTGTCCTGCGCGTACTGGAACGGCATGAGGATGCCGGTGAACCAGTGGACGAACCGGCGGGTCTGCGTGTCGTAGAGCCCGTCGGCGAAGCCGTTGGCGTGCTGGCACTCGCGGACGAAGAAGTCGTTCACCCGCCGCGCTCGGTCGACCCACAGGGGCACGCCCTCTCGATGGCCCCGGCGCAGGGAAGCGAGCGCGAGCAGGGACTGGGCACCGGTGAACCCGTACTCCAGCAGGGAGCCGAGCGTCCGTCCGTTCCGGGGAGAGAAGTGCAGCAGGTACCCGGCCGGCTCCCGTGGGTCCTCGGCGGCGGTCCACTCCCGGTAGTACTGCTGCGTCAGGGCGAACCGGTGGTCCTCGATGCTCTCGATCGGCAGCGGCAGCGGCGACGGCGCGGTGCGGAGGTTGTCCCACTGGCGGCGCGACACGTCCCAGATCGCGTCCGTGAGGTCGGCGGCCCGTACGGCCCGCAGCTCGTAGACGACCGTCCCGGCGCGTCCCGGGGTGGCCGGCAGGAACCCGGCCCATCCCCTCCCCGACGTGTCGAGGCAGAACGTCCGTTCCTCCCGGAACGGGTAGCCCGCTCGCAGCACGAGCGGACCGTCCGGATCGGCGACGATGCCCAGCGAGCCGATGTCGGACTCGGCCACCACCACGCCGTCACGCAGCTGCTCCGCCGTCACCGCTGCGTCGTGGGAAGGAGCCTGCGTGCGCGCCAGGCTGAGCCCCAGGCCCGCCGCGGGCGCGTAGGCGAGGGCGGCGAGATGCCCGTTGCGGTCGTCGCGGAACTCGTGCACGTGCCCGCGCAGGTAGTCCTCGCGGCCGTCGCGGTCGGTGTCGTTGAGGTTGTAGAGGTTGCCCGAGACGAAGAACTGCCACTCCCGAGGGGCCGCCGGTACGGCGCACTCCACGTTCAGGTCCCATCGCAGGCCCGTGCACGAGCCGACGGACCCCACCGCGTACGAGCGCCTGACGACGACGGACGTCCCGTCGTCCCCGGGCTCCCACCGGTCGACGATCTCCACGTCGCACCCGTCGGCGGTGGCGACGGTGACGCTCGCCACCAGGCCGTTGCCTTCGCGAACGACCTCGTCGTAGCCGCGGGTCACGGCATGCCTCGCCGTGGTCTCGACCCGCACGGGCGCACCGGCTGTGGCGACCACGTCGCCGCCGAGACGGACGGCGACGCCCAGGCCGTCGGGGGACTTCGTGACGTCGAGCTCCATGACTCCTCGTTCAGTGATCGGGCCGTGCGGCGCCCAGGGTCATCGGGCGGAGTCGGCGATCCGCTCGATGGCCAGCCGGCGGATCTCGGAGAACTCGATGGTGCCGAACCGGTCACGCAGCGCGTCCAGCCCGTACAGCGCCTGGGCGTTGACGAGCCCGTTGCAGGTGTCGTTGTCGTCGCCCTTGACCTTGTTCGCGGCGCCCGAGAACGCGGTCTGCTCGGGAGCGCTCAGCCAGTAGGCGGTCATGTAGCCCTCGCACTGGATGCCGGGGGCGGCGTAGCCGAGCATGTTGTTCGGGATCGACAGGCCGTACTGCATGCCGTTGAGAACGAGCTCGACGACGTCGATCAGCTCCGGGACCTTGCCCGCGACGGCGATGTCGAGCGTGTCGCCGAGGAACTCGAGGAACTCGTCGTCGACGTAGCTGCCGCCCGGGATGGCGTCGCAGACGGCCCAGCCCGTCGTCCGGAAGCCGCCGCTCGCCAGCAGGCTTCCCTCGGGGAACGGCACGTCCCAGAGGTAGATCCACGAGGTGAGCACCTTGGCGGCCTTCGTGGCGGCCACCAGGTGCCGCTCGTCGCCGCCGAGCCGGTAGGCGCGGATGAGCGAGCGCATCGCGAACATCACGCCGACCGAGTCGATCTTGACGGACTTGATGTGCGTCGTGTCATTGAGGCCGCCGCAGTACAGCACCCCCGGAACGAACGTCTCGGCGATGTAGTCCGCCGCCTTCAGCGCGGCGGCCTTGTAGCTCTCCTTGCCGGTGATCCGGTGCAGCACCTCGAGAACCTCGATGGGGAAGATCGTGCCCGATCCCCGCTCCACCGGGCTGCTCCCGAACCACTCGACCGGGTGCGTCAGCGGCTCTCCCTCCGGGGAGTACCCACGGTGCCACGAGCCGTCGGCGCCCTGCGTCTCGAGCAGGAACGAGCCGAAGCGCTCGCCGGCGGCCAGCCAGTCGGGGTGCTCGATGCCGTTGCGCAGCTCCTCCTCGTACGCGAGCAGGAGCGGGTAGTTCGACTCGCACATGGTCCGCGTGTAGTTGCCGGGAACCTTGCGCAGCGCCGCGGCGATCGGGCCGAGGGCCTGGGTGATCTGGCTGCCCAGGTAGTCCTTGAGGGTCGCCTCGTCGTCCGAGTACTGGAACGGCATGAGGATGCCGGTGAACCAGGTGACGAACCGCTTGTCCAGCGGGTCGTAGATGCCCTCCGAGAAGCCGTTGGGGCGCTGGAACTCACGGACGAAGAAGTCCAGGACCTGCCGCCCGCGGTTGATCCAGAGCGGGACGTCCTCGCGGTACCCCCGCCGGATCGCGTTCAGCGCGTGCAGGCTCTGCGCGCCGGTGAACCCGTACTCGATGAGGGAGCCGAGGGTCTTGCCGCTGCGGGGCGAGAAGTGCGTGAGGTAGCCGGCGGGACGGCGCTCGTCCTCCTGCGCCTCCCACGACTTGAAGTAGAGCTGGGTCAGCAGGAAGCGGTGGCGCTCCAGCTCCTCGAGCGGCAGCGGGAGGGGCGCGGGCCTGGTGCCCAGGCGCAGCGTCTGACGCTGGGTGACGTCCCAGATCGCCTCGGTGAGGTCGTCGGCGGTGAACAGCCGCACCTCGTACTGCACGGTCGCCGAACGGCCGCTCTCGACGGGCAGGTACCCCGCCCACGACCGGCCGCTGGTCTCCAGGCAGAAGGTCTCCTCCTCCGCGAACGGGTAGCCGGCGCGCAGCACGAGCGGGCGGTCGTCGGCGAAGACGACCCCGAGCGAGCCGATGTCGGAGTCCTTCACCACGACACCGCTGACGAGCTCGTCGGTGTCGATGACGGCGTCGTGCCGGGGGACGCTCGTGCGGGCGAGCGAGAGGCCCTGGCGGGTGGTCGGCAGGTACGCCAGGACGGCCAGGTGGCCGTTGCGGTCGTCCCGGTACTCCTGGACGGTCCCGCCCAGGTAGTCCTCGCGCCCGTCCAGGTCGGTGTCGTTGCGGTTGTAGAGGGCACCGGTGATGTAGAACTGCCAGTCCGACGCCGCCTTCGCCAGCGACGACTCCAGCACCAGCTCGGCGCGGAACCCGGCGGCGGAGCCCGCCTCCACGACGGTGATGGTCCGGGTGACGAGGAACCCGTCGCCCTGCTCGGACGGGGCCCAGAGGTCGTCGACCCGCAGGCGCGTGCCGTCGCTCATGGAGGCGTCGACCCCGCACCGGGTGCGCTCACCGTCGGCCTCGACGGTCTGGTACCCCACGGGGGCGGCGCTGCCCTCGGTGGTGGCCAGGCGCACGGGTGCGGGCGCGACGAGGACGTCCACGTCGCCGCTGCGCAGCGTGATGCCGGTCCCCGTGTCGTGGGGATCGAAGGACAGGTTCAGAGCCATGGATGATCACTTCCTGTGGTGGGAGGGAGTTGAGCCGCAGGGCAGCCCTGCGGGCGCGGGGATGTGGTCACGACCACCCGAGGCGGTGGCGGATCTCGGTGAAGTCCGTCGAGCCGTAGCGGTCGCCGAGCAGGTAGAGGCCGTAGGCGGCCTGAGCGTTCGTCAGCGCGTTGCAGGTGTCGTTGTCGTCGCCCTTGAGCTTGTTGACGGCCCCCGAGAACGCCGAGACGTCCGGAGCGCTGAGCCAGTACGAGGTCAGCACGCCCTCGCACTGGAGCCCCGGCGCCACGTAGCCGTGGTCGTTGTCGGGCGTGGACAGCGCGTGCTGCATCCCGTACTCGACGAGCTCGGCGACCTCGAAGAGCGAGCGCTCGCCCGACAGCTCCGCGACGCGCACGAGGTCCGCGGTGAACTCGAGGAACTCGTTGTCGAGGTAGCTGCCCGAGGCGATCACGTCGCACCCCGCCCACCCGGTCGACCGGAACCCGGCCCGGGCGAGCAGGGTTCCCTCGGGCATCGGGACGTCCCAGAGGTAGACCCAGGTGGACAGCACCTTCGCCGCCTTCACCGCGGCCTCCAGGTACCTCGTGTCACCGGTGGCCTCGTGGACGGTCAGCAGCGAGCGCATGAGGAACATCACGCCCACGGCGTCGGTCTTCACCGACTTGACGTGGGTGGTGTCGTTGAGCCCACCGATGTACACCGTCGGCTCGACGTAGGTGTCGACGAGGAAGTCGGCCGCCTTGCGCGCCGCGGCGAGGTACCGCTCGTCCCCGGTGATCCGATGCAGGGCGACGAGGACCGGCGCGGGGAAGATCGTCCCGCTCTTGCGCTCCGCGTCCGACGCGCCGAACCAGCTCGCGGGCGACGTCAAGCCCTCGCCGCTCGTGCCGTAGGCGCGGAACCAGGACCCGTCGGCGGACTGGCTGCGCAGCAGGAACTCGCCGAACCGGCAGGCTGCCGCCAGCCAGTCGTCGTGCGCGTTGCCGTGCGCGGCCTCGAGCTCGTAGGCCAGCAGGAGAGGCCAGAACGACTCGCACATCGTCCGCGTGTAGTTGCCCTCCACCGTCCGCAGCTCGCGCGCCACGGGCAGCAGCTCCCGGGCCATCTGCTTGCCGACGAAGTGGCGCACGTCCTCCTCGTCCACGGCGTACTGGAAGGGCATGAGGATGCCGGTGAACCAGTACACGAACCGGTCGTGGACCGGGTCGTAGATCCCCTGGGGCATGCCGTTGTCGAGCTGGCAGTGCCGGACGAAGAAGTCCAGGACGGACCGGGCCCGGTCGCGGTAGAGCGGCACGCGCCGCCGGTACCCGTACTCCAGCTGAGCCCACGCGACGAGCGTCTGATCGCCGGAGAACCCGAACTCGATGAGGGAACCCTGCACGTGTCCGGTCCGCGGGGAGAAGTGGACCAGGAAGCCCGCGGGCTCCTTCGGGTTCTCCTCGGCGGTCCAGCGCCGGTAGTTCAGCTGGGTCGCGAGCTGGCGGTACTCGAGGGCGCCGTCCAGGCTGACGCCCGGGTCGGGGCGCCGCGTGCCCAGCAGCGCGCGCTGGCGCTCGAAGAGGTTCCAGATCGCCTCCGTCAGGTCGGGCGTCGAGTCGATCCGGAACTCGTAGCCGAGCTCCACGACGTCGCCGGCCGCGACCGGGCGGAACGCTTCCCAGCCGCTGCCTGCGGTGTCGAGGCAGAAGCTGGTCTCCTCGTGGAAGGGGTACGCGGCGTGCAGCACCGTCGAGCCGTCCGCGTGGGTGGTGAACCCGAGCGAACCGATGTCCGTGGCCTGCACCACGGTCCGCGAGAGGAGCTCGCCGGACGTCACGGCGGCATCAAAGGTGGGGAGGGTCGTGCGAGCGAGCGAGAAGGCCGCGCCGGTCGTCTCGCACCGGGTCAGCACGGCGAGCAGGCCGTTCTTGTCGTCGCGAAGCGTCTGGTCGAACGTGCCCAGGTAGTCCTCCACCCCGTCCCCGTCGGAGTCGTTGCGGTTGTAGAGGGTGCACGGCAGGAAGTACTGCCAGGCGCTGCGCTGCCCGGCACCGGTCGCCTTCGCCTCCAGGCGCACCCGGATCCCGGCACCCTCGCGGGCCTTGCTGACCTCGACTCGCGGCGTCAACGCCACGGCGTGGGGCGCGGCGACGCGGTAGTCGTCGGTGATCTGCAGCGTCACCTCGCCCGGGATCTGGACGGTGGCGGTGCACCGGAGGGCGTCATCGGAGGCGTCGACGTCGTCGTACTGCTGGGCCACCGGCGATCCGCCGGCCGTGACGACGACGATCGGCCGATGGACCGTGACGGTGGCTTCGTCACGGCGGAAGGCGACGGCGGCCCCCTGGGAGGTGTCGACCTGAAGGGTCACTGCCGACATGAAGGTCTCTCCTTGCGTCAGGCCTCTCGGCGAGAGTGCGGATCAGTTGACGGCCGCTACGCGGCTGGACTCGTCGTGTCCCGGCTGCTGCTGCGCCGCAGCTGCGGGTGCGGGCCGGTAGTCGAACCAGTCGAAGGACGCGGTGCCCGCCGACCCTGGGGTCGGCGTTCCCGCGTACATGCCGACGAAGACTCCGGTGAAGCCACCCGCGAACTCCGTGCTCAGGAACTTGGCGTCGAGCGGCTGGGTACGCACGGCCCGTCCTGAGCCGTCGCTCACCGTGAAGACGTAGGAGTCGGGACTGCCCTCGACCCCCAGCACGACGTCCGGTCCGTCGACGAGCCCGACGACGGAGGTGAGGTCCAGGCGCCCGAGCCGGGTCCTCAGGACGGCCTCCAGGCTCGCGCCGGAGCGGCGCACGCAGAGGGCGTAGAAGTGCTCCTCGTTCATCCGGACCGCGATGCCGGCCTCGTCGCCGTCGTGAGCGTCCAGCACCAGTCGCGTCTGCGCGACGAAGTCGTAGTGCTGCTGGCGGCGCCCGACGAAGCATGGGAAGCGGTCCGCCGGCCCGGCCGTCTCCGGCGACAGCGTCAGCCAGCCGGGACGGGCGTGCAGCGACTCGGACGGCAGCGGCCGCCTGACGAAGGTCCACTCCGGCCGAAGGACGGCGGCGTCGAAGTCGTCGCGCTCGGGGTACGGCCGTGCGGGCGCGGGGGGCAGGTCCGGACGCGTCTCCACGGCTCGCACCACCCCGCGCTCACCGGCCAGGGGCCACCCGTCGGCCGTCCAGTGCACCGGCGCCAGGAAGGTCTCCCGCCCCAGGGTGTGCCTCGGCCACTGCCCGATCGGGCGGACTCCCAGGCACACCATCCACCAGTCGCCGTTCGGGAGGGTGACGAGGTCGGCGTGGCCGACCGCCTGGAAGGGGCTGGCGATGCTGCGGTGACTCGCCAGGGGTCCGTGCGGCGAGGGCTCGAAGGGCCCCCACGGCGACGTCGACCGCCCGACGGTGGCCATGTGCCCGTACTCGGTCCCGCCCTCGGAGATGACGAGGTAGTAGTAGGGGCCGCGCCGGAACAGGTGCGGGGCCTCGGGATACCGACCGCCGGTTCCACGCCAGATGAACCGAGGCTCGCTGAGCAACGCGCCCGTCGACAGGTCCACGAGGGACTGCTGGATGCCACGCTCGAAGTGCGGGTCGGCGACGTGCGGGCCGGAGGGGTCCGGCTCGATGTTGGAGGTGAAGTACACGTTCCCCTCGTCGAAGAACAGCGAAGGGTCGATGCCGTTCTGGTTCACCCACAGCGGGTCCGACCAGGGGCCGGACGGGTCGTCGGCGTGCACGATGAAGTGCCCGCGGTCCGAGACGTTCGTGCCCGTGACGTAGAAGCGTCCGGCGTGATGGCGGATGGTCGGGGCGAAGATCCCTCCCGACGCAGGTGCGGCCGTCAGGTCGAGCTGGCTCTGCCGGGTCAGCACGTGTCCCAGCGGCGTCCACGCCACGAGGTCGGTGCTGGTGAAGACCGGGATGCCCGGGAAGTACTCGAAGGAGCTGGTGACGAGGTAGAACCGGTCACCCACCCGGCAGATGCTGGGGTCGGGGTAGAAGCCGGGGATGACGGGGTTCTCGAAGGTTGCCGGCGTGCTCATCCCTTGACCGCTCCCGCCATCAGGCCCTCGACGAGGTAGCGCTGCAGGAAGAGGAACAGGACCAGGACGGGGATCACCGTGATCACGCCCGACGCCAGCAGCGGGCCCCACTGGACCGTCAGGTTCCCCATGAACCCGGCGACGCCGATCGGCAAGGTCTTGCCCGCGTCGGAGTTGATGAGCACAAGCGGGAACAGGTACTCGTTCCACGAGAAGATGAAGGCGAACACGGCGATCGCGATGACGCCCGGCCGCGCCACGGGGAGCATCACGCTCCACAGCACCCGCAGGTGGGACGCACCGTCCATCCTGCCCGCCTCGAGCAACTCCTTCGGTATCTGCATGAAGAAGCTGCGCAGCATCCAGATGCAGAACGGCACCGTGAGCACCAGCTCCACCAGCACGACCCCGGCCACGTTGTCGACCAGGCCCAGCCGGCTGAGGATCCGGTAGGCCGGGACGACGATCACCACGCCCGGGAACATGTAGGTGAACAGGATGAGCTTGCCTGCCGTCTGGCCGAGGCGCGTGTTGAAGAAGGCGAGGCTGTACGCGCCCATCACCGAGACCACCACCGTCAGCGCGGTGACGATCACGGCGACCAGGACGCTGTTGAACACCCAGGTGAGCACCGGCGACCTGGAGAACAGCTCCGTGTAGTTGTCGAACGTGTAGGCCGACGGGAACAGAGCGCCCTTGAACAGCTGCGACGGCTCGGTGACGGACGAGATGAACAGCCAGTAGAAGGGGAAGACGGCATAGATCGTGGCCACCACGATCGCGGCCCACAGCGCGGCCCGCGGGCCGATCCTCGAAGCGATCGACGCCTGCATCAGGACTTCCTCTCCGCGCGGCGCATGTAGGCGAAGTAGATTCCGGCGACCATCGCGATGGTCACGAGCATCAGGACCGCCCAGGTACCGGCCTCACCGATCTGGAGGCCGTTGAATGCGATGTCGTAGGTCTGGACCGGCAGGATCATCGTTCGGTCCGCCGGGCCTCCTCGCGTACTGAGGTAGACCAGGTCGAAGTTGTTGAAGTTGAACATCGTGAAGATCAGGGCGACGGTCAGCAGGATTCCGCGCAGGTGCGGCAACGTGACGGCGAGGAACGTGCGGACGCGGCCCGCGCCGTCGACGGCAGCGGCCTCGATGAGCTCTCGCGGAACGCTCTGGAGCCCGGCGAGCAGGATGATCATGGTGAACGGGACACCGCGCCAGACGTTGACCCCGATGACGGTCATCAGCGCGAGCGACTTGTCCGAGAACCAGGCGATGTCACCCCAGGCGGGGTTGACTGCTCCGAGCAGGTTGTTGATGACGCCGTAGAGGTCGTTGAGCATCCACTTCCAGATCAGCGCGACGACCACGACCGGGGTGACCCACGGCAGCAGGAAGAGGCCCCGCAGTGCTCCCCGGCCACGGAACCGCTGGTTGAGCAGCATCGCGAAGGCGAGCCCGATGATGATCTGCAGCGCCACGGAGGCGCCGGTCCAGGCGAGCGTCCGCAGCAGGGTCTGCCAGAACGCGCTGTCGCCGAGCACCTCGGCGTAGTTCTCCAGCCCGACGAAGTCGGCGTCCGGCCTGATGAAGGTGCGGTCCGTGAAGCTGTCGGCGATGACGGTCACGAGGGGCACGCCCATCAGCAGCACGATCACTGCACCGGCCGGCAGCAGCAGGAGCAGGCTGACGAGCGCGTCGCGGCGGGCCGTGCGCCCTCGGCGCCGGGGCTTGCCGGGGGCCCGCCCGGCGGCCGTCTCGGGCCGCTCGCGGCGCCCGCGCACCGCAGCATCGGTGGTCATCTCATCCTCCAAGGACGGCGGAGCGGGCGGACGGGGGGGTGGTCCGCCCGCTCCTGGTCGAATCGACCGGCCGTTGCTAGTCGATCGAGTCGCGCATCTCGTCGGCGATCCGGGTTGCGGCCGCCTGCGGGTCCTCGCCCTGCTCGATGACGGCGGTCGCCGCCTGGCCGATGAGGTTGAGGCCCTCCCACTCGCCCGCGTGCGGGTTCGGCAGGCCGAAGACCCACGCGTTGGGCAGCGTCGCGGCGACGGCCTCGAGCAGCTCGGTCTGGGCGGCGACTCGCTCGCTGCCCAGGTACGTCTCGCTGTTCTGCACCTCGGCGAGAACCGGGATGAAGGCCGAGGGGTTCAGCAGGACGAACTCCTCGTAGCTGGCCGGGTCGAGCATGTACGACAGGAACTCCTTGGCCTCGGCCGGGTGCTCGGTGCTGTTGAAGGCGAAGAGCGTCAGGTTGCCCATGAAGGCGCCGGCGCCGTCACCGTTCGACGGGAGCGGCACGACACCGAACTGCGACGCGACCTCGGGGCCGGCCGCCTCGAGGGCGCCCTGCATCCAGCTGCCGTAGATGAACATGCCGAGCTTGCCGGTGGTCATCGCGGCCTGCGCCTCGGGGCGGTCGTAGCCGCCGGAGCCCGGGGGCGAGTACTGCGCCAGCGAGCTGTAGAACTCGATGGCCTCGACGGACTCCGGGGCGTCGAACGTGATGGTGTCGGGTGCCGAGCGGTCGACGACGTCGCCGCCGTTGGACAGGATCACGCTGTACAGGCTCTGGGTCGTCACCTGGCTGGTCGACGACGGGATGAGGATGCCGTACTGGTCGTCGTGCGTCATCGCGGCCGCTGCCGCCTCGAGCTCTTCCCAGGTCGTCGGCGGCTCGAGGCCGGCGGCCTCCAGCATCGGCTTGTTGTACCAGAGCACCACCGAGTTGTTGACGTACGGGAGCGAGAAGTAGTCGCCCTCCGGCGTCTTGCTCAGCTCCACGAGCGAGGCCGCCGTGTCCGACCACGCGTCCTCGCCGCCGATCATGTCGACGACGTCGTTGAGCGGCTCGAGCACGCCCTGGGCCTGGAACGACGCGGCGAACGCGGCGGAGCCGATCGTGACGTCGGGCGCGTTCCCGCCCTGCAGCGCGGTCTGCCACTTGGTGTAGATGTCAGACCACGGGATGGTGACGAGGTTGACCTTGACGTTGGGGTTGTCGGCCTCGTACTTCGCGATCATCGTCTCCAGCACGGAGATGATGCCTTCGTCGGTCTCCGGGTTCCAGAACTCGAGCTCGACGGCTTCCGTCTCGGCGGGGGCGGAGCCGGAACTCGCGGGCTCCGCGTCCCCTCCCGAGCAGCCCACCAGAACAGCGGTGAGCGAGAGGGCGAGGGAGGCCGCGAGGTACTTCCTTGTTCGGCGCATGTCGTTACCCTTCTTTGACGAGCTTCGTCGCTCGGCGCGGGGATGTCGGGCCGAAAAGTTTCCGGTAACCTTTCGGCCCGATCGCACGCTACCCCAGGGGTTCCTGAACTGCAATGCCCCGAGATCAGATCGTGACAACACCCCTTGTGCGCTGTCACTCGGGCGGGTACCTTCGAAATACTATCGGTCTTCGACAAACCCCATAGGGAGTCCCAGGTGGGCGCTCTTCCGACCCTGGCCGACGTGGCAGCCCAGGCGAACGTCTCCATGGCCACGGTCTCGAAAGTGCTCAACGGGCACCGCGACGTCGCAGCGGCAACGCGAGCGAGGGTGTTGCGAGCGATCGAGTCCGTCGGCTACCGCAGCCCGGCCGCGCGGGCCAACGCCGCTCAGATGCCGCAGGTCCTGGTCCTCACCGACGGGATCCTCACCGCCTACACCGGCCTGCTCCTGCACGGCATGGTCGCCGCGGGGCGGGCCAACGGCGCCGACGTCGTCGTCCGGTTCGGCATCGGTCCGAACGCGGAGGCGGTGACTCCGCCGAAGTCCCTGCCGTTCGGCTGCATCGGCATCGTCGCCATCACGTACGGCATGCGCAGCATCGGTCTGCTCGAGACGCAGGCTGGCCTGCCCGTCGTGGTGGTGGACCCGTCGGAGGCGCAGCCGGCGGACTGGATGACCATCGCCGGCACCAACTGGGCGGGATGCAAGGCTGCGACGGAGCACCTGATCGGACTCGGTCACCGGCGCATCGGCTGGATCGGAGGGCCGCCCGAGTCGGAGGCGTCGACGGACCGCCTGCACGGCTACCGTGCGGCGCTCCAGTCCGCCGGCATTCCGCTCGACGAGTCGATCGAGACGAACGGCGAGTTCAGCGTCGAGTTCGGCCAGGCGGCCGCTCCCGCTCTGCTCGCGCTCGACGACCGGCCCACGGCGCTCGTCACCGCGAACGACGAGATCGCGATCGGAGTCATCGAGGCGGCCCGCTCGCTGGGCCTGCGGGTCCCCCAGGACCTCTCGGTGACCGGGTACGACGGCATCCCGCAGACCTCGTGGACCACGCCGCGGTTGACGACGGTCTTCCAGCCTCTGGCCGACATGGGCCGGATGGCCGTCCGCATGATCGTCGAGAGCGCCCGAGGCAACCCGCCCGAGTCCCGCCACATCCAGCTGGTCACGCGCCTGCTCGTCAACGAGTCGACCGCGCCGCCACCGCTCTCGGTGCCCTCGGACGTCCGTGACGATCGTCGTAGTCACGTCGACGGCGAGGCGCACCCGACGCCGGCCTGATCGCCTGCTGGCCCCGTCGCGGCACGCCTGCCGCCGGGATCAGCGCGGTTCGTCCCCGACGAGCACGTTCGACCACCGGGCGCCGGCTGCGAGCACGTGATACGTGGTGTGCAGTGCCACCGGCTCGCCGGCGTCGACGCCCAAGGGCACGTGGTGCCACACGCGCAGCTCGCGCCCGTCCTCGACGGCGTGCAACCGGGTCCAGCCGCCTGCCGCCTGGCCCGCGACCACGGCGTCCACCCACGCGCTCGGGGTGGCCGCGGCGACCGCCCGCTGCACGGCGTGCAACCCGTGGCCTGCCCCCACTGTGCCGCACCCCATGCCGAGCTCCTGCGGGCACGTCGACGCGTGCAGGGCGGGCTCGTGGTCGGTGCTCATGTCTCCGGCTCTCATGACGGGTTCGCGGGGATGCGGTCACCATCACGGTACGGATCGCCACGGCGCCCGGATGGCCGTGCCCGCCACGCGACGCAATGTGACAGCCGTCAGGCCGGAACCACCCGGTACCGGCGGTTCGCCAGCGAGGGGTTGGCCTCCCGCACCGCGCCCAGACGGTCGGGGTCCAGGTCCACGGTGCGCACCCCTGGCTTCTCGTCGAACTCCAGCGCGACGACCCCGTCCGGGTCGACGACCAGCGACCGCCCGGTGACGCCCTTGCCCGCCATCCCGACCGCGACCACCACCGACGTGTTCTCGATGGCCCGGGCCACAGCCAGCGCTCGCCAGTGCTCGGCCTTCTGCGGGCCGTCCGCCCAGGCGGCCGGCACGACGAGCGCGTTCGCCCCCGCGTCGACGCATCGCCGGGCGGACTCGGGGAAGCGCAGGTCGTAGCACGTCAGCACGCCGAAGCGCAGGCCGGCGACGGGCAGCACCAGCGGCGCGGCGTCGGCGGGGCCGGGACGCAGCGTCTCGGACTCCCGGTAGCCGAACGCGTCGTACAGGTGCACCTTCCGGTACACCCCCGCGATACTCCCCCGCGCGTCCACGGCCACCACGGCGTTGACGGCCCGCTTCGGGTCGTCGTCCGCAGGCAGCACGGCGCCCGCGATCACCGCCACCCGAGCGCGGGCTGCGCGCTCGCGCAGCATCGTGACGAACGGGCCGTCCAGCGGCTCGGCGTGCTCGAGCCCCACACCCGCGCGGTTGAACCCGATCGCGTACTCCGGCAGCACCACGAGGTCGGCATGCACTCGCCCGGCGGTGTCGATGACGTCCTCGATCACCTCGCGGTTGACGCCGTGGTCCCCGCCGACCGCGATCTGCCCGATCGTCACCCGCACCTTCGGCCGCACCGGCGGCGCCGGCGCACTCACGCGGACCCTCGCCCGTGGTTCACGCGCCCCTCCCCCTCCTCCACAGCGTCCGAGGAAGTGGTGGTTTGAGCGACCACTTGCTCGGACGTCCCGCCTTCGCCAGACCCAGCGTCCGAGGAAGTGGTGGCTTGAGCAACCACTTGCTCGGACGTCCCCTCAGGGGTCGATGGCGTCCCGGCGTCACCGTCCTCGGACACCCCCTGGAGGCGGGCGTTGCGGTCGACGGTGCGCAGGTGGCGGCGCATCGACAGGATCAGCCCGACGAGCGCGAGCGCGATGGCGAACGTCCACACGAAGCCGAGGAAGCCCGGTGAGCCGCCGTCGTCGGGGGTCACCGTCGGGTCGGTGGTCACGGGCACGACGAACCGCACGGCGACCGCCACGAACGCGTCGATCGTCACGAGAGCCTCCCCCGGATGCCGGCGAACAGGTCGTCCTCGGGTGCCCTGGTCGCGACCCGCGAGGCGGCCAGCTCGAACTCCTCCCACGGCCACACCTGCGCCTCGAGATCGCGCGGCGCCGCGAAGAACCACCCCTCGGGGTCGATCTGCGTCGCGTGCGCGCGCAGCGCCGCGTCGCGCTGGTCGAAGTAGTCCGAGCACGCCACCCGTGTGGTGACCCTCCGCTCCGGCACCTCACGGGCAGCGCGGGAGTCGATCCAGTCGCCGAACGGCGAGTGGCCGCCCGCAGCGAGGATCGCGTCGTGGATCGCCCGCATCCGCGCCAGCGAGAACCCGTGGTCGTAGTACAGCTTGAGCGGCTGCCACGGCTCGCCTGCCTCGGGGTAGCGGCCAGCGTGCCCCGCCGCGTGCCACGCCTCCATCGAGACGGTGTGGCACATCACGTGGTCGGGGTGCGGGTAGCCGCCGGTCTCGTCGTACGTGGTCATCACGTGCGGACGGAACTCGCGGACCAGCGCCACCAGCGGTGCCGCCGCCTGCTCGACGGGCATCGTCGCGAACGAACCCTCCGGCAGCGGCGGCAGCGGGTCGCCCTCCGGAAGGCCGGAGTCGACGAAGCCGAGCCACGTCTGGCGCACGCCGAGCGCCGCCGCCGCGGCGGCCATCTCGGTGCGGCGCAGCTCGCGCATCCCGTCCAGCGTGTCCGGGCCCGGCCCGTACTTCGGGTTGAGGATCGAGCCCCGCTCCCCGCCGGTGCAGGTGACGACGAGCACCTCGACACCCTCGGCCGCGTACTTCGCCGCTGTCGCGGCGCCCTTCGACGACTCGTCGTCGGGGTGCGCGTGCACGGCCATCAGCCGCAGGGTCTCGTCGGTCACCAATGCTTCCTTCGGTCGGGGACAGTGCCCATGGTGCCGGACAGCGCGCACCCGGTGAACAATGATCCCGCACCTGGCAACCCTCGCCCGAGGAGGATCGTGACCGCCGTCCCGGCCGGCCGCTACGGCCCGGAGCCCACCGCGCGCACCCGGCTGTGGCGGCGCGTCGGGCTGGCCGCGCTGATCCTCGCGGCACTCGCGATCGTCGCGTGGATCGGCAGCGGGGTGCTGCGCGACCCCGTGCAGTGGCGTGACGTCGGCTTCCACGTCAACGACGCGGCGTCGATCGACGTGACCTTCGAGGTGACGAAGGACACCGGCACCTCCGTGCAGTGCACCGTCGAGGCGCTGTCGCTGTCCTATGCGCAGGTGGGCCTCGGGGACGTCGCGATCGGGCCGAGCGAGACCCGGACCCAGCGCGTCACCGTGACGATCCCCACGTCCGAGGAGGCCACCACCGGCGTGGTACGCGGGTGCGAGGTCATCGACTGACCGGGGTGGGCAGGCACGTGCGCGAACGGCGGGGCGCGACGTTCGTCGTGCCCCGCCGTCCGGCGTCGAGGACTCAGCCCGCGAACGGCTTCGCGGCGCGGATCTCCACGGTGAACTCGCGCCCGTTGGGCGCGGTGTAGCTGACGGTGTCGCCCACGGAGTGGCCGTTGATCGCGGCGCCCAGCGGCGAGGTCGGGGAGTACACGTCGATGTCCGTGCCGGCGGCGATCTCGCGCGCGCCCAGCAGGAAGGTCATCTCGTCACCGGCCACCAGCGCGGTCACCTGCATGCCGGGCTCCACCACGCCGTCGTCCTTCGGCGTGCCGATGTGCACGTGGCGCAGCTTCTCCTTGAGCTCGCGGATGCGCGCCTCGTTCTTCGCCTGCTCGTCGCGGGCCGCGTGGTAGCCGCCGTTCTCCGACAGGTCTCCCTCGGCACGCGCGGCGGCGATGCGCCCGACGATGTGGGCGCGGCCCTCCCCCTCGAGGTAGGCGAGCTCCGCCTGGAGGCGGTCGTACGCCTCCTGGGTCAACCAGGTGCCCTGCGTCGTCTCGGTCACGTCACGTCCCTTCCTCATTCAGCCACAGGGCGCACGCAGTCTCGGTGCGCTTCCCGTGGGTTGCCGCCCGGCCTCGTTGAACCTGCCACCGGCCGTCGGCGTAAACGACCACTGTAGCAAGGCAGCCCCGTCCAGCGGCCTGCGACGCCTCGTCAGCGACTGATCGCCACCTCGCCGGTGACCGCCAGCACGGTGTCGCCGCCCACCCAGACGAGGCCGCCCTCGCGGGTGATCCGCACCATGCCGCGACGGCCCAGGGCGGTGCCTTGCCGGATGACGAAGTCGTCACCCACCACACCCGTGGTCGGCAGCCACATGCCGAGCCCGCCGGCCAGCGAGCCGGTCACCGGGTCCTCCGAGATGCCGAGGCCGGGAACGAAGGCACGCACCTCGACATCCGCGGGCCCACCCGCGGCGTGCGGCCCGACGGCCCCGACGTGCTGGTCGCCCATCGCGCCGAAGTCGGGGTCCAGACCGAGCACGTCGGCGGCCGACTCCAGCAGCGCGACCACCCAACCCGGCCCGTTGTCCGCCCACTCGACGGCCCGGACACGGGCCGGGTCCACCTTCAGGGAGCGCACGACGAGGTCGCGTGTGGCCTCGTCGGCGGGCCCGCTCTGCCGCAGCGGGGGCGCCGCGAAGGCCAGGGGCGCGCCGTCCTCGGGCACCCGGATCGGCACCAGGCCCACCGCGCACTCCTGGACCACCACGCCCGCCTCGCGGGGCACACCGCCGGCGGCCAGCCAGGCGCGTGCGGAGCCGAGGGTCGGGTGCCCGGCGAACGGCAGCTCGCCACCCGGCGTCCAGATGCGTACCCGGTAGTCGGCGGCGGGGTCTGTGGGCGCCAAGAGGAACGTGGTCTCGGAGAGGTTGGTCCAGCGGGCGAAGGCGGCCATCGTCTCGTCGGAGAGACCGTCAGCGCCGTGCACCACCGCGACCGGGTTGCCCAGCGTCAACGTGTCGGTGAAGACGTCCACCTCCGTGTATCGCAAGCTCACACCGCCAGACGGTACCCGGCCCCCATCAGGCGGTGGGTCACTTCGACGCAGTGCTCCGGACCCTTGGTCTCCACCTGGACCTCGATCGCGACCTCGTCGAAGGCCAGGTCCGAGCCGGTGCGCAGGTGCACCACGTCGATGACGTTGGCGCCGAGGTTGGCGATGTCACGCAGCACCGTGGCCAGCGCACCCGGCGCGTCCTCGATGGTGATCCGCAGCGTGTGGAACCGGCCGGCGGCGGCCAGGCCGTGGCGGATCAGGCGCATGAGCATCAGCGGGTCGACGTTGCCGCCGGAGAGCACCACCACGATGGGTCCGCGCCCGGCGAAGGCCGCCGGCTCGGCCATGAGGGCTGCGACCCCGACGGCCCCGGAGGGCTCGACGACGAGCTTCGCCCGCTCCGCGACCAGCAGCAGCGCGCGGGAGATGTCCTCCTCCGAGACGGTGAGCACCTGCGTGTGGTGCGCGGCCAGCACCTCGAACGGCACGCGGCCGGGCAGTCCGATGGCGATGCCGTCGGCCATCGTGTGCATCTCGACCGCCTTGACCGGGTGGCCCATCGCCAGCGATGCCGGGTACGCGGCGGCCTCGGCGGCCTGCACGCCCACCACCTCGACGCCCGGGTACTCGTCGAGCGCCGCGACGATCCCGGCAGTCAGCCCGCCGCCGCCCACCGGCACCAGCACGGTGCGCACGCCGGGCACCTGCTCGGCGATCTCCAGGCCCACGGTCCCCTGCCCCGCGTCGATGTCCGGGTGGTCGAACGGGTGGATCAGCACCGCGCCCGTGGAGTCCGCGAACTCGTGCGCGGCGATCAGCGCCTCGTCCACCGAGCTGCCGTGGAGCACCACGTGGGCGCCGTACGCCTTGGTGGCCGCCAGCTTGGGCAGGGCGGCGTCCACCGGCATGAACACCGTCGACCGCAGGCCCAGCAGCTGGGCCGCGAGCGCGACGCCCTGTGCGTGGTTGCCGGCGCTGGCCGCGACGACACCGCGCGCCTTCTCCTCGTCGGACAACCGGGAGATGCGCGTGTACGCGCCGCGGATCTTGAACGAGCCGGCCCGCTGGAGGTTCTCGCACTTGAGCCACACGTCGGTGCCGACGAGCTCGGAGAGCACCCGGCTGCGCTGCACCGGCGTGCGGACGGCCACGCCTGCCAGCAGGGCGGCGGCATCCTTGACGTCCGCGGGGCCGATCACAGCGAGTCCAGCGCGCGATCCAGGTCGGCGACGAGGTCGTTGGCGTCCTCGAGGCCCACCGAGAGGCGGACGAGGTCGTCGGGCACCTCCAGGGCCGTGCCGACCACCGAGCCGTGGGTCATCCGGGCGGGGTGCTCGATGAGCGACTCGACGCCGCCCAGCGACTCCGCGAGCGTGAACAGCCGCGTGGCGCCGCACACGGCGACCGCCCGCTCCTCGCTGCCGACGCGGAACGAGACCATGCCGCCGAACGCGCGCATCTGGCGCGCGGCGACCTCGTGGCCGGGGTGCGTGTCCAGACCCGGGTAGTACACCTGCGTCACCGCGCCATGGTGGCTCAGGTGCTCGGCGATGCGGCGGGCGCTGACGCAGTGGCGCTGCATGCGCACCTCGAGCGTCTTGAGACCGCGCAGCGCCAGCCAGGCGTCGAAGGGGCCGGCGACGGCGCCGGAGGCGTTCTGGTGGAAGGCGAGGGCGTCGCGCAGGTTGGTGGTCCCCGTGGGCCCGACGAGCTCGAGGGGCAGCTGTGCGCCGTCGGCCACCACCAGGGCCCCGCCGACCAGGTCGCTGTGACCGCCGACGTACTTGGTGGTGGAGTGGACGACGACGTCCGCGCCGAGTGCCAGCGGGTTCTGCAGCGCGGGGCTGGCGAACGTGTTGTCGACGGCCAGCAGCGCACCGGCCGCCTGCGCGTGGCTGGCGATCGCCGCGATGTCCGCGATGCCGAGCAGCGGGTTCGACGGTGTCTCGACCCAGACGGCCTTCGTCTGGCCCGGGCGGATCGCGTTCAGCACCGCGTCGGGGTCGGACGTGTCGACGGCCGTGTGCTCGATGCCCCAGGGGCCGAACACGCGCGCGATCAGGCGGTACGTGCCGCCGTAGGCGTCGTTGCCGAGCACCACGTGGTCGCCGGGGCGCAGGGCTGCGCGCAGCAGGGTGTCCTCGGCGGCCAGGCCGCTGGCGAAGGCGAATGCCGCCGCCCCGCCCTCGACCGCCGCGAGCGCCGTCTCGAGCGCCGTGCGCGTCGGGTTGCCGGAGCGGGAGTACTCGTAGCCCCCGCGCAGGCCGCCCACGCCGTCCTGCTTGTAGGTGGACACCTGGTAGATCGGGGGCACCACCGCGCCGGTGGTCTGGTCCGGGTCCTGGCCCGCGTGGATCGCACGCGTGGCGAAGCCGTAGGTCTCGTCGTGCGGGTCGTCGCTCACGTTCGACGAGCCTACGGGCTGCTGTCGCGGACGGCGGAACACGCGTCCGGGGGTTGGGGTTGTGTGTGGCGGAAAGGAGTCGGCGATGGGTTTCCTCTTCGGTTCTGGTGTGAAGTCGACGATGGTGGCGCGCGAGGACGCGCTGGCGGGCCGCTCGTCGTACGCGTACTCGATCCCTGCGACCCACACGGTGCTGGGCACGCCGCTGGCCGGGCCGTGGCCCGACGGGACGCGCGTGCTCTACCTGGCGTCCGGGTGCTTCTGGGGCGCGGAGAAGGCGGCGTGGGCGCTGCCGGGCGTGGTGACCACGGCGGTGGGGTACATGGGCGGGTTCACGCCGTACCCGACGTACGAGGAGGTCTGCACCGGGCGCACCGGGCAGGCGGAGACCGTGCTGGTGGCGTACGACCCGTCCGTGCTCTCCGACGTGGACCTGCTGCGGCACTTCTGGGAGGAGCACGACCCGACCCAGGGGTTCCGGCAGGGCAACGACGTGGGGACGCAGTACCGGTCGGCTGTGTACACGACGACTGACGAGCAGCTGGAGGCGGCGAGGGCGACCCGTGAGGCGTACGCGCCCCGGCTGGCCGCTGCCGGGCTTGGCTCGATCACCACGGAGATCCGGCCCGCGGCCGAGGCCGGCGAGTTCTACTACGCCGAGGGCTACCACCAGCAGTACCTCGACAAGAACCCGCACGGTTACTGCCCGATCAACTCGACCGGCGTGGCCTGCCCCGTTCCGGCCTGACGCTCCCCAACGTCTGAGGTAACCAGGGGTAGAGCCCCGCCTACCTCGGACGTTGTGGCGAGGTCAGGGCTGGAGCTTGGCGATTACGGCGGCGATGCGGCGCACGCGCGTCTCGGGGGTCTTCGCGCCGGCGACAGCCTCGATGTGCTGGCGCTGGTGGCTGTACGACAGGGCGTCCCACGCCGCCTTGGCGGCCGGTGACGCATGGAGGGGGGAGGCGAGGTCGTCGGGCACCTCCACGGTGCGCGGCGCGGTGTCGAGCTCGATGTCCAGCTCAACGGAGTCGCCCGCCGCGATGCCGGCCGCGGCCCGGTTCGCCGCGCTGACGCCCAGCCAGTACTCGCCGTTGTACGGCGCAATCGACGAGCGCCACGTGTGCCCGTTGACGGTCGCGACGACCTTGGGCCGGCTCCCGCCGCCGAGCTCCGCGACGACCTCGGCGGGAACTCGGATGCCGGTGGTGTTACCGCCCGTGGCGGTCAGCTCGGTGGACAGGTGCACCCGGACATCGTCGACTACCCGGCGCGGGCCCGCGCGGCGACGTGAGGCGCCCCAACGAGCGGCTCGGCGTCGAGACGGAACTGCAAGCGGCTAGATGTGATCGACTTCAGGCGAGCTGCGACAGCAGCCCAGGAACGTCCAGCCGCACCCAGACGCGGTTGTCGTCACGTCGCACGACGCGCGCCGTCAGATCCTCTCCGTCAGCGTCCGTCACTCGCACCGGATCGCCGGGCAGTGGGTCGAAGCCTGCGTCGTCCGCGCGAGGACCCTGCGAAATCCAGCAGAGCACGACGAGATCCGACCCGACCTCGTTCGGGTCGTAGAGCAGATCCGCCGTCGTCACAACCGTCATGCTACGGCCGCCTCCCCTCGTAGGCCGGGTTGTCGATAGGGCCGCGGAAGAGCGTCCGCGCCAAGGCAAATGCCGCAGGTGAAGGGTCCGGCACGACCACGGTCCAGTGCGGCCCCGGGACTCCGATCTCACCGAGCGCACGTTCGCATGCCTGAGCCAGCACGACGTCGTCGAGAGTCTTGACCCCTTCGCGAAGCACTATCAACGTCTCCGGGACACCACCGTCCCGGATGGGCACCAACCTGACCACGACCCCATCCCCTGCGCAGGAGACTCGCGGCTACCACTGACACGGCGCCCGCCTGACCTGACAGAACGCGACGACGGCCGGGGTGCGGTGCGGCTCGGTGCAGGCGCGCGATCCGCGCCTCCCCGACGTGCTTCGCGCCTCGCTGCTCTCGGTGTGGGTGGGGCGCGCGACGATGGGCGGGTGCTGCTCGCCGAGGTTGCCGCCACGTCTGCGGCCGTCGCCGCGACGCCCGCGCGCAACGCGAAGCGTTCGCTCCTGGTCGCCGCGCTGCGCACGGCGGCCGACGAGGGCGTGGTGGGGCTCGTCGCGCGCTACCTCGGTGGGGAGCTTCGCCAGCGGCGCACCGGGCTCGGGTGGCGGTCGATGGCCTCGCTGCCGGAGCCGGCGGAGGCGCCGTCGCTGACGGTGGCCGACGTCGATGCGGCGTTCGAGCAGATGGCGGGCCTGTCCGGGCCCGGCTCGGCCGCCGGGCGCGAGCGGGCGGCAGCCGCGCTCTTCGGTGCGGCGACGGCAGAGGAGCAGCGGTTCCTGCGTGGCCTCGTCACGGGCGAGGTGCGACAGGGCGCGCTCGATGCGCTGATCCTCGACGCGGTCGCGGAGGCGTCCGGGCAGCCGCCGGAACTGGTGCGGCGTGCGGCGATGCTGGCCGGGGACACGGCCGTGGTGGCGATCGCCGCTCTCGGGTCCGACGAGCCCGCGGCGGCCCTCGCCTCGATCGGCCTGACCGTCGGGCGGCCTGTGCGGCCGATGCTGGCCTCGTCGGCCCCGGACGTCGCCGCTGCGTTCGCCGCTCTCGGGGTGGTTCAGGGCGCGCCCGCGGTGGTCGACGTCAAGCTCGACGGCATCCGCATCCAGGTGCACCGCGACGGCGACGAGGTGCGGGTGTTCACGCGCTCGCTCGACGACATCACCGCGCGCGTGCCCGAGATCGTCGCGATCGCAGGGGCGATGCCGGCCGGGCGCTTCGTGCTCGACGGCGAGGCGCTGGCCCTCGACCCCGCCGGGCGGGCGCGGCCATTCCAGGAGACGAGCTCGCGGGCCATGACGCGCGATGCAGATCTCGCCGGGTCCGCGACGCTGACCCCGTTCTTCTTCGACGTGCTGCACCTCGACGGGCACGATCTGCTCGATGCGCCCCTGACTGAGCGGCTGGTGGTGCTCGACCGTCTCGCCGGTGATCGGGCGGTGGACCGGCTGGTGACGTCCGACGCGGCCGAGGCGCAGGAGCAGTTCGCTGCCTGGGTGGCCGCCGGGCAGGAGGGCGTGATCGTCAAGGCCGCCGATGCCACATACGCCGCCGGGCGGCGCGGTGCGGCGTGGGTGAAGGTCAAGCCGCGGCACACGCTGGACCTCGTCGTGCTCGCGGTGGAACGCGGATCGGGACGCCGGCAGGGGCTGCTCTCCAACATCCACCTGGGCGCACGTGACCCCGCCGGCGGGTTCGTCATGCTCGGCAAGACGTTCAAGGGCATGACGGACGAGATGCTCGCCTGGCAGACGAAACGGTTCCGCGAGCTCGAGGTGTCCGACGACGGCTGGGTGGTGACGCTGCGCCCGGAGCAGGTGGTCGAGATCGCCTTCGACGGCGTGCAGCGCTCGACGCGCTACCCCGGCGGCGTGGCGCTGCGCTTCGCCCGCGTGCTGCGCTACCGCGACGACAAGCCCGCCGCAGAGGCCGACACCTTGGAGATGGTTCAGTCCCTCTCCCCGCAGCCCTGACCGCAACGCGAGCGCGGTGACGCCATCGGCTCACTCTGCCCGGACGTGCAGGTCGAACTGCGCGAACGTCCGAGGAAGTGGTGGCTCTAGCAACCACATCCTCGGACGCTGCGGTCATGACAGGGCGGACGTCCGAGGAAGTGGTGGTTCTAGCAACCACTTGCTCGGACGCTGCGGATCTGGGGAGGGTTGACTCAGTTGGCTAATGGCGTTAGCTTTGGGGTCATGACACAGTTTCGGTATCTCCAGACCGACCAGGGGCGCATCTCCTACACGGTCGACGGGCCCGAGAATGGGCCGCTCGCCGTCCTCGTCCCCGGCATGGGCGATCTGCGTGGCACCTGGCGTGATCTCGTCGGCCCCCTCGTCGCCGCCGGGTACCGGGTCGCCGTCACCGACCTGCGCGGCCACGGCGACTCGGACACCACGTTCCGCACGTTCGGCGACATTGCCACGGGCCAGGACGTCCTCGCGCTGATCGAGGAACTCGGCGGCGGCCCGGCCGTGCTCCTCGGCAACTCGATGGGCGCCGGCTCAGCCGCGTGGGCGGCCGCCGAGCGGCCCGACGCCGTGCGCGCGCTCGTCCTCTTCGGCCCCTTCCTCAGGGACCCGCACATGAGCCGCCTCGCCGCCGCCGCGGTCAAGGCCACGTACCCGCTCCTCTTCGCCCGCCCGTGGGGCGCGCGCCTGTGGACGCGCTACTACCGCGACACCCTCAGCCGCGGCCGCCGGGCGCCCTGGCTGGCGGAGCACGTCGCCGCTCTCAAGGCCGCGTACGACGACCCCACCCGCCTCGCCCAGTTCCGGGCGCTGACCCGCCAGCTGACCCATCAGCCGGTGGAGCAGCGGCTCGACGAGCTCCACGCGCCGATCCTCGCCTTCGTCGGCCGGCGGGACCCGGACTTCAAGGACCCGGTCGCGGAGGCGGCGTGGATCGAGGAAAGCACGGGCGCCCGCGTCGTCCTTCTCGACGACGTCGCGCACTACCCGCAGCACCAGGCACCCGACCTCGTCGTCCCCGAGATGCTGGCGTTCCTCGCCGCGCTTCCCGCGACGGCGGCCTGAGGTGCCCCGCGCCGGGCTGAGCCGTGAGGCCGTCGTCGACCTCGCCCTCGCGGTGGTCGATGACGGCGGACCCTCAGGCTTCGCGGCCCTGACGCTCTCGGCGGTCGCGACGAGAGCAGGCGTCGCGGTGCCCAGCCTCTACAAGCACGTCGACGGCCTGCCTGCTCTCCGCACGGCCGTGGCCCACCGGTGCGTCGACGAACTGACGGCCGCCCTGGAGAACGGGGTCGACGGCCAGACCGGCCGAGACGCCCTGTGGGCAGTCGCCGGCGCCACGCGCGGCTACGCCCTCGCCCACCCCGGCCGCTACCGCGCGGTCCAGGGTGCCGAGGCGACGGCCCTCGGCGAACCCGCCGCCCGGACCGCGGCGGTGATCGCCGAGGTCGTCGAGCAGCTGGGTGCGCCGAAGGACCGCTGGGTCGATGCCGTCCGCGCCGTGCGCGCGGCCGTGCACGGCTTCGTCGAGCTGGAGCTCGCGGGCGGCTTCGGGATGCCGGAGGACGTCGAGGTCAGCTTCCGCTACCTCGTCGAGACCCTCGCGGACGGGCTCAGCTGATCTCAGCTGACGCCGAGGATGTCGACGACGAACACCAGGGTGTCGCCGCCGCGGATGCCCGCCTGCGGCACGCCGCGGTCGCCGTAGCCCAGGTGCGACGGGATCGACAGCAGTACGCGTGAGCCCACCTGCTGACCGACGAGGCCCTCGTCCCAACCGGCGATGACGGCGCCGACGCCGATCGGGAAGCTGATCGACTCCCCGCGGTCGTACGAGTTGTCGAAGATGCCGCCGCCCCAGCTCTGGCCGAGGTAGTTCACCTCGATGTCCTGGCCGGCCTCGACGGGCTCGCCGGTGCCACGCGAGAGGATCTGCACCACGAGGTCGGCCGGAGCCGGCGACTCGGGGAAGGTCAGGACGGGCTTGTCGCCGAAGCCGCCGGTGGCGGTGGGAAGGGCATCAGTCATGGTGCCCATCCTCACACGGCTCGCCGACAGGCCGCCCGGCGCCGAGCCACCGCGGCCGACAGCAGGGCACCCTCCTGGCGTCCTGGACGTTGCAGGTGGCGGCAGGGCATCGTTCCTGATGAGCCGGGCCGCCAGGCCCGGCGGAGACGAGGAGTGGGCGTGGCCAGTGAGGTCCTGACCGAGCGCGGACTGACGTCGGCAGAGGTCGCGGAGCGGATCGCGGCAGGGCAGGTCAACGACGTCCCGGTGCGCGCCAGCCGCAGCGTCGGTGAGATCGTCCGGGCCAACGTCTTCACGCGGATCAACGCGATCCTCGCCGTGCTGTTCGTCATCATCCTGTCGACCGGCTCGTTCCTGGACGGTCTGTTCGGCCTGATGATCGTGGTCAACTCCGGCGTCGGCATGGTCCAGGAGCTGCGCGCCAAGCGCACACTGGACCGGCTGACCATCGTCGGCCAGGCCCGCCCGCGCGTCCGCCGCGACGGCCAAGCCGTCGAGCTGACCCCGAGCGACGTGGTGGCCGACGACGTCATCGAGATCAGCGCCGGCGACCAGCTCATCGTCGACGGCGAGATCGTCGAGGCCGCCGCCCTCGAGGTCGACGAGTCGCTGCTCACCGGCGAGGCCGACCCGCTCGTGAAGCAGCCCTCCGACGCAGTGATGTCCGGCAGCTTCGTCGTCGCCGGCACCGGGGCCTACCGCGCCACCAAGGTGGGCCGCGAGGCCTACGCCGCCCGCCTCGCCGAGGAGGCGAGCCGGTTCACGCTGGTGAAGTCCGACCTGCGCAACGGCATCAACAAGATCCTCACGGTGATCACCTGGATGCTGATCCCCGCCGGCCTCATCTCGATCTACAACCAGCTCTCCGGGGACCAGCCGCTGGACGAGGCGCTGCGCGGCATGGTCGCCGCCCTGGTGCCGATGGTGCCCGAGGGCCTGGTGCTCATGACCTCGATCGCGTTCGCGGTCGGCGTCATCCGGCTCGGTCAGCGCCAGTGCCTGGTCAACGAGCTGCCCGCCATCGAGGGGCTCGCACGCGTCGACGTGGTCTGCGCCGACAAGACCGGCACCCTCACCGAGAACGCGATGACGCTCGCGGAGGTGCGGGTGCTCGGCGGCGCCGCGCCCGACGACGCCGCCCTCGCCCTGGCCGCCCTCGCCGCCGCCGACCCCATGCCGAACGCCAGCCTCCAGGCGATCGCCGAGGCGTACCCCGACGACCCGGGCTGGCGCGTGCAGAGCACCGCGGCGTTCTCGTCGGCCCGCAAATGGAGCGGCGCCGGCTTCGACGGCCAGGGCCAGTGGGTGCTCGGCGCTCCCGACGTGCTGCTCACGGACGACGACCAGCGCGGCGAGGCAGACGACCTCGCGGCCCGCGGTCTGCGCGTGCTGCTGCTGGGCCGCGCGGACCAGCCCGTCGACGCCCCCGGCGCCCCCGGCCGGGTGGACCCCGTCGCCCTCGTCGTCCTCGACCAGAAGGTGCGGCCCGACGCCCGCGACACCCTGGACTACTTCGCCGGGCAGCACGTCTCGGTCAAGGTGATCAGCGGCGACAACGCGGCGTCGGTCGGCGCCGTCGCCGCGTCGCTGGGCCTGGCCGGGGCGGAGTCCCCGGTGGACGCGCGTTCGTTGCCCGACGAGCCCACGGCGCTGGCCGACGAGCTGGAGCGATCGACGATCTTCGGCCGGGTGACCCCCGACCAGAAGCGCGCCATGGTCGGTGCCCTCCAGCAGGGCGGGCACACCGTGGCGATGACCGGCGACGGTGTCAACGACGTGCTGGCCCTCAAGGACGCCGACATCGGCGTGGCGATGGGTGCGGGCAGCCCGGCGACGCGCTCGGTGGCGCAGATCGTGCTGCTCGACAACAAGTTCGCCACGCTGCCGCACGTGGTCGCCGAGGGGCGGCGCGTCATCGGCAACATCGAGCGCGTCTCCACGCTGTTCCTCACCAAGACCGTCTATTCGGTGCTGCTGGCGCTCATGGTGGGCATCCCCGGGCTCATCGGGTTCGACGCGTTGCCGTACCCCTTCTACCCGCGCCACGTGACGATCACCGGCTGGTTCACCATCGGCGTGCCGGCGTTCATCCTCTCGCTGGCGCCGAACAACGAGCGCGCGCGCCCGGGCTTCGTCTCGCGCGTGATGCGCACCGCGATCCCCGCCGGCGCGATCATCGCCGTCGCCTGCATGGTCACCTACTCGCTCACCTACCCGGGGGTGGGGGCGTCCGACGAGGCACGCACCCAGGCCAGCACCGCGGCCCTCATCACCCTGACGGCGATCGCGCTGTGGGTGCTGGCGCTCGTCGCGCGGCCGTTCGCGCCGTGGAAGGTGCTGCTGGTGGCCCTCATGGTGGCGGGGTCCACGCTGATGTTCACGCTGCCGCTGACGCAGGAGCTGTTCCTGCTGGACCCGGGCAACCCCGAGCACCTGAGGATCGCGTTCCTCAGCGCGGCCATCGGGATCGTGCTGGTCGAGATCGCCTGGTGGGTCAACGGCCGGCTCACCACACAGAAGGAAGGGGCCGCCTAGGTCCGGCGCGTCGCGCAGCTGACGGCGATACCCCCCTCGTCACGCGTCACGTCGTGGGATGCTGCGGCCGACCGACCCTGCACGACGAGGAGACCGCAATGCCCTACCCGGAGGACATCCTCACCGACGGCGAGCAGGTCGTCGTCCACAAGCACCCGCACGTCAAGATGCTGTTCGGCCGCGGGCTCATCCTCGTCGTCGTGACCGTCCTGTGCGGCTGGGGGGCGGTGTGGGCGGGCGGGAGCGACAGCGTCGACTCGGTGCGGCTGCCCCTGCAGATCGCCCTCGGCGTCGTCTGGCTCGCTGCCGTGGTGCTGTTCCTGGTGCGGCTGGTCTCGTGGCGCACGACCCATTTCGTCGTCACCGACCAGCGCGTGATGTTCCGCCAGGGCATCGTCACCCGCTCGGGCATCGACATCCCGGTTCGGCGCATCAACTCGGTGCAGTTCCGCCACGGACTCGTCGACCGCATGCTCGGGACCGGAACCCTCATCGTCGAGTCAGCGTCCGACGACCCGCTCGAGTTCGACGACATCCCCCACGTCGAGAAGGTGCACGCGCTCCTGTACGCGAGTCTCGAGGACACCCTCGACGGGGTCGAGGACACCGCGCCGACGCGCTGACGGCCGTCCTGCGCAGTCACGTCTTGCGCGGTCACGACGCCCTTGCGCCAGTAGCCCACGAACGCCATCCGCGCGCGGTCGATGTGCAGGTCACGCACCCGGTGCCGGCGCAGGGTCTTCACCACGGTGCTCTCCCCGCACCCGCCGAGCCTCAGAGCTCCCACTCGTTCGAAGCGCGGGGCCCTGGTCCCTGCCATGGCGTCAGCTCGATCGAGGCGACGCTGGCGGGGGCCACGATCACGATGACTTCGTCGTCGGACCGAGGATGGTGCACGTACAGAACCTGTGCTGGTTCCCGAATCCAGGTGAACGCCAACGCGAGCCGGCCGTCGAAGCGCACGAAGCCCGGCTGGCCGAGCGGGAAGTGATCTCCCCTCGGATCCGCGGGCTGGGCGAGGTCGGGTGGCACAGCAACGCCGAGTTCAGCGAGGTGGTCCAGTGCCCCAACGACACTTCCGGCCACATAGGGCCCAAAGGGGGTCACGTGCTCGGGCTTGTGTCCGTCGACCTGCACGACGATGGTCGCCCAGACCCCGGCATCGTTTGTGCACCACAGGGCTGCGGCCCCGGACCAAGTCGGCCGGGGAACGCCTTCGGCCGCGAACCAGAACACTGTGCCTCTCCTGCCCTCCGTCGTCTCTGGGCGAACCAGGCGTAGGTGTTCTGGTAGGTCGTCCTTGCCACAGCCGTGCCCCGCCGTCCCACAGACCGACGACCGTACCGTCGTCGGGCGGGCTGCGGCGCGTCGGCACGAAAGCGGTGCTCGCTCTCGCCGACGTTTCCTGAGGAATCAGGCCCTGAGGAAGAGAGGTGTTGTCGCAACTCAGAGGCCCAGCCCGATGAATGCCCAGCCACCGATCTTCGTCCAGAAGATGAACTCGTCGGACGGCCCCGAGCGCGGGTCCCAGACCCGCCAGCGGACGGACAGGTTCCACCACGTCTCTGGGCGGAGGAGCTGGAACAGTCCCCACCCTCCAAAGATGAGCCCCCTTGAGGAATGCCTAGCCGCGCATTGCGACGCCCTTGCGCCAGTAGCCCATGAACGCCACCTGCGCGCGGTCGATGTGCAGGTCACGCACCAGGTGGCGGCGCAGCGTGGTCACTACGGCGCTCTCCCCCGCGATCCAGAAGTAGCTGTCCGCGTGGTTGGCGTGCGTGGGCAGGGGCTCGCCGAGCCCGGAGTAGCTCGGCGTCTCCCACAGCGGCTCGGCCGTCTCGACATCGCGGATGCGGCCGGGCGTAGCCCCGTTGTCCAGGTGGTCGAGCACCGCGGGCAGCAGCGCGGCGCCGTGCGGCCGGCCGTCCCGAGGCAGCCAGCGCACCGAGACACCGGCCGGTGCCGCGATCGGCAGCTCGTCGAAGGCCGTCGGCACCTCGATGAAGGCCACCCCCCGAAGCGACGGGTCCGCGTCCTCGAGGATCCGCGCGATCGCGGGCGCGGCGGTCTCGTCCCCGGCGAGCACCACCGTGCGCGCGTCGCCGGGCGCGTACTCGATCCCGGACGCCTCGGCGCGGCCACGGCGCGGGCCGACGAGCAGCACCTCGTCCCCCGGCACCGCCGCGGCGGCCCAGCGCGCGGCCGGCCCGGTGAGCCCCGGTGCGAGATGCAGCACGAAGTCGACGACCACCCGGGTGCCCCCGTCGTCCACCAGCAGCTTGCGGATCGAGTACGTCCGCATCGCGCCGCGCTCAGCCTCGGGGACCGCGAGCCAGGCGCCGTACCAGTCGTCGGCCCCGGCGAGGTCGGGTACCGCGCCGCCAGCGGGCGGCAGCACCAGCTTGATCCGCTGGTCGTAGACCTCGCCGACGTCGCCGAGGTCGTCGAGCCCTCCGCCGAAGGTCACGCGCGCGAACGTCGGCGAGACGCGCGAGACGTCGAGCACCCGGGCGCGGGCGACGACGAAGGGCGAGGCCACCGCTGTGTCAACGGACATGGTGCCTCCCGATGGGCATCACGACGGGCCGCCCCGAGACCGGGTCGGCGAGGACATGCGCCTCGAGCCCGAACACCTCGCGCACCATCGCGGGCGTCACCACCTGATCGGGCGTGCCGGCGGCGTGGATCGCGCCGTCGCGCATCGCGATGAGGTGGTCGGAGTAGCGGGCGGCGAGGTTGAGGTCGTGCAGCACCATCACCACGGTGGTGCCGCGGTCGCGGTTGAGGTCGGTGAGCAGTTCCAGCACGTCGATCTGGTGGGCCACGTCGAGGAAGGTCGTCGGCTCGTCGAGCAGCAGGACGTCCGTCTCCTGGGCGAGGGCCATCGCGATCCACACCCGCTGGCGCTGGCCGCCGGACAGCTCGTCGACCGGCCGGTCAGCGAGGTCCGAGATGCCCGTGGCGGCCAGCGCCGAGGCGACCACCTCGTAGTCGCGCGTGCTCCAGCGCGCCAGCGCCCGCTGGTGCGGGTGCCGGCCGCGGCCGACGAGGTCCGCCACCGCGATGCCCTCCGGCGCCACCGGGCTCTGCGGCAGCAGCCCGAGCACGCGGGCGATCTCGCGGGTGCCGCGCCGGCGCATCGGCACGCCGTCCAGCAGCACCTCGCCCGCACGGGGGGCCAGCAGCCGGGCCAGCGCCCGCAGCAGGGTGGACTTGCCGCAGCCGTTGGCGCCGACGATCGACGTGATGGCCCCCGGCGGCACCGTCAGGTCGAGCCCTTCGACGACCACCCGGTCGCCGTAGGCGAGGGTGACGTCCCGCGCCTCGAGCAGGTGGGTTCCGGTCACAGCGAGCCTCCCGAACGGTTGGTGCGCGCCAGCAGCACGACGAGGTACACCGCACCCAGCACGCCGGTGACCACGCCCACCGGATAGCGGTTGTCGAACGCGAACTGCCCGGCCAGGTCGCCGGCCAGCACCAGCAGCGCCCCGACGAGCGCGGACGGCACCAGCAGCGAGGCACCGGGGCCGACGATGCGGGCCGCGATCGGCCCGGCCATGAAGGCGACGAAGGCGATGGGGCCGCTGGCGGCGGTGGCGAACGCCAGCAGGGCCACGGCGGCGACCAGGAGCAGCAGCCGGCTGGTGCGCACGCGCACCCCGAGCCCGGCGGCGGTCTCGTCGCCCAGCCGCAGCACCGACAGCGCTCGGCCCTGCGCCAGCAGCAGGGGCAGCAGGACGGCGCTGGCCAGGGCCAACGGCGCCACCCGTGGCCAAGACGCACCGTTGAGGCTGCCGGTGAGCCACTGCATCGCGGCCTGCAGGTCCCACGCGGCCGCCCGCGAGAGCACGTAGGAGACGAGGGAGTCGAGCATCGCCGCGACGCCGATGCCGATGAGGATCAGCCGGGTGCCGGCGAAGCCGCCCTTG
The DNA here is from genome assembly GCA_023438885.1 of Actinomycetes bacterium. Taxonomy (GTDB): domain Bacteria; phylum Actinomycetota; class Actinomycetes; order Actinomycetales; family Cellulomonadaceae; genus Cellulomonas. The sequence goes on from JAEXPS010000134.1 coordinate 36,555, forward strand.
TTGGACAGCAGGTAGATCACGGCCGCCGTAACGAGGGCGCCGGCCAGCGCGAGGAGGGAGACCGCGGTCTCGTCGAGCGCGAGCACCACGATCCCCAGCACGGCCGCGGCGCTGGCACCGGAGGTGATGCCGATGACGTCGGGCGCGGCGAGCGGGTTGCGCAGCATCGTCTGGAACGTGACGCCCGCCGCACCGAAGGCGAAGCCCGCGAGCAGGCCGAGCGTCACGCGCGGCAGCCGCAGCTCGCCGACCGTGAACGAGGCGCCGGGCACGTCCTGGCCCACGATCACGCGCCACACGTCACCGAGCCCGTAGAAGGTGTGGCCCACCATGAGGCTGACGACCGCGAGGACGAGGACCACCACCGCCAGCGCGGTGCAGACCAGCGCGCGCCGCCGGATCCGAGCGCGGCGGCCGGCAGCGATCGAGGGGACGGGTGCGACCGGGGCCGGAGCCCGGGAAGTCAGGGTCGCGGCGCTCACAGCTCACGCACCCGCTGGCGCCGCACGATCCAGATGAACACCGGCGCGCCGACCACCGCCGTGATGATGCCGACCTCGACCTCCGCCGGCCGGGCGACCACGCGCCCGACGACATCGGCCGCCACCAGCAGCGACGCTCCGCCCAGCGCCGTGAACGGCAGCAGCCAGCGGTGGTCCGGCCCGACGAGCAACCGGCAGATGTGCGGCACCACGAGCCCGACGAAGCCGATGGGCCCGGCGACGGCGGTGGCCGCACCGGCGAGCACCACGGCACCGGCGGAGGCGATCGCGCGCGTGCGGCCCACGTGCTCGCCGAGCCCGGTGGCGACGTCGTCACCCAGGGCCAGGGAGTTCATGCCGCGCGAGCAGGCGAAGCAGACGAGCGCGCCCACCGCGAGCACCGGCGCCACCATCGCGATCCGGTCCCACGTGGCCCCGCCCACCCCGCCGATCTGCCAGAACCGGAAGGTGTTCAGCACGTCGACGCGAGGCAGCAGCACGGCGCTGACCAGCGAGGTCAGCGCCGCAGTGGTGGCGGCGCCCGCCAGCGCGAGCTTGAGCGGCGTGGCGCCGCCCCGGCCCAGCGAGCCGACGGCGTAGACGAAGACGGCCGCCGCCGCGGCACCGGCCACGGCGACCCCCATCGTCAGGTACGGATCGGCCAGCCCGAAGAACGCGATCCCCGTCACCACCGCGAGCGCGGCACCGCTCGAGACGCCAAGGATCCCCGGGTCGGCCAGCGGGTTGCGGGTCACCGCCTGCATCGAGGCCCCGGACAGCGCCAACGCCGCCCCGACGAGCACCGCCAGCACCGTGCGCGGCAGCCGCTTGACCACGGCCGCCTGCGCCACGGTGCTCGTGTCGCCCCCGAGCGCGGCGACGATGTCGCCGAGGGAAACCTCGCGTGCCCCGAGTGCCACGGACAGCACCAGGAGCACGGCGAGCACACCGAGGCCGGCCGCCAGCCAGGCCAGCCGGGCAGCCACCGGCCGCCGGAGCGCGAGGGCGTCCGGCGGCGCGGCGACTGCGAGTGCCGTGCTCACCCCTGCTTGACCGCTCCCGCCAGCAGGGCGAAGTAGTCGTCGATGCCCCAGCCGATCGACAGCGGCGACGGGTTCGCCGAAGCCGCCAGCGGGGTGCTGTTCTGCAGGATCGCGATGGAGCCGTTGGCGATCGCGGGGATCTTCGAGAGCAGCGGGTCGGCCTGGAGCTGGCCGACGATCGCTCCGTCCGCCTCTCCGTAGGTGACGAAGACGTCGACATCGTCGAACCGGTCGACCTGCTCCGCGCTGATGGTGACGTAGAAGTCGTCGGTTCCGGCCGACTCCTCCTCGACCACCTGGGGCATGGGCAGGCCGATGCTCGCCAGGAAGCCGGGGCGGGTGTCGTGGCTGGTGTAGAAGCCGACCTGGCTGAAGTCCGCCGGGTCGAGGTAGGAGAACAGCACCTTCTTGCCCTCGAGCTCCGGATGGTTCGCCAGCGCCGCGTCCACCTGGCCGTGCAGGTCGTCGATCAGCGCGTCGCCCTCGTCGGCCAGCCCGAGCGCCGCGGAGTCCATCCGGATCATGTCCTCGAGCGCGGTGCCCCATGCCACGTCGGGGTAGGCGACCACGGGAGCGATCTTCGAGAGGGTGTCGTACTCCTCCTGCGTGATGCCGGAGTACGCGGCGAGGATCACGTCGGGGTTAGTGTCCGCCACGGCCTCGGCGTCGATGCCGTCGGTCTCCTCGAAGAGCACGGGGGTGGCCGCACCCAGCTCGGTCAGCTTGTCCTCCACCCACGGCAGCACGCCGTCGCCGTCGTCGTCCCCCCAGGTGGCCTTGCTCATGCCGACCGGCACGATGCCGAGGGCCAGCGGCACCTCGTGGTTCGCCCAGGCGACGGTCGCCACGCGCTCGGGCTTCTGCGTGATCGTCGTGGTGCCGTAGGCGTGCTCGATGGTCACCGGGAACGTGTCGCCGCCGGCGGCCGCGGGCGCGGCGCTCGTCGGTTCGTCGGCCGCACCGGACGACGAGCACGCGGCGAGAATCGCGACCAGAGCTGCGGCAGCGACCGCGGTGAAGGTGCGTGAGGAGCGCAAGGGAGTCCTTCCGAGGGTGCGGGCGCAACGCCCGGTGTTGACCAACCGGACTAAGGTTAGCCAAACCTAAGGGCAATTACGCAACACCCTTGTGACGGAAGTCCCCGGCGTCAGCCTCTCAGGGTGTGCTCCAGGAACGCGAGCTGCCGGGAGACGTGGTGGCCCTGGCCGCCCTCGTGGAGGTTGAAGGGGTAGACCTCGATGGCCGTGGCCGGCCGCACCGGCGCCTGGTCGCCGTAGTGGTTGTAGGCGGCGAACACCGTGGACGGCGGGCAGATCGTGTCGCGCAGCGCGGTGGAGAACAGCGCGGGGGCGGTGGCGCGCCGGGCCAGCGAGGCGACGTCGTGATACGCGAGCGTGCGAAAGACGCGGGCCTCGCCGTCCCGGTGCGACTGGAGATAGCGGACGATCTCGTAGTACGGCCGCTCGTCCGTCACGTCGACGGCGCGCCGGTAGTGCGAGAGGAACGGCACGTCCGGCATCACCGCGGCGAGGTCGTCGGCCAGGCCCGCCGCCGCGAGCGCGAGGCCGCCGCCCTGCGAGACACCGGTGACCGCGACCTTCGCGGGGTCGACGAACGGCAGCGCCCGGACGGCGTCGACGGCGCGCACCGCGTCGGTCATCAGGCGGCGGTAGTAGTAGGTCGTCGGGTCCTCGATGCCGCGGGTCATGAAGCCGGGGTACGACGACCCGGTGCCCGCCGGGTCCGCGGTGTCGCCGCCGTTCCCCCACGCCGAGCCCTGGCCGCGGGTGTCCATCACCAGGTGCGCGTAGCCGGCCGCGGCCCAGGTCAACCGGTCGATCGGCAGGCCACGGCCGCCGCCGTAGCCGAGGTACTCCACCACCGCCGGCAGCGGCCCGTCGGCGCGGGCCGGGCGCATCAACCACGCCTTGACCGGGTGGCCGCCGAAGCCGGCGAAGGTGACGTCGAGGGTCTCGATCGCCGTCAGGCCAGTGGCGACGGGCTCCGCGCTCAGCGCGAGGTCGAAGGCCCGAGTCTCGGCCAGGGTCGCGGTCCAGAACTCGTCGAGGTCCGCCGGCTCGTCCAGGTCCGGCCGGTAGGTGCGGAGCTGGTCAAGCGGCAGGTCGTAGATGGCCACGCGAGTGTTCCCTCGTCGTCGATGGGATGGACGCGCAGCACCCTAGTCGGGCCACGGCGCCCGTGGACGCAGCCCTGCAGCGGGCCGCCGCTTGTGGCAGGATCCGGCCCATGGCCGGTGCCGCAGCCCACCTCCACGGCTGGGGATATCAGGGCCGGACGGTCGAGGACCTCGTCCAGTTCGCGCGCGCACACGACGTCACAACCGTGGTCGACATCCGCCTCACGCCCTTGTCACGCAAACGAGGGTTTTCTCGTCGAGCTCTCGAGTCGGCGCTGAGCGCGGCCGGGCTCGGTTACCTGCACCTGCCGGCGTTGGGCAACCCTCGAGACAACCGAGGCGCATTCGCACGTGTCCACACGGATGAGGGTGTGGAAGCGCGGTCGCGCTTCCTCAACGAGGTGCTCTCGGCTGAGAGCGCCCGCGAAGCTCTAGCGACCCTGCAGAATCTGGCCGAGTCTGTCGATGTCGTCGTTCTCTGCTTCGAGGCGGACGAGGACCTCTGCCACCGGCAGCTCGTCATCCGCGCGCTTGAGGCTCGGCTACAGCGAGCCGTCGCCTAGAACTCGAACATCGGAGCCGGCCGGCTTCCGGCAGGCGGCCAGAACACTCCCAAGACAAGGAACGAACCCGGGTACTGATGCTGGTTGCCGACGAAGAAGTAGGTGTCGCGGGCAGGCGAGCACAACTCATCGAAGAACCGCCTGCGGTGGAGGGCGATGGCCTCATCGGCCGATCGGTTCTGAAGGTTCCGTCGCGCCAGCCGGCCCGACTCCCAATCGATCAGAGACTGCTTGTGGCCGCCGGAGCACTCTGAAGCCGCGCAGCGGTATCGGTAGGTCACGAGGAATGGAGTCTTCTCGAGCACCTCGCGTTCGGTGCCGAAGAGATCGACGTCAACATCGGTCGGCCCGCCCGCGCGAAACTCGGGGTTCGGTGCCACGTCCATCTTGATGTCGCGGGGCTTGATCAGCCCAAGCGAAGGAGCGGCTTGGCCCCTCTCTCGCGCCGCGCGTGTGAGGTCGCACGTCGTCGTCTCACCAGCGAGGGCTCCGACCAGCTCCCACCGGCGATGCCACGAGCCCCGGTCGGTGTCGACCGAAGGTCCGCGTACCAGCGTGTCCAGGCTCGGCCGGTAGGTCTCGGAACGCCGGTCCGACCCTTCTCGCCGCTGAGCACGCAACCGCACGACGTCGTACTTGTGGAACTGCTGGTCCGGGGGCAGGCTCCGAAAGCCGACGGGGAAGAGGCGGACCCACTCCGGTTCTGCCGTGTCGAGACGCACACCTGCGACGCACACCGATTCCCCGGACGTCTGCCCGATCACCGGATAGGCCTTCACCGTCACCAGCAACGTGATGACTTCCCAACCAGGGCGCTCCGGCACGACTGGCGTGTTCGCCATAAGCGCGGCCCGAAGATCAAAGCCGGATCGAGAGCCCCCTACGCCCATGACCACGGATCGTCGCGCAGTCTGAGACCTAGCGTGGCGGTATCCGCAGCCGCAACCGGGTGATTACCGAGCCAGGAACGCCAGCAGATCCAGCCGGGTCAGCACCCCGACGGGCCGCCCGTCGCCGACCACCAGCAGGGCGTCAGCCTTCTCCAGCGCCATCCGGGCGGACTCCACCGACTCCCCCACCCCGACCAGCGGCAGCGGCGCCGACATGTGGCGGTCCACCCGGTCGGAGAGCTCGGCAGTGCCCGAGAACACCGCGTCCAGCAGCGCCCGCTCGGACACCGCGCCCACCACCTCGCCGATCGTCACCGGCGGTTCCGCGCCCACCACCGGCATCTGGGACACCCCGTACTCGCGCAGGATCTCGATGGCGTCGCGCACCGACTCCGTCGGGTGGGTGTGGACCAGGTCGGGTAGGCCACCGGTCTTCGTCGTCAGCACGTCGGCGACCGTGGCGCCCTCCCCCGCGGCCAGAAAACCGTACGAGCGCATCCACGCGTCGTTGAAGATCTTCGAGAGATAGCCGCGGCCGCCGTCCGGCAGCAGCACGACGAACACCGCGGCTGCCGCCGCGGCCGGATCCTCCTGCTCCAGTCGCCGCGCGACCCGCAGCGCCGCTACCACGGCCATCCCGCTGGACCCGCCGACGAGCAGCCCCTCCTCCCGCGCCAGCCGGCGCGTCATGGCGAAGGAGTCCGCGTCGCTGACCGCGACGACCTCGTCGGGCACGCTCGGGTCGTAGGCCGACGGCCAGAAGTCCTCGCCCACGCCCTCGACGAGGTACGGGCGCCCGTCCCCGCCCGAGTAGACCGAGCCGGCGGGGTCGGCGCCGATCACCCGCACCGCCCAACCGGAGACCTCATGGAGGTAGCGACCCGTTCCGGTGATGGTGCCGCCGGTGCCGACACCGGCCACGAGGTGGGTCACCTGACCGTCGGTATCGGCCCAGATCTCCGGGCCGGTGGTGGCGTAGTGCGCCGCGGGGCCGTGTGGGTTGGAGTACTGGTCGGGCTTCCACGCGCCGGGGATCTCGCGCACCAGCCGGTCGCTGACCGAGTAGTAGGAGTCGGGGTGGTCCGGTGGCACCGCGGTGGGCACCACCACCACCTCGGCGCCGTAGGCGCGCAGCACGTCGCGCTTGTCCTGGCTCACCTTGTCCGGGCAGACGAACACGCACCGGTACCCCTTGCGCTGCGCGACGAGCGCGAGGCCTACCCCCGTGTTGCCGCTGGTGGGCTCGACGATGGTGCCGCCGGGTCGCAGCAGGCCGGCTGCCTCGGCGGCCTCGACCATCTCGCCCGCGATGCGGTCCTTCACCGAACCGCCAGGGTTGAGGTACTCGACCTTGGCCAGCACCAGCGACGAGAGACCCTCGGTGACGGACCCCAGCCTGACCAGCGGCGTGTTCCCGACGAGGTCGGTGACGTGCTCGGCGTACTTCACCGGCTCAGACTGCCACCCGCACCGCGCTCAGCCCTGCCGGGCGACGCGATCCGGGCGGGTGTGTCAGTCGCGACCGGAGAGGATCGCGAACAGCCGCAGGAACTCCAGGTAGAGCCACACGAGGGTGACGACGAGGCCGAAGGCCGCCGTCCATGCGAAGTCGCGCGGCACGCCCTGGACCACGCCGCGCTTGATGGCGTCGCAGTCGACGATCAGGCTCGCGGCGGCCAGGCCGACGGCGATCAGGCCCACGATGATGCCGAGGCCGCCGCTGCGCATCGGCCCGAACGGGCCGGAGTCGACGAAGAACGAGAGCCCGATGTTCACGAGCTGGAACACCAGGTAGCCGACGAGCGCGATGATCAGCCAGCGGTAGAACTTCGGGGTGACGCGCACCTTGCCCGACGAGTAGAGCCACAGCGAGGCACCGAACGTCGCCATCGTCGCCAGCACCGCCTGGAGCACGATCGGCTGCGCCGCCTTGCCGTCGAACGTCAGGTCCGAGAACGCGAGCGAGATGCCGCCGAGGAACACGCCCTGCGCCGCCGCGTACAGCGTGATGAGGGCCGGGCTGGGCTTCCGCTTGAAGGCGTTCACCAGGCCGAGCACCAGCCCGACGACCATCGCGATCATCCACGTGCCCTGCGGCAGGGCGCCCGACTCGGTGCCCCACCACGTCGCGGCGGCCAGCACCACGAGAACGCCCAGAAGGCCGGCGGTCTTGATGATGACGTCGTCGTACGTCAGGCGGCCGGTCTCGCGTGCGGTGGCTGCCGGCGCGGAGTACATCTGCTCCAGCGTCGCGGTGCTTGCTGCCTGCGTCGCCACCGCGCCCTTGTTCGCCTGGCGACGGGGGTCACCGAAGACGGGGCTGGACTCGAAGACGGGGTTTGCCACGGAGCTCTCCTCAGACGGTTGACGCCAACGGTACCCAACGCCCCGACCCCACCCCCGGTTCCCCACCCCACCCTCACCCCGCACCCCACCCTCCCCCCCGC